>DATEQM010000234.1:0-10128 GCA_035272605.1 Candidatus Acidiferrales bacterium | reverse complement strand
GAAATATATCCGCCCTCGGACCAGCCCATGGAGCCCAGCTTCTCGGGGTCGACAATTCCCCGGGCGATGAGGGAATCGACGCCGCTCATGACGTCCCACATGTCGCCGACGCCCAGATTCCGGACGTTGAGCGCGCGAAAGGCCGCGCCATATCCGGCGCTGCCGCGATAGTTGGGCTGGAGCACCAGCGCGCCCCGGGATAGGAAGATCTGGACGGGGTAGTAGGTGTCGCCGGGGGAGAGAATGGGCTCGGAAACGCCGGTGGGACCGCCGTGGATCATCACCAGCAACGGGTACTTCTTCGCGGGATCGTAGCCGGCGGGCTTTCGCAACACGCCATCGATGGTTGTGCCGTCCTGGCTTTTCCACGATACGACTTCCGCTGTGCCCAGCGTCCAGTCACGCACCTGCGCGGTCATGTCCGTGAGCTTGCGGGGCGAGAACGGGGCCACGGGAGAGACAGAGATTTCCGCCATGTGCGTGGCGTCTTCGGCGGTGATGGCCACGGTCTTGAAATCGCGGGTGAAGGAGGCGTCGTCCACGTTCCAGGCATCCGGGGCGGTGACGCGCACCACCTCGCGGGTTTGCGGGTTCAGGCGAAACACGTGCGTGGCTGTTTTTTGCTGCGCGCCAAAGTAGATTCCGTCCGTCCCCCAATCCAGCAGGTGGGGATCCTCGTCGAAATTGGCGGTGAGGTCCTGCACATCGGCCGGGACCTTCGCGGGATGGGCCAGCACACGCTCCACGTCCACGACGGCGATATGGCTGTTTGCGTAGTAGTAGTAGGGCTGGGCCAGAGCGGTGGAGAAGGCGATCTGTTTGCCGTCGGGAGAAAATACGGGATCGCCATCCGGGCCTTCGAGCGCCACGATGGGGTGGACGGCATTGTCGTGCGCCAAATCGACCAGGTAGACGTCTTCGTCCCCCGAGAAGGCCAGGAGCGGCGAGTGCGTGGCGCTGAAGGCGATTCGCGTGGAGTCGGGCGACCAGGAGAATGCGGTGACATTGAGAGAGGAATCGCGAGTGATCTGCCGCGCCTTGGCGGGAAGAAAGTTTGCTTCGGCGGCAGCCACGTCCACGGTCCACAGTTGGTGCTGCTTGAAGTCCTGCTCGAACACTTCGTAATCGCTGAATTTTTCCTTGCGCTCCTTGTCGGCTTGGGATTCCGCGGCCACGGCGGTGAAAGCAATCTGCTTGCCGTCCTTGGACCAATGAAAACTGCCGACATCGGTGGGGTGCTCGGTGAGCTGCCAGGCTTCGCCGCCCTCGGGCGAGATGATCCAGATTTGGCGCGGCGCTGGCTTGCCGCTGGAGGTGCTTGCGTCTTTCTTCTCCTGCGTTGTGTCTTCTTTCTTCGTGTCTTTCGGTTCTTCCGGGAGGATCGCGTTGGGTTCCCGCTCGGTGACGAAGGCGAGCAGGCGGCCGTCGGGCGACCATTCGGGAGCATCGCTGGACTTTTTGCCACGAGTGAGCTGAATGCTTTGGCCGGTTGCGACGCGCACGAGCCAGATCTGGCGAACGTAGGAATTGTCCTTCCAATCCGTCTCGCGAACGCGATAGGCGATGAACCGCCCGTCGGGAGAAATCCTGCCGCCGCTCAGCGATTTGAGTCCGAGAGACTCCTCGAGCGAGGGAGTATGTTTGGTCTGCGCGCCCAGCCCCGCCGCAAACGTGGTGAGCAGAGACAGCGTCAGCGATATCCGAGCGGCCATCTTCACGCGAGCACCTCCCGCACATCGCAGCTTTCCCAGATTTGGGAGGGGAACGATCGAGCGATTGTGCCCAGGCAATATACGCCGCCTCCCCGGCTTGCGCACGCCACTCTGGCCGGGCACCATCCACGGAGCGGGAGTCCAGCCAACCGCTTGGGGCTGATGCACTTGAGCGGCGCCGGGGGATACGATGTGCCTAGGCTCTCCCACTCACCAACCATCCTTGACCGCTTTGGACGCGGCGTTTACACTGTTTGTTTCGCCTAAGTCTGCCGGCTCAGCCTGTGGAGTCGCGGCGCCAATCCCCAGCGAGGAGAGAGTTCTTTGCCGAAACGTACGTTTCAACCCAAGGTGCGCCGTCGCCACATGACCCACGGCTTCCGCGCACGGATGAAAACCAAAGGCGGGAGAAAAGTGCTTGCGGCGCGCCGCAGGAAGGGGCGCCACGCACTCACGCGCGTCTAGCGGGCGGCCCCCCGCGACCTTCACCGGGCCGGGGCCGCGCTCCTCAATGCAAAGGGGCGGGGCCGGGGGCCGGCTGACGCGCCGCGCGGAATTCGACACCGTGTACCGCAACGGCCGCCGGCGTTCCAGCCGTCAGTTCACCGTGTTCTTTGCCGCGAACGGTCTGGCTGAGAGCCGGTTCGGGATGAGCGTGGGCCGGGCGCTGGGCGGCGCGGTGGTACGCAATCGCATTCGCCGGCGGGTGCGCGAAATTCTGCGCCTGCATCGCGGGGAGATTCCATCCGGGTGGGACATCATCGTGCATCCGCGCGCATCGGTGGCGAAAGCCGATTTCGCGTCGGTCGGCGACGAGTTGCTGGGCCTGGTGCGGAACTGCCTGCCGCCTTCTCCCGTTCCACAGAGTGGGGAGAAGCATTTCGGAGGCTCCCCGGCGAATCCCGGGCCGGGGACATCGCGCAGCGGGGGACCGGCGTCATGAAGAAAATCTGCCTTTTTGCCGTGCGGGCGTATCAGATTTGGCTGGGACCCCTATTGGGCGGCAACTGCCGGTATTATCCCTCCTGCTCGAATTATGCGTGCGAGGCGATCGAGCGCCACGGCGCGCGGCGCGGCACGTGGCTGGCGCTGCGGCGCGTGCTGCGCTGCCATCCGTTCTTGCCCGGCGGGGTGGACCTGGTGCCGGACGCGGCTGATGTGGAGCCCGTGGCCCGAATCGAGCCTGCCGCGCCGGATCAAGAGGCGACGGGCCGCGGGGCGGCCGGACCAGAGCCCGGAGGGGAATTCGCGCGGTGAAGGAAATTTCTCAGGAACTTCGCACCGTAGCAGCGATCGCACTTTCGATGCTGGTGATCGTGGTGTGGGGGTATCTGTTCCGGCCAAAGCCGTCCACGCAGCCGGCTGAACAGCCGGGGGCGCAAAAATCAGCCTCAACCTCTCCCGCCGCCGCGGGCGGAGCGGCACAGACGGCAGCTCCGGCAGGCCGGAGTGGTGCCGGAGCCGCTGCCGCTGGCCAGACGGCCGCTTCGGCCGTTGCAGCACCCGCTCCACTCGCAGCCGCCAGCGAGCAGGAGCTGATCGTTGAGAGCAATGTCTACCGCGTGGAGTTTTCCAACCGGGGCGCCAGCGTGCGGAGCTGGCAACTGACGAAAGATAAAGACGACATCGGAAAGACGCTCGACCTGGTGCATGCCCCCGTCTCGCAGCAATCCGGCAAGTGGCCGTTGATGCTGGCTCTGGACGACGCGCAGCAGGAAGCCGCGGTAAACGGCGCGCTGTACGAAATGACGCCGGCGGCGGGCCGCGTGCCGGCGCCCGCGGAAGTGGAGTTTGCCTGGAGCGACGGCCATCTGGCGGTGAAGAAGCGGCTGAAGTTTGCGAACGATTACGTGGTCTCGATCGAGTCTTCGGTAACGCTCGACGGGAAGCCTTTGCCGCACGCCGTGGCTTGGCGCGGTGGGTTCGGCGACGTCACGGCTTTTGCCGCGCCGGAGCAGGTCCGCGTGGTGTACAGCCGCGACGGGTCGCTGACCGACATCGCCCCGAAGAAGGCGGGAGATGAGAAGGATCCCGACCGGCCAGCGAGCATCCCCGGCCTCTTCGACTTCGCCGGCATTGTGGACCACTATTTTGCTGCGGCGTTTTTGCCCGATGGCGGGCCGGGCGTTACGCTGGAGGACTGGAAGTACGACCGCGAAGTGGAGGTGGAAGGGAAAAAGCAAAGCGAGCCGGTGGTGGAAGTGGCGGCCAGCGCGCCCAGCGCGAGTCCGCTGCGGTTGCGGCTCTTTGTGGGGCCGAAGGATGTGGACGTGCTGGGGCGGATTCGGCCTCCGCTGACCGACCTGGTGAGCTTCGGCTGGTTCGGGATTATCGCCCGGCCGCTGTTTGATTTCCTGAAGTGGATCCACCGCTACGTTCCGAACTGGGGCTGGGCCATCGTGTTGATGACCGTGGTCATCAACATGGTGCTGTTTCCGTTGAAGTACCGCAGCTTCCACCAGAGCCTGAAAATGCAGAAGGTGATGCCGGAGGTCAAACAGATCCAGGACCGCTACAAGAAGTATTCGATGCGCGATCCGCGGAAGCAGGAGATGAACAAGGAAGTGATGGCGGTGTACAGCCGCGAAGGGGTGAACCCGATGGGCGGGTGCCTGCCGACGGTGATTCAAATGCCCATCTGGTTTGCGCTCTACCGGATGCTGGACGTAGTTTTCGAGCTGCGCCAGGCGCCCTGGCTGGGATGGGTGCACGATCTTTCCGCGAAGGATCCCTATTACATTCTGCCGATTCTGATGTGCATCACCATGTACTTCATGCAGAAACTGACTCCGATGCCCACTACCGACCCGGCGCAGCAACGCATGATGAACTACATGCCACTGCTCATGGGTTTCATGTTCCTGCGCCTGGCGAGCGGGCTGGTACTCTACATCCTGTCGAGCAACATTGTGGGCACGGCACAGCAGTGGTTCCTGTACCGCATGCTGCCCCCGACGAAAGAGGGCGAGGGCAAGAAGAAGAGCGCAGCGGAAAAGAAGGGCAAACAGGCCACCTGAACCCGCGCGCGGGCCCGGCAAACATGGCATTTCGTTACTTTACCGGCGAAACGTTCGAGGCCCAGGCGTTCGCCGCGGATCTCGAGCCGCTGGTGCGCACGATGCTGGAGAAGGCGCGGCTGGAGTTGCGGTTCCAGATCGTGACAGGGGAGGCGGCGGGCAAAGACGGGAGCGGCGCTGCCGTGGCGGTGCTCTTCGAGGGACGGGACACGGAACTCCTGCTGGAGCACAATGCCGAGTTGCTGCTGGCCTTCGAACACTTGATGATGCGCTGCCTGCGGCTCGATCCTCGCGCGCACGAGCTGGTGCGATTCGACGCGGGCGACTTCCGGGCAACGCGGCTGGCGGAATTGCGCCTCTCCGCGCAGGTGGCGGCGCAGCGCGTGCGCGAACTCGGCCAGCCCTTCCGCATGAGTCCCATGTCCGCGCGGGAGCGCCGCGTGATCCACCTGGCACTGAATAATGAGAAAGGCGTGCGGACGGAGAGCGAGGGCGAGGGTGAACGCCGGCGCGTGGTCATCTACCCCGCGGAGAAGAGTTAGGGCGGAGGCAGGGAGAATCCGTCAGGCGGGAGAATCCGACGCTCCCAGGTAGGCTTCCCGGACGTGGTCGTCCGCGCGCAGCTTCTGGCTGGGACCTTCCAGGGCGATGCGCCCGGATTCCATCACGTAGCCGTACTGAGAGACGGAGAGCGCATAGTTGGCGTTCTGCGCGGCGAGTAGAATGGTGACGCCCTGCTGCGCGATGGTGCCGATGAGCGCGAAAACCTCCTCCACCAACTGCGGGGCGAGACCCAGCGAGGGCTCATCGAGCAGCAAGAGCACGGGGTCCGCCATCATGCCGCGGCCGATGGCGCACATCTGCTGCTCCCCGCCGGAGAGCGTGCCGGCAGCCTGGTGCCGCCTCTCTTTGAGGCGCGGAAACATGCTGTACACGCGCGCGAGGGAGTCGGGAGCCTTGCGGCGAAGGTTGCCGGGAAACGCCCCGAGCATCAGATTCTCCTCGACGGTCATGCGCTGCCAGAGTTGCCGGCCTTCGGGAATGAGCGCGAGGCGGCGGCTGACGCGGCGAAACGTGCGCTCGCGCGTCACGTCGCGGCCCTGGAGCAATATGCGGCCGCTCTTGACGGGCAGCACGCCCACGACGGCGTTCAGCGTGGTGGTTTTTCCCGCGCCGTTTGGGCCAATCAGGCAGGCCACCGAGCCCTGGGGCACCGCGAGTGAAATGCCCCACACCACCTGGACCTGTCCATAGGCCAGTTCCAGATTCTCGAGTCTGAGCAACTCATCCATGGCCGCTGTGACGCCCGCGTCCCCGATATTCGTGCGGGAGCAAAGGGATCAGGCCTCCGCTTTCTTTCCGATGTAGGCTTCAATGACCGCGGGATCGTTGCGCATCTGCTCGGGCGGCCCTTCGGCGAGCTTGCGGCCGAAATTCAGGACGATCACATGGTGGCAGGTGGAAAGAATCGCGCGCAGGTTGTGTTCCACGTAAATGATGGTAGTGCCCAGAGACTGAATTTGCCGCAGCAGGTCCAGGATGGACTGCATCTCGCTTTCGGTGAGCCCGGCGCACACCTCATCGCAGAGCAGCAGGCGGGGGCGCGCGGCGAGCGTGCGGGCCAGCTCCATGCGCTTCAGATGGCCCACGGAGAGCGTCACGGCAGGCATGTGGGCGACCTGCCGCAGTCCCACGAGGTCGAGGATCTCCATGACCTCCTTTTCGACATTCTGGGCGCGGCGCCCGCGTCCGAAGCGGAGCCCCACCTCCACGTTTTCGCGCACGGTCATGGAATGGAACGGCCGGGTGATCTGGTGGGTGCGCGCGATGCCCGCATGGACGGCCCGAAAGGATTTCACCCCGGTGAAGTCGCGCCCCTCAAAGGTGATGGTGCCCGAGGTGGGCGGCTGGGAGCCTGCGATGATGCTGAACAGGGTGGTTTTTCCCGCGCCGTTCGGTCCAATCAGGCCGACGATCTCGCCCTCGCGGATGTCGAAACTGACGCGATCGAGCGCGGCCAGCCCGAAAAAATACTTTGTCAGGTCCCGAACGGTCAGGATGGCCGCCATTATGCGTCGCTCCCCCGCTCGACGAGCCGCCTGGCCCTTTCCAGCAGTCCCATCACTCCTCCCGGCTCGAACAGAATGATCAGCATCACCAGCACGCCGTAGAGGAGCAAGTGAATCTGCGGAAAGCGCGCCACCAACTCCTCTTCCACCACGCCGTAGACGCCCCCTCCGATCACCGGTCCCCAGATCGTGTTCACGCCTCCGATCACCGGCATCAACAGAATCCCCACGCTGCGCTGAAATCCGAATACCCCCTCCGGGTCGATAAACGCGGCGTAGCGCGCGAAGACGCCGCCGGCAGCCCCCGTGAGCGCCGCGGCGATGGCGTGCGCGGCCAGTTTGGAGGTGTAGGGATTCACGCCGCTGTCCGCCGCGGCGTCCTGGTCGTCGCGAATCGCGCGCAATCCCATGCCGAAGCGCGACCAGCGCACGGCCATGGAAACCGCCACGGCCAGGGCGGCCAGCGCCAGGGCCGTGTAGTAATGCTCCGCCTGGCGGAAGGGCCCATGCTCGTCGATGCGATAGCCACTGGCGCCGCCCGTGAAGTCGACGTTCGACATCACCACGCGCACCGCTTCGCTTACGCCGATGGTGGCGATGGCGAAATACGGCCCGCGGAGGCGGAAGGTGGGCAGACCGATGAGCAGGGAAGCCACAGCGGCAACGGCTGCGCCCAAAGGATAGGTGAGATAGGGGCTGAGACCCGAGTTGATGCCGACCGCCGTTGTGTAGGCTCCCAGCCCGTAAAACACCGCGAAGCCGAACGAAACCTGCCCGGCAAATCCGCCCAGAATGTTCCACCCCACGCTCGCCGCGATCCACACAAAGGTCATAAACAGCAGCTTCACGCTGTTGGCGCCGGGATGGAACAGCGGAAGCGAAGCAAACACTCCGAGCAAGAGCAGCGGAGGAAGCGCGCGGAGAGAGCGCGCGCCTATGCCGGCAGGTGGCGCGTTCCCGCTCATCCCGCCCTGCGGGACCGCATCCGCGCGACGAGGCCGGCCACTCCCCCAGGAAGCACGATCAAAGCGACCACCAGCAGGCTGAAGGAAATGGCAGGCTGGTAACTGGAGGGGACGACGAGAATGCTGAAGGTCTCCACCAGCGCCAGGATCAGCGAGCCCACGAACACTCCCGAAAACGATTCCAGGCCGCCCAGCACGATGATGACGAACGAGCGGAGCAGGAAGGGCCGCCCAAAATCGGGGCTGAAGGGGTACAGCAGCGCCAGCAGCCCACCCGCGGCCCCGGCAAATGCGATGCCCAGGCCAAACGTGAGCCGCGCCGTCTGCTGCACTGGAATGCCTACGATGCGGCAGGCATAGCGATTCTGGATGAGAGCCCGGATGGCGCGGCCGAACCAGGTTTTGTGCAGGACGAATTCCAGGGCAGCGAGCGAGACCACCGCGCTTGAGAAAACCACCAACCCGATTTTCGGAATCGTAATTTCCCCGAAGCGGATGGTGGCAAACGTCATGGGCGTGAGGATGGACCGGTCGTCCGTGCCCCACACCAGGTAGCCCACGTTCTGCAGCACCAACCAGAGCCCGAACATGAGCAGCAGCGAGGCTAGCGTAGGCGTATCGGAAACCGGCACGCCGCGTCCCAGCGCCCAGTGCACCAGCACTCCCGCGGCGAAAAACGCGGGGAATGCCAGGACCACACCCACGAGCGGATGGATCCCTGCGCGCTCATGCAGCTCGTACACAAAATACGCGCCCAGCATCAGGAACCCGGCGTGCGCCAGGTTCACGATTTTCATCACCCCGTAGATCACCGTCATGCCCACTGCCATGGCCGCATACGTGCCCGCAAGCAATAGTGAGGAGATGAGCAGGTTTAGGAAATCGGTAGCAGTCATCCGGCTCGCAGCACAGGCTTCCGCCTTTGCTCCTCCGTGGCCGTCTTTTCGAATGAGCCCCGCAGGATGTCCGCGACCCGGACGATGTCACCAGGGTCCTGCGGCGCTGCCTTATTTCCGCGGTATCGGCGCAACGGCCGGTCCCGTGGCCGCGTCCGGTGGGAACACGATATCCACTTTGCCGTCCGGTTTGTTCTGCACGATCACGAACGGATTCGCCGCCTGTCCGTTCGTCCCGAACTTGAGCGTTTGCCCCGGAAGGAGCGAGTTTTTGAGTTCTCCGCTGCGCAATTGGTCGCGGATGGCGGTTTTGTCCAGGCTGCCGGCCTTCTCGATGGCCTGCGCCATTATCCGCATCGCGTCGTATGCAGTGGCCGGATACCAGGAGTCGGGCGGGTGGCCGGTGAACGCCGTGTAGTCCGCGTTGAATTTTTTCACTTGCGGGTACTTCAGGTCGGTCGACCACCAAATCCCGGCGAAGAGATAATCCACGCCCGCGCCAAGGGCCTTCCGCGCATCCACCTCCGGCCCGCGCGCCCCGTAGCTGACCATCTGGTGAACCATGCCGGATTGGAGATACTGGCGCTGCATGGTGACGTAGTCCTGCAGGTGCGCATCGGAAAGGAAGATGTCGGCATGCGCCGCCTTTACCTTCTGCAGCAGGCCGGAGAAATCCGTCCCGCCCAGCGCAAATTTCTCGTCGAACACCACGGTGAAATAGCCGGGATTCTCGCCGACCCACTTTTTAATTCCGTTGACGTAATCCTTCCCATGGTCCGTGTTCTCAACCGCCATAGCGATGCTCAGTCCCTTCTTCAGTTTTCCCTGGTCCGCCAGCGAGCCGAGAAACTGTCCGGTGGTGTAGCCCAGGTTTTCCACCGAACTCAGCGTGCCGAACGTGTACTGGTAACCGTGGCTGAAGATACTGGACGCCGCCGCGCCGGGCGTGATCCATGGCGTATGGTAGCGGTCCGGCATCACCGACTCCGGTTCGCCCAGCGCCGTCGAATAGCCGCTCACCATCCCCACCACGTTGTCGGAGGTCATGGCCCGCTCCACCAGCGAGGCGGAGACCGCCGAATCCGACCCGTCGTCATAGAACACTTCGCGGATGGGCAGCTTCTTCTTGAGGCTTTTCACGTAAATGCCGCCGCTATCGTTGATCTGTTTGATGGCCAGCTCGATGCCTTCCTTCTGGTATTTGCCGGGTTTGGCCTCGCGTCCCGTGATGGGCATGACTACACCGATGGCTATGTCGGATTGAGCCTGCGCCGCGGGCGGCAGCAGGAACGGCACCGCAGCCAGCGCAGCCGCGAGGGCGGTTCTCGTCAGCGTCTTGCGAGAAATCGGGCAATAGAAATTCATGGCAGGTTGCCTCCTGAATATGGATTTCGGATCGGGAGCCCTGGTGCCCCTGATTTTCGGGCGCATTATAGGCCCCGGAATTTCAAATGTCTTGTATTTGTATT
>DATEQM010000233.1:0-35258 GCA_035272605.1 Candidatus Acidiferrales bacterium | reverse complement strand
GCAGAACTGCTGGATGTGCGTCCCCATCGGCAAATTAAAGGTGCAGAACTTCCGCGTCGAGTTCACCGACCGCGCCCAGCAGGCCTGCCGCATGGTCCCCACGGATTCCTTTGTGATGGATGCCCTGCATCCCGCCGCCGTGAATCCCCTGGAGCCCGTGCATCAGGTGCTGAACCTGCCGGAATACAACGAGCGTGCGGTGAGCCTGCACATCTACTCGTACCCGTACGACAGTTGCGAGGTCTATTCCGCCGACAAAGGCACGTACATGGACGTCCCGCTCTACTACACCAGCGAATACGGAAAACTCCCGGCCGCGGTGAAGGGCTCCTGAACCAGCAACAGTCCCGCGTGTCGCTGCTCCCTTCTCTGGAAAACCCGGCTAGAATGGAGACGTGATTCGCCACGTAGCGTCCCCTTCGCCGCCGGAGGAGCACCGGAAGCCGTATGAGTGAACCACGCCACATCGAACGGGAAGTCCTGCCGAACGGCCTGTTGGTGATCACCGAGGCCATGCCGCAGGTGCGTTCCGTGGCCCTGGGCATCTGGGCGCGCTCCGGCTCGCGCAGCGAGCCCTCCCAGCTTTCCGGGATCGCCCACTTCATCGAGCACATGCTCTTCAAAGGCACGGAGCGCCGCACGGCAGAGGACATCGCGCGCGAGATCGAACGTTTGGGAGGCTTCCTGGACGCCTTCACCGCGAAGGAAATGATCTGCCTGAATTCGAAAGTGCTTGACGAGCACGCGCCGCAGGCCTTCGCCATCATGGCGGACATGGTGCTGCGTTCCCGCTGCGCCGCGGAAGACGTCGCCAGGGAAAAGGGCGTCATCCTCGAAGAGCTCAAAATGGAGCAGGACAACCCCGAATACCTGGTCAACGAGATCTTTTCCCAGAACTTTTGGCGCAATCACGCCCTCGGCCGCCCCATCCTGGGCACGCGCCACACCGTGCGCCGGTTCGACAGCGCCAAGCTGCTCGCCTGCTACCGCGACTGGTTCGCTCCCGCGAATCTGCTGGTCAGCGCCGCGGGGAATCTGAAGCACCGGGAGATTCGCGATCTCGTGGCGCGCGAATTCGGGGCCAGCCGCGGCGGCCGCAGGCCCGGCCCGCGCTCCGCGGAGGCGCCGCCCGTCCCCCGGGCTCACATCACCACGCGAACCAAGAAGGGCCTCGAACAGGTGCAGATCTGTCTGGGCGTGCCCTCCTGCCCCGCGGCCAGCCACCGGCGTTACGCCCTCTCCGTGTTGAACTACGTGCTCGGCGGCGGCATGTCCTCGCGCCTGTTCCAGAACATCCGCGAGCGGCAGGGACTGGCCTATTCCATTTTCAGCGACCTGAATCCCTACCGCGACGCCGGCACGCTGTGCGTCTACGCGGGAACGGCCAGGCAGAACGCGGAGAAGGTAATCCTCTGCACCACGCAGGAATTTCGCAGCCTGAAGGCCCACGCGGTGACGGAAGAGGAGCTGCGCCGCGCCAAAGACCATCTCATCGGCTCGCTCCTGCTCTCACTCGAATCCTCGAGCGCCCGCATGTCGAACCTGGCCCGGCAGGAACTCTATTTCGGCCGCTTCTATTCCACCGAAGAAGTCACGCGTTCGATCGAATCGGTGAGCCGCGAAGAAATTCAGCAGCTCGCCCGTGACCTCTTCCGTCCCGAGAAAATTTCCATCGCCGTCCTGGGCAATCTGGACGGCTTCCGCCCCAGCCGCGAAGCGCTGGCCTGCTGAACTCCCGCCGTTCCGCGGCCATGGTAACGCCGGCGTCTCGCCGGCGTTTTTTCGTTCGGAGCCGGCCCCGAAGACACAGCGGCGCGCCCCGATACATTCGCATCATTCCTCGCGCACTGGCGAGAGCTCTTCAGTTTGTGGGAGAAGCCGCGCGCGGGTGCGCGGTCAGATACTGGTCGATCCCCGCGGCAAGTTCCTGGATGCCGTGCTGCAGGTTCTGGCTCATGGCGGCAGCTACGCTGGCAACGTCGCTGCCGGCAACATCCTGGTCCTGCTCGTAATTCTGCGTCCACACGGTGTGGCCTGTCTTGGGATCGTAGAGGCTCAGGTGCAGCCAAACGCGCGCGGTCATGGGCTTGCCCTCGACCTCCTCGAACCGCTCCACCCGCCCGCGCACGATGTAATCTCCCTGCGCGTTCGAGGCGATGAGTTGCACGCTGCGATATCTTCCGCTTTTCCGCAGGCTCTGCAGGAGCATTTCCTCCACCATTAGAGCCGGCGCCTCCGCCCAGCGATGTTCGTCGTACAGGCCCAGCTCGTTGGCCCCGGTGCGGTACACGATGCGCGTATCCCGATAGACGAGTGGCGCGCCGATGCGGCCGATGAGCAGCGAAACGTCCAGCCGCTGCGCCGCCGGCGTGACCGCGGGAGGATCCAGCGAATAATACTTGATTGGGCGGGCGGCCCCGCAGCCCGCCAGAAGCACGGCGCAGGCCGCCGCCATCGGCGCGATCACGCGGAATCGAAGCCTCATGCCATGGACCTCTCTCACGGCTTGGATGCCTCCCCCGGCTTGTGCTCGGGAGGCTGCACGGTGCGGATCAGTGAGTAGGGCCGCGCCCGGATCGTGTCGGTGAACTCGCGCAGGTTTTCCGTGGCCAACCGGATGTTTTCGAGCGTCTCGTCAATATTCTCGCCGTTCGTGTTCAGCGTGCGGTTCAACTGGTCCACCAGAACGCTCGCATCGCCCAGCGTCTTGCGCAGTTCCTTGATGGAAGCGTGCAGGTCGGCGCGGTTCTCTCCCAGCAGGTCGTCAATCTTCTTGAGCGTGTCGTCCGCTTGTTTGGCGGTCTTCTTGAACTGGTCCACAGTGGGCCCCAGCTTCGCCGAAGTCTCGTCAATGTGGCCCAGGGAACTCTTGATGCGCGGCCGGTCCTCCGCCAGCATCCCGTTCAGGTTGCTGAGCGTCCCGGACAGGTGCGTGCGGTTCTCCTCGTTCAGCACATCGTTCAGCCGCGCGATGGTCTCCTGCATCTGGGTCACGCGGCCGTTCAGGTTGTCCAACAGTTTGTTCGCGCGCGGGCTCAGATCGTTCAGGATGTCGGCGAGGTCATTGATGCCGAAAAACTCCTTGGAAGGGAGCACGCTTCTGTTCTTGGCGAGCGGGCTGTCTGGCTTGCCCGGCAGGATCTCGAGGTAATTCTCGCCCAGGGCGGAAAGGCTGGCGACTTTGGCCATGCTGTCCGTCTTGATGGGCACGCCCGGATCCACGCCGAAAGCCATGACGATGCGCGCGGGGTCTTTCGGGTCAATGGTGATCTTTTCCACGCGGCCCACGCGGATTCCCGCATAACGCACAATCGAGCCCGGCTCGAGTCCCCCGGCGTTCTTGAAGTACGTCTGGAAGCTCTGCTCGGAGCGGCCAAAGGCGCCACCGATGGCGAAGATGGTCACGATCAGAAGGCTCGCCGCGATAATCACAAAAACGCCGACGAAGGCCTGCTCTTTCTTCGATTCCATAATTTCGATTTGCCTGCGGCCGGTCCCCTTCTGGAGTCCGGCCAACCACCGGGAGCGGGGAGTATACCACGGCGAGGCACGTTTTCCGGTCGGCGTTGCGTCAACTGTTGCGGCAGGGGCGCTGGTCTAGGAGCTCGCGCACCGCGCGCGCCAGCTCGCGCGCCGGATAGGGCTTTTGCAAGACCGGGTGGCCCGCCAGGGTTTCCACCTGCGCGGAGTCGGGATTGTAGCCGGTGCAGAAAAGCACCGGGACGCAGGAATCGAGCGCGCGGATCCGCTTGTAGGCATCCGGCCCGCGAAGCCGCGGCATTACCACGTCCAGAACGAGCAGGTCCACCTTGCCTTCCTGCTTCCGGAAGAGTTCGATGGCCTCCTCGCCGTCGCGCGCCGCGAGCACGGTGTAGCCCAGCGCTGCCAGCGACTCGTGGACCAGCTCGCGCAGTCCCTCGTGGTCTTCGGCCAGCAGGATGATTTCCTTCCCGCCGCGCACCGGCTCCGCGTCCAAAGGGGGAGCGGGACGCGGCTCGGCGGGAACCGCAGTGGGGAAGTAAATGCGGAACGTGGCGCCCTGGCCCGGCGCGCTGGTCACCTCAATGCACCCCCCGTGCTGCTTCACCACGCCGTACACGGTCGCCAGGCCCAGGCCCGTGCCGCGCCCGGGCGGCTTGGTGGTGAAGAACGGTTCAAAAATGCGCTCCAGCGTGGCTGCGTCCATCCCCGTCCCCGTGTCGGCTACGGTCAGACGGACGTAATCTCCCGGCGCGATGCCGGGACGGCGGCGGCAATCGCCTTCATCGAAATGCACGTTTCCAGTGGAGATGGTCAGCCGCCCCCCGTGGGGCATGGCGTCGCGCGCGTTGACGCACAGGTTCATGAGGATCTGTTCGATCTGCGACGGGTCCACGCGGATACTGGCCAGATCCGGCGCTGCCTCCGTCCTCATTTCGATATCGGTTCCCAGGGATTCAGCCACCAGGCTGGTGACCTCGCTCACGGCATGGTTCAGGTTGATGTCGCGGCGTTCGAGCTGCTGCCGCCGGGAGAAGGCCAGCAACTGGCGGGTGAGAGCCACGGCGCGGCCCGCGTGATGGCAAATTTTCTCCAGCCGCTCGCGGATGCGCGTGCCTTCCGGCGCCTCGACCTTCCCCAACTCCGCCATGCCCAGGATCGCGGCGAGCACGTTGTTGAAGTCGTGGGCAATCCCCCCGGCGAGCTGGCCGATGGCTTCAAACTTCTGTGCCTGAAGGAGCTGGTGTTCCAGCGCCCGGCGCTCGGTGATGTCCTGCTCGATGCAGATAAACGAGGTGATCCCGCCGCGCGGGCCGCGCACCGGCGTGATCGAGGCTTCCATCGTGACGATGGAGCCGTCCTTCCGCCGGTTCTGGAATTCCCCGCGCCAGGTCTGCCCGCTCAGGATGGTTTTCCAGAGCTTCGCGTAGAAGGCGTCGTCCTGGCGTCCCGACTTCAGCAGGCTGGTGGGCCGGCCGACAGCCTCCTCTTTCGAGTATCCCGTGATCGCGCAGAACGCCGGATTCACGAAGCGAATAAACCCTTCCGTGTCGGAGATCACCACGGCTTCCGCGGACTGCTCGATGGCGGTGATCAGCCGCAAC
Source organism: Candidatus Acidiferrales bacterium (assembly GCA_035272605.1). Taxonomy (GTDB): domain Bacteria; phylum Acidobacteriota; class Terriglobia; order Acidiferrales; family UBA7541; genus JOPF136. The sequence continues at coordinate 30,174 of DATEQM010000233.1, read as the reverse complement.
CTCTCTGCCTCCACCTGCTTTCGCTCCGTGATGTCGGTGAGCACGATGATGAGCATCAGCTCACGGGAGGGGTCTTCCGTCGTTCCCGCGGTTTTCACGGATGCGGCGGAAAGGCTCACGTCAATCAGCGTGCCGTCCTTCCGCTTCCGCTGCGTCTCCACTCCGGCCACGCGCCCGCCCTGCCGGACGAGATCGAAGAGCACCCGGTATTCCTCCTCCCGCTCCGGGGGCACGTGGGGCGGTTCGCGGCCCAGAATTTCCGCCGCCGGCCAGCCGAACAACCGTTCCGCCGCAGGATTCCAGATGCACACGCGGTCCTCGTGGTCCAGGGCGATAATGGCGACCGGGGCGTTGGCGATCAGCGCCCCCAGCGTGTGGTTGGCCTGGCGAAGCTCGCGCGCGCGCAGCAGCGCTTCGGCCTCCAGTTGCTTTTTCTGGGTGATGTCCAGTGCCAGCCCCACGCAGCCGGTGACCTTCCCGGCAAGATCGCGCAGCGGCTCCACGCGGTTCCAGTACGTACGCCCTTCGAACTCCGCCTCGTATTCCACCGATTCACCGGCCAGCGCACGGCCGTGAGCCGCCACGCTGGGATCCGCAGCATGCACGGCCTCGCGCAGGGGAAGCCAGCGGCGTTGCCCGTGGCTCTCCGGCAGGGCGGCGAGTCCGGCCCCGTTGAGCGAGGTCATGCGCAGATCCTGGTCTGTGGTCCAGATGATGGCGGGGAGCTGGGAAAGCATCAGGCCCAGCTTGGACTCGCTGGCCCAGAGCTCCTCGGCGATGCGCCGTTGCCGCTCGCGCAGTTCGCTGCTTTCGACGGCCTGCTGCACAGCCATGGGCAAACGCGCCAGACGGTCCTTCAGGATGCAGTCGTTGGCGCCCAGCCTCATGCACTCCAAGGCATTCTCCTCGCCGAGCGTGCCGGTAATCAGCAGGAAGGGAGTCTCCAGGCCGCGGCTCCTCAATTCGCGCAATGCATCCAGGCCACTCCAGCCGGGCAGACGGAAATCGGACAGCACCGCGTCGAAGTTGGCTTCGCCGATGCGCAGGGCAAAATCCTCGCGGCGGCACACCACCTCGCCCTCGAACGCCATGCCCTCCTTGCGCAGCTCCCGCTGAATCAGTTCGAGATCTTCCGGACTGTCCTCCACAAAGAGCAGGCGGAACACCCGGGAAGCATTTTCCTTGTTCAGCGTCGGGAGTGTGGTCTTCTCTTGCATCCCTCTAACTCCGGAAGAAGGCAGCCTCGCGGGGCGGCTCGTTGGTCACCAGCCAGTAAAGGCCGAGCTGGCGCACAGCCTCGCGGAATTGGTCGAAATCCACGGGCTTCTGCACGAAACTGTTTGCCCCGTTGCGGTAGCCGCGCACCACGTCCGACTCCTCCCTGGAAGAAGTGAGAATGACGACGGGGATGGCCTTCGTGCGCGGGTCGCTCTTCAGCAGGCGCAGCACTTCCAGCCCGTCCACTTTGGGCAGCTTCAGGTCCAGCAGCACAACCTTGGGGGAATGTTGGAAGGAACGTCCGGAATGAGCCCCGCGGCAGAACAAGAAATCCAGGGCTTCTTCTCCGTCCCGGGCCCAGAAAATGCGGTTGGCCAGATTGTCTTTGCGCAGGGCGTGGAGCGTCAGCTCCGCGTCCTCCGGGCTGTCTTCCACCAGCAGGATGTCTACGTCAGGTTCTGGCATGTGCTTCTCCCGAGGCGGAGGCGGGACTCGCGGGCGCGGCTCGATCGAGACCCTCCAGCGTGAAATAGAACGTCGCTCCCTGGTCCACTTCCGCCTCCGCCCAGATGCGGCCGTTGTGCTTCTGAATGATGCGTTGCGAGGTGACCAGACCCACGCCGGTGCCTTCGAAATCCTCCGGGCGATGCAGGCGCTGGAACACCCCGAAGAGTTTTTCAGCGTATTTCATGCTGAAGCCCACGCCATTGTCGCGGACGAAGATCACCCGGTGGCCGTCGCGATCGGTCTGCCCGATTTCGATGATGGCGGAATCGCGCGGGCGTGTGAACTTCACCGCGTTGGCCAGCAGGTTGGAGAAGACCTGGCGGATCAAGCCGGGGTCGCACTCGACAAAGGGCAGCCGGCCGACGCGAAACTCCACCCGGCGGCACTGGCAGGCGGTTTGCAAGTCCGCGATGACTTGCGCGGCCACCGTGTTCAGGTCGGTCACCAGCGGTGAAAGTTCGCGGCGGGACACCCGGGAAAGGTTGAGCAGGTCGTCCACCAGTTCGCCCATGTGCTGGCTGCCCTGCCGCACGCGCTCCAGCAGGCGCCGGCCTTCGGGGCTGAGCTGGCCGGCGTGTTCTTCCATCAGGATGCGGCTGAAACCGTCTATATGGCGCAGGGGAGCGCGCAGGTCGTGGGATACGGAAGAGGAAAAGGCCTCCAGTTCCCGGTTCGCGGTTTCCAGCCGCCGGGCGCGGCCCTGGAGTTCCTCGTTCAGCAGGCGGAGCGACTCCGCGGCGGCTTTGCTCTCGGTCACGTCTCGCGCGGCTGCGTAGAGCAAGCCCCGCGGCTGGTCCGGGCTCGTGTTCCAGTTGAGCCAGCGGTAGGCGCCTTGCTTGGTGCGGTAGCGGTTCTCGAAAGAAATCAGGCCTGAAACCGAGGCAGTCTGCGCGGCGGCCTGCGTGGACGCGAGGTCGTCGGGATGCACGAAGTCCAGATACGGTCTGGCCAGCAGCTCCGCCACCGTGTACCCCAGCAATTTTTGCCACGCCGGGTTCAGTCGTTTGAAGTAACCGTCCGTTCCCGCCACGCACATCATGTCCGCGGAAACGTTGAAAAACCGGTTCAATTCCTCCTCGGCGCGGGTGCGCTCGCCGATCTCCCGGCGGAGAAGGGCAAAGACACCCAGAATCAGGGCGAGAGTCACCAGGGTTCCGCCGGCAAGCAGGGTTTGCGTCCGGCGTGCCCCCTGCTTCAGCGCGGCGCCGCGCTGGCGCAGCAGGTCCTTCTCCGCGCTTTCCATCGCGCGGATCGCGTCGGATATCTGGGCGGTTAGCTCCGCGCCGGCCAGCGTGGGAGCAGCCGGCTCCGCGGAGATCCTGCCTCCTGCCTGGATGCCGGCGATGGACTGTTCGAGCATTTGAATTCGTTTTTCGATCAACGTCTGCACTGCTTCGAGCCGCTTCTGCTGGGAGTCATTGTCCGCGGTAAGCAGGCGCAGCTCGCCCGCCGTTTTCAGGATTTCCGTCCGCGCCGCGGAGAACCGCTCGAGAAAGCGGGCGTCTGCGGTCAGCACAAAGCCGCGCCGTGCGTTTTCCGCTTTCAGCACCTCGGCGCGAAGCGTCTCCAACCGCTCGAGCACCAAGTGAGTGTGGGAAACCCAGTCGGCAGCCTCGGTTTGCTCCGCCAGGCTCCGGAAGGAAAGCAGCGCCAGCCCAGCTCCCAGCGCCAGGGAAAGGCCCAGCCCCAGCGGCACCAGTCCTTTGATGTATTTCTTCATTCTGGCCCTGCCGGCAGGTCCGGCTTCTCCGCGAATCCAGCGGGATTCCTAGTCTGTTATCGGCAGGCGGGGCGGCTGGCTTGAGCCAGTTGCGGCGATGGGAGCCAATCGAGGATGCCAGCAGGCTTTCCGGGAATCACAGCACCCGGGGCGGGGCTTCGCCGGTGAGCATCTGGAGATAGTTCATTTCATCGGAGACTTCGGGCTCGGCGATGCGGTCCAGGAATTGCCTCACGCGGGGATGCGTGCTGCCCTGCATTTCCTGGTTGGTGCCCTGAGCGATGATCTCGCCTTTGTTGATGAGCAGCATGCTGTCCGCGATCAAAAACGCACTGGCCAGCTCGTGGGTCACCACGATGATGGTCATGCGGAACGCTTTTTTCAGCTTCAGAATCAGGCTGTCAATCCCCGCGGCGATGATGGGATCGAGGCCCGCCGAGGGCTCGTCGAAAAACAGGATCTCCGGATCCATGGCCATGGCCCGGGCCACCGCGGCTCGCTTCTTCATCCCCCCGCTCAATTGCGACGGCATGTAGCTTTCGAAGCCCGCCAGGCCCACCTGCTCGAGCTTCAGCCGCATGATGATCTGGATGGTGGATTCTTCTAGCTGCGTGTGCTCGCGCAGCGGCAGGCACACGTTTTCCCCCACCGTCATGGAGCCGAACAGCGCGCCGCCCTGGAAGGACATGCCGATCTTTTTGCGCGTTTCGTCCAGGTCGTCTTCGCTCATCTTCGCAATGTCCTGCCCGCGGATCCACACTTCGCCGGAGGTCGTCGGCTGGAGCCCCACCAGCGTCCGCAGCAGCGTGCTCTTTCCAGACCCTGAACCGCCCAGAATCACCAGGGTTTCCCCGCGAGGCACGTCGAAGCTGACGCCGTGCAGGATTTCCCGTTCGCCGTAGCGCACCCGCAGGTCGCGCACGGAGATGGCGCTCTCTTTGGCCGCGTCGCTCATCGTCCCAGGAGGTAAAACAGGGTGGTGAACACCAAGTCCACGATAATCACCAGAAAGATGGACATCACTACCGCGGACGTCGTCGAGCGGCCCACCTCTTCCGCGCCCCCGCCCGTCTCGAAGCCCTCGTAACACCCCACCGCGGTGATCACGCCGCCGAACATCACGCTCTTGATCAGCCCGGTGACGATGTCGCGCACCAGCAGCGCATCGATGGTCGCCCGGATATACCCGGCAAGAGTGAAGCTCGCTCCCGTGACGCCGAATACCGCGCCCCCCATCACCCCCATGAAGTCCGCCCAGGTGGTCAGGCAGGGCAACATCAGGATCATGGCCAGGAACTTCGGCGTCACCAGGAATTGCACGGGGTTCAGCGCCATGGTGGTGAGCGCGTCGATTTCCTCGGTTACCTTCATGGTGCCGATTTCCGCGGCGAACGCGGAGCCGGAGCGCCCGATCACCACGATGGCGGTCATCAGCGGCCCCAGTTCGCGCGACATGGAGACGGCCACGCCACCCGCCACGTACTGGAGCGCCCCGAATTTACGCAGCTCGTAGGCGCCCTGCAGCGCCAGGATCAATCCGACGAAGAATGTGATGGTCGAAAGGATGGGCAGGGCCTCGATGCCCACCGCCATGGCCTGGTGGAAGGCCCGGCTCCAGCGCAGGGCCTTGCCGCGGAACGGGCCGATGAGCGTGAAGTAGGCGGCGCGCCCGGTCAGCCGCGCCAGCCCTCCCACGTAGGCAAGGCCGCCGATGGTGTTGCGTCCGACGCTTTCGAAAAAGGCCATATCCCCCCTGCGCTCCCCGCGGCCGCCCCGCCGCTTACTGGGCTTGGAGCGCCTCTTGTTCCGTGGCGAAGACCTCGAACACGCGGATCAGCCGGGAAAGCTCCAGCACCTCGCGCGCCGCGGGGCTCAGCCCGTACAGCATGAACCGGCTGGACATGGTCCGCGAAACCTTTAGTCCTTCCACCAGCGAGGCCACGCCCGAACTGTCAATGTACCGCACCCCGGAAAGATTCACGATCAATCGCGGCACTTTTTTTTCCTTCAATTCTTCGAGGATGATTTTGCGCACCTCGGGAGAATTGTAAAGATCAATGTCTCCCTGGACGTCCACCACGGTCGAGGTCCCCTGTTGTCGCGTCGCAATGTGCATCGGTCACTCTCCTGCCGAAGTCTTCGAGCCCTTGATCTTGTACATGCGGAGCTCGTTGCGCCCCTCCAGGGGCGAATACTGCGTTTCGTCCATAATCTCACGGATCATGTGAAGTCCCAGGCCGCCGGGGCGCAGGTCGTTCAGGTCGCGCCCGCTCATCTGCTCTGGTTTCACGCCCGTGCCGTGATCCACCAGCAGCGCTTCCATGCCGCGGTCCCGCTCGCGCAGCAGCAGTTCCACGGGCCGGTCGTGCTGGTTGTGATAGGCATGGCGGATCACGTTCGTCAGCGCCTCGTGGACGGCCAGCGTAATCCAGCGGCACTCCTCCTCGTCGAAGCCCACCAGGGCCGCGAAGCGCTCGATCGAGCCTCGCACCACCCCGAGGTAGCGCGGGTCGCTGGGAAAGCTCAGTTTGACGGCGTCTTCCATCAGCCTCCAGCACGCTCCCGGAAATCGCGCGCCGCCGAAGAAGGGCGCGGGGCCACCCAAAAAGGCTCTTTGTGACAGAGATTCGCCGGGTTTGCAACGCCTTTGCGCGGAAGGGGTCCGGTTCCCCTCCGGCGGCGGCTGAGTCCGGGAGGCGGCGAGAGCGCGGCAGATGGCCAGGGCATGTGGCACACTTCCGGCTCAGCCTCGCTGCCCGATGGGAAGGTAGCCGCGCCGCGCCGGTCCCAGGAAGACCTGCCGCGGCCTCGCGATCTTCTGCTCGGTGTCCTCCAGCATCTCGTGCCAATGCGCCAGCCACCCCGCCGTCCGCGGGATGGCGAACAGCACCGGAAACATGGCCGAGGGGAACCCCATGGCCTGGTAGATGAGCCCGGAATAGAAGTCCACGTTGGGATACAGTTTGCGCTTGATGAAGTAATCGTCGCTTAGCGCGATCCGTTCGATCTCCAGCGCGATGTCCAGCAGCGGATTGCGGCCCAGCACCTCGAACACCTGGTCGGCCATCTGCTTGATGATCTTCGCCCGCGGGTCGTAGTTCTTGTACACCCGGTGGCCGAAGCCCATGAGCTTCGATTCGCCCTTCTCGATTCCCTTGATGAACGCGGGCACGTTGGCCACCGATCCGATCTCCGTAAGCATGCGCACCACGGCCTCGTTGGCGCCGCCGTGCAGCGGGCCGTACAGCGCCGCGGTGGCCGCCGCCGTGGCGGAATAGGGATCCACGTGGGAGCTGCCCACGCCGCGCATCGCGCTCGTCGAACAGTTCTGCTCGTGGTCCGCGTGTAGGATGAACAGCAGATCCAGCGCGCGCTCCAGCGTGGGGTTGGGCGTGAACTTTATCTCCGTGGTCCGGAACAGCATGCTCAGGAAGTTGCCCGTGTAGGTCAGGTCGTTGTCCGGATAGGTGTAGGGCAGGCCCAGGCTGTGGCGATAAGCAAAGGCCGCCAGCGTGGGCATCTTTCCGATCAGACGGTAGGTCTGTTTCTGCCGCGACTGCGCGTTGAAAATGTCTTTCGCGTCCGGATAAAAAGTGGAGAGGGCCGCCACGGTGGAAACCAGCATGCCCATGGGGTGCGCGTCGTAATGGAAGCCGTCCAGGAATTTCTTGATGCTCTCGTGGATAAACGTGTGGTGGGTGATGTGCCAGGTCCACTCCTTGAGCTGCTCGCGATTCGGCAGCTCCCCGTGCAGGATCAGGTAGGCGGTCTCCAGAAACGTGCTCTGCTTCGCCAGTTCCTCGATGGGATAGCCACGGTATTCCAGAATACCCTTGTCCCCGTCAATGTAGGTGATCCGGCTCGCGCAGGCCGCCGTGTTCGTAAACGCCGGGTCGTAGGCCATCAGGCCGAAATCGTCTGGACCGCTGCGGATCTGCCGCAGGTCGTTGGCGCGGATGGCGCCGTGCTCGATGGCCAACTCGTACTGCTTCCCGGTGCGGTTGTCCGTAACGCTGAGCGAGTCGCGGCGAGCCGGCGCGGAAGATGCCGACCCCGCCTCAGTCTGAGGTTTGACGGGATTCATAGCCACACTCCAGCCTTTCGGAAGGCGAGCAAGGGGCTCTCCGAGCGCGGCCGACCCCCCGCCTCCTTGGCCAGCATTATATACAACTCCGCGTGTCCGGCGTCAGCGTGCCTCTACTCGCCTCGCGGGGCCACTCGGGCGACTGCTTCCAAGCGCTAAGGATTCTCTGAGATGTCTCCCGAGTGGCGCAGGGTGCCGCGGCGCAGGGCGCGCTCCTTCATGAGGGCGAAGAACACCGGCACAAGGATGAGCACGTGGACGGTCGAGGTGATCATGCCGCCCACGATGGGGGCGGCGATGGGCTTCATCACGTCGGAGCCGATGCCGCTCTCTTTCAAGATGGGGATGAGGCTGGCGAGGACGGCCGTCACCGTCATCAACTTCGGCCGCAGCCGCTGCACGGCGCCTTCGATGGCCGCCTCTTCGATGTCTTCATGGCGCAGGGGCTGTCCCGAGGCCAGGCGCTTATCGAGCGACTCGTGGAGGTACACCACCATCACCACTCCGGTCTCCACGGCGATCCCGAAGAGCGCGATATAGCCCACCCACACCGCCACGCTGAAGTTGTAGCCCAGCCAGTATTGCAGCAGCAGCCCCCCAGTCATGGCATAGAAAGTGGGAAAGATCAGCACGGCAGCCTCCGTGATGGAGTGAAAAACCATGTAGAGCAGCAGGAAGATCACGAAGAAGACCACTGGCAGGATGAGCTTCAGCCGATGCTTCGCGCGCAGCTCGAATTCATATTCTCCCGACCAGCGGTAGGTGTAGCCCGCGGGAAGCTGTAGCCTGGTCCGCAGCAGGTGTTCGGCCTTCTCCACAAACCCTCCGTAGTCCTTGGTGCTGAGGTCGAGATAGACGTAGCCGGTGAGCAGCCCGTCCTCGTCGCGAATCATGGCTGGGCCGCGGGAGAAAGACACCTGAGCGACCTCGCCGAGGGGAATCTGCGCGCCCGTGGGTGTGGCCAGGACGATGCGGCGAAGGGCCTCCAGGTCGCCGCGGAAATCGCGGCTATAGCGGACGTTAATGGGGTAGCGCTCACGGTGCTCCACGTTTTCGCCGATGTTCTCGCCGCCCATTCCCGAAGTCACGGCGCGCTGCACGTCCGCCACGGTCAGCCCGTAGCGAGCGGCCTCGGCGCGGTTCGCCTCCACGTTGACGTAGAACCCGTCGGCCACGCGCTCGGCAAATACGGACCGCAGCTCGGGCAGCGAACTCAGGGTCTGCTGCACCTGGGCGCCCAAACGCTGGATGCCTTCGAGGCTGGGCCCCTGGATCTTGAGGCCCACGGGGGTCTTGATTCCGGTGAGCTCCATGTCCAGCCGGTTTTGCACCGGCATGGTCCAGGTGTTGGTGATGCCGGGAATCTGGAGCTTTTCGTCCATTTCGTGAATCAGTTTTTCGTAGCTCATCCCGGGCCGCCACTCATTGCGCGGCTTCAGCATGATGGTGGTGTCGTACATGTCGAGCGGGGCGTTGTCGGTAGGACTGTCCGAACGGCCCACCGTTCCGAAAACGCTCTCCACTTCCGGGAAAGAACGCAGGATGCGGTCCTGCACCTGCAAAAGCTGCCCGGCCTGGGTAATGGAGATGCCCGGGAGCGAAGTGGGCATGTACAGCGACGAGCCCTCGTAGAGGGGCGGCATGAACTGGCTGCCCATCTTCCACGCCAGCGGCGCCGTGATGGCCAGAAACACCAGATTCAGCAGCAATGTGGTCTTGCGATAGCGCAGGCAGAGGCGCAGCACCGGGAGATAGATCGCCTGTGTCCAGCGGGAAAACGGATTCTCCGATTCGGGACGCAGACGCCCGCGAATAAACAGGGGCATCAGCGCGGGCACCAGCGTCACCGCCAGGATGGAAGAAAACGCGACGGCCAGCGTTTTCGTCCACGCCAGCGGGCGGAACATGCGCCCCTCCTGCGCCTCCAGCAGAAACACCGGCAGGAACGAGACCAGGATGATTAACAGGGAAAAAAAGATGGCCGGACCAACCTGCTTCGCAGCCCTGATCAGGATGTGCCGGCGCTCTTGTTCCGTGAGCGCCGGGGCGCCCGCGGCCTCCTGCGCGGCTTTATGTTCGGAGAGGTGGCGATAGCCGTTTTCCACCATCACGATCGCGGCGTCGATCAGAACGCCGATGGCCAGCGCGAGGCCGCCCAGCGACATGATGTTGGAGCTGACGTTGAGGTAGGACATCAGGATGAAGGAAGCGAGCACGGCGATGGGCAGCGTCAGGATGGGAATCAGCGCCGACCGGAAATGAAACAGGAACGCAATGGTCACCAGGCTGACGATCAGCACCTCTTCCAGCAGGTCGCGCTGCAGAGTCGCGATGGATGCTCCGATCAGATCGGAGCGATTGTAGCCGGACACAATCTGCACGCCCGGGGGAAGCGAGGGCTGGATCTCTGCCAGCTTTTTCTTGATGCCTTCGATCACGTTCAGGGCGTTCATGCCGAATCGCATCACCACGATGCCGCCCACGGTTTCCCCTTCCCCGTTCCATTCCGCCACGCCGCGGCGGATGTCCGGGCCGAACGTGACGTTGCCCAGGTCGCGCAGGAGCACGGGGACGCCTTGCTTGGTGGCCACCGGAGTGATCTCCAACTCCTGTGGGGAGTGCAGGTAGCCCAGGCCGCGAATCATGTAGTCGGCGCCGGCCAGCTCCAGCACGCGGCCGCCCACTTCGTTGGAAGAGTCGCGCACCCGGTCAATCACGGTGGACAAGGGGATGTTGAAAGCCCGCAGGCGGTTGGGATCGAGATTCACCTGGTACTGGCGCACAAACCCGCCGATGGAAGCCACCTCCGCCACGCCCGGAACGGTTTCGAGCTGGTAGCGCAGATACCAATCCTGAAGGCTGCGCAGATCCGCCAGGGAACTTCGATGCGAGCGATCCACGAGCGCGTACTCGTAAACCCAGCCGGCGCCCGTAGCGTCCGGGCCGAGCATGGGAGCTGCGTTTTTCGGCAGCGTGCCCTGGAGCTGCTCGAGATATTCGAGGACGCGCGAGCGCGCCCAATAGAGATCCGTGCCGTCTTCGAACACCACGAAGATATAGGCGTCGCCGAACATGGTTTGCGCCCGCACCGCCTTGACGTGTGGCGCCGCCAGCAGCGTGGTGACGATGGGATAGGTCACCTGATCCTCGATGATGTTTGGCGGCTCGCCCTCCCAGGGAATGTGCACGATCACCTGCACGTCGGAAATGTCCGGCAGGGCATCCAGCGGAATGTGCTGCAAAGACCAGATGCCCGCGAGCAACAGGAGCAACGTCCCCGTGAACACCAGGAAGCGATTGCGCGCGCACCAATCGATGATGCGGGAGATCATGGCTGCATCCCCCCTTCCGCGTTGATGCTGAATTGTTTGGTGGCAATCACCGCGCCGCTCTTGGTGGCCGTGATGGTGATCTGCCAGGTGCCGCCGCTCTCCAGCGTGGCCCGGCCCTCGTAGATGCCGCCGCCCTTCTCCGCGAGCGGCGTGCTCACGTTCATCGCCGCCATGCCCATCGCCGGCATCGCGGGCATCGAGCTGCGCACGCTCACCTGGGCCCCGGTGACGGGCGAGCCATCCGCCGCCGTGAGCGAGACGCGGTACACGTTGTCGCCTTTGCGCGGCGTGCCGGGATCGGTGGAGAACTCCACTTTGACTTCCGCATGCGCCCCGGGGGTGTTCATCGCTGCCGCCGCCCCGGCTCCGGGGGGAGGGGGCACAAACGAGCCGATGGCGGCCTGGAGCTGGCTCTCCGAATCGATCAGAAAATTCGCGGAGGTGATGATTTGTTCTCCGGCCTTCAGCCCGCTGAGCACGGCGTACCCGTCACCGCCCTGGGGGCCGAGCTCCACCTCGCGCGGCTCCAGGTATCCGCCCCCGCGGTTCACGAAGACGATGGCCCGCGTGCCGGTTTGCAGCACGGCGGAAGCGGGAACCACCACCTGCCGCCCCAGGGGAACCTCGATGGAAATGTTCACGTACATGCCCGGTTTCAGCTTCAACCCGGGGTTTGCGAACACCAGCCGCACGCGCGCTGTGCGCGTGGTCAGGTCCACTTGCGGCCAGATGTAATCCACGCGGCCGGAGAAGACGCGGCCGGGGAATGCGTCGGTGGTGACGGCGGCGGTCTGGCCCTGGCGCAATTCCGCCAGATCGTTCTGGAAAATGGCGGCGTACACCCACACGGTGGAAAGGCCGGCGATGGTGTAAAGGCGGGTCTCCGGCTGGGCATACTGATTGGGCAGCGCGTTGCGTTCGATTACGAAACCCGAAACGGGTGAATCCACTTCGAGTTCCTGCTGCACCTGGCCGCTCGCCTCGAGCTGCTCGATCTCGCGGGAGGGCACCTGCCATTCGCGCAGCCGCTCGGCTGCCGCCTCGAGCAGAACCGAAGAGCCCGCGGCCACGCCGGGCACGGAACTCCGGCCGAGAGAGGCCTGCGCGTGCCGTGCGATCAGGTATTCACGCTCGGTGGCCACCAGATCGGGGCTGTAGACGGTGAAGAGCGGCTGCCCCTTTTCCACGTACTGGTAGGTGGAATTCACGAACACCTTCTGGATCCAGCCGGGAAAGCGCAACTGGACGTAGGACTCCAGACGTTCGTCCATTTCCACGTCGCCGACCGTGCGGATCGTGTTGCTCAGCGATTTGCGCTGCACTTCGCCGGTGCGCAACCCGATGCTCTGCATGCGCTCCGCGGAAAGCTGGATGGGCACCAGCTGCGGCTCGGCGGAGGACGCGGCAGGCGGCGCGGAACGCGCCCCCTGCTCCGCACCGGGCGCTGCCGCCGGACTTGCGATCCCCGCGGATTCCGGCAGGAATTGCGGAATGTGCCCGCCGGAGAGCCGCCAGGCGGCCGCTCCCAGCGCCGCGGCCAGAGCGATGCAGGCCGCCAGGGCTGCGAAAAATGCCGTTCGATAATTCTTCATGGTTCCGCTCCCTTCTCCATCGTTTTCCGAGCTCTGCTGATTCGCTTCGCGGGGAATGCTCATGGGAGTAACCCTCCGGTGACGCGCTCGATGCGCGTGAGCGCGAGCTGGTGATCCAGCAGGGTCTGCTGGTATTCCAGGCTCAGGTTGAGGACGTCGACCACGGCCGAGAGCAGGGACTCGAAATCCTCGCGGCCGGATTCATAGGCGGCCATGCCGGCCTCGAACGTGGCTTGCGCCTGGGGAATCAGCCCTTCGCGGTAGATTCTTGCCTGCTCGTCGCTCGCCTGGACCACCACGATCTGCTTTTTCACTTCGGCCAACTCCTCCTGCATTTGCGTTTCCTGTTCGCGGTGTGCGCGTTCCACGTTGCTATTGGCCTCGGCCAGCGCGGCTTCGCGCGGCTTGCGGCGGGGAAAATTCACGTCGAACGTAAACATGTAGTAGGCCCGGTAATGGGCCGGGTCGGTGCGTTGCCAGATGTAGGAGAGTCCGAAATCGGGGCGGAACTCCCGGCGCGCCAGGTCCACCTCCGCCTCGCTTTTGTGGATCATCGCGCCGCGCTCGCGGATGTCGGGGCTTTGCTCGCGGGCCCGGTCCAGCAGGGCGGCCGGGGTGACCGGGAGCGGCGCAATCGCCAGCGGCTCGGCGATGATGTCGGGCGAATCCTGCCGCCGCCGGAGGATGCGCTTCGCCTCCGCCTCGGCCTCTCCGCTCTGCTCCCGGTTCACAGAGATTTCGCGCAGGATTTTGGAGTGCTGCAACTGCGCCTTGAGCAGGTCTTGCTGGTTGCCGCGGCCCACGCGGTAACGCGCCTCGGCGGCCTGGGCCATCTCCTGCACCAGCGCGTCGTTGTGCTGGAGGATGGCCAGGGTTTGCTGCAGGTAGGCCAGGCGGAAATACGCTGCCCTCAGTTTTTCGATTTCGTCGCGGCGGACCATCTCGACGTTTTGCCGCCGCACGTCCGTTTCGCGTTCCGCCACGGCCCCGCGAAGACGCCGCTTTCCCGGGTAGGGCAATTCCTGAGAGGCCCCGAAACCGAGGTAGGCGAAATCGCTGTTCGTCCACCCGGCAAACGGCTTCGGGCTCCCCACGGTGAATTCCTGGACCATGAAGTGAGGGTCCGGGAGCGCGGAAGCCTGCGCCGGCCTCTGCGCCGCGGCGCGGACCGCCTCTCCGGCGGCGAGAATGGCCGGATCATTCGTCTCCGCTTCTTCGATCAGAACGGAGAGCGGGGTAGGCGTCGCCTCAGAGGGCTCCCCGGGAGGATGGATGACCCCGGCAGGTTGTGTTTGCTGCTGCTCCTGCGGCGCGGCGCGCACACCGCCCGGCACGGCCAGGAAACCAAACAGAATCCAGCACCCCAGGAATCGGGAATACCGCCGCACTCCAGCCACACAAATCACGTTCATGGCGCTTCTCCATTCGCAGTGGGATTCGCGCGGAGACACACCTCCGCGCGTTCATGCGGAGAAGGCGCGGGACTAGATTCTCAGGACAGCGATCGAGGCGGGACTACTTCGAGGCGAAATTCCCGGCGGCGGGACGAGCTTGAACCCTGTCGCCCCGGCGGGTAAGGCGACGGGAATCACCGAACCAATGATGGCCAGGGGATATTCCGGCCCGGCGGAAGATCCTAGGGTTGCCGGAAGCGAGGAAACGTCACCGGGGGGGCTGACGTGGCAGCAAGAGTCGTGCGAGGTCAGGCCCTTCATATCGCAGAGGTCGTGCATGGCCGCGCAGTCGGCGGGGTTCATGCAGGGGAAAACGCCTCGGACGGTAAGAGCCGGCGCCCAATAGCCGGCAACCACGGCCAGCGCCAACAGCAGCACGGGGTACCGGGTTACGCGGCTCATGCTGTTGAGTCTACGCTCGCAGGCCCGCTGACTCAAGGCCCCGGCGGGAATCGCATGCCGATGCTGTCACCGACCGGACTCCTGAAATGCCGCAGGTCCATCCGGCATCCCGGGAGTGCGGGACCGGACTTGGTCCCGAAGGATCGGGATGGAGGTTTGAGGGAGGGGAGGAGAAAGACGGAATCGGGAGGGCGGCAGGGTCTCAGTCTGCGAATGAGAGGGAAATCGGGAGCGCTCAGGGTCCATTCGATCAGCTTAATCGCGTGCGCAGAGTTAGGGCGCAGACCAGGACGTCGCCTGTCGCCGATCAGTGGTTCTCAGGCCCCAGCTAGGGACTTAGCTTTTTTCGCTGACAATCTGTCCGCCAAAAGAGCCCCGAGAGAATAGGCGATGCTCGCGTAGAACGGCAGTGTCACGACTATTTGGTCGATGCAATGGTTTTCAGGCTGGCAGCCCCATCCGAAGTAGTGCAGGAGCCGAGGCTGCCCGGATTGCAGCCTCATGGGTGTTAGCTCAGGCGTGAGCGTGGGTACCGCGATCAGGGCGAGGCACAAGATCAAGGCGGGAAGCACCCAGATCCACAGCATGGAGCGATGATGGAGCCACCAACCGAGCAACCAGCCGAGAATGAGGGCGATTGTTACCTGCACGGGGAAGAAGGGCGTGCCGGTAAGAAGCCAGTACAATTGACCGATGGGAAAAGCCGGCCCAATTGTCCGAGCTAGATCGAATCCTAACGCAGTGAGCAAGGGAGCGACCGCAATCACACCCCACGTTCCAATTATCTGGTGGAAAAGAAAGACGAGCAGTCGCTTCGCCTTCGAACTGGCCGGTGGCCCGGTCATCGCTCTCCTCTTTCCTGGCGTCAATCCGCTATGAGAGAGTACCACCTCCGTAGCTCACCGAGGAGTGACCTCGCGAGGGGCAACCGTGGGAGTTTCGAAATTCGTCCGCCGCGGGGGGCGAAAAACGGTTGCGCATCGCTTGCGAAAGCCGGGCTGCCCGCAGTTCGCCACGCCAGACCGCTACGCCTTGAGGAAGGCCAGCAGCTCGGAGTTCACCCGGTCCTTGAGCGTGGAGCACAGGCCGTGCGGTGCGCCCGGATAGATTTTCAGCGTGGCGCCCTTCACCAGCTTCGCGGAGAGCATTGCCGAAGCCCCGATCGGCACGATCTGATCGTCGTCGCCGTGAAGCACCAGCGTCGGCACGTCGAACTTCTTCAAGTCTTCCGTGAAATCCGTTTCGGAGAAGGCCTTGATGCAGTCGTAGACGGCTTTGTGTCCCGCCATCATCCCCTGCAGCCAGAACGAATCCCGCAGGCCTTGCGAGACCTTGGAGCCTGGCCGGTTGGCGCCGTAGAACGGCAGGGTCAGGTCTTTGAAGAACTGCGAGCGGTCGGCCAGCACACCGGCGCGGATCTGGTCGAACGCCTCGATCGCCAAGCCGCCTGGATTTGCCGCCGTCTTCAGCATCAGCGGCGTCACCGCGCCAATGAGCACGACCTTGGCCACGCGCTTCGTGCCGTGGCGCCCGATGTAGTGGGCCACTTCGCCGCCGCCGGTGGAGTGACCAATGTGGATCGCGTTCTTCAGGTCCAGCGCTTCCACCAGCGCCGCAAGGTCATCCGCGTAGGTGTCCATCTCGTTGCCGTTCCACGGCTGGCTGGACCGGCCATGGCCGCGGCGGTCATGTGCGACGCAGCGGAAGCCGCGCTCGGCCAGAAACAGCATCTGGTCTTCCCAGGCGTCCGCGCAGAGGGGCCAGCCGTGGCTGAAGACCACCGGCTGCCCCGCGCCCCAATCCTTGTAATAAATCTGTGTGCCGTCTTTGGTCGCAATCGTCGCCATGAAACGCCCTCCTTGATTCGTTTATCCGGTATTCGATGCCGACGTTCGGGGTTCGTTTCAAGAGATTACGCAAATGGGACACGACTCCCCTCGTCCTCCTCCAGCAGAGCGTGGAAGGCCGCAGTCGCAGGGAGGAAAAAACGCGCAGGAAAGATTGCCCGAATGGCCGACAGGCGCGCATCCGCTGCAATCACGCCGCCCGGAGGTATAGTATGGCGCGGCCGGAGCAGGCTGGCAAAAATGACGAATTCCCGCGAATGGATCGTTCTGCTCGCTCTGATTCTGCTCTCCCCGCCCGTCTCCGCGCAAAAGCTTCCCTGGCACCCCAAGCAGGATGCGCTGAACGGCGTGGAGCGCGTCCTCCTGGTTCCTCCCGACGTTCGCGTGGAGGAATGGACCGCCCGGAGCGGAAGAGAGGGGGAGGGAACCGCGGACCATGTGCGCAGGACCATCTGCGGAAATCTGGATCAGCTCTTCGAACAAAAGAAGCTCGAGGTGAGCAACTATCTGCTCTGTCTGGGGGAAGGAGAGGCCAGCGTCGAAACCCAGGAAGCCGTGCGCGCCGTCCAGGCGCATTTTCGAGAGCTGGTCACCGCCTGGGCCAAGTCCTCTCATGGCGAGATCACGCTGGAAGGATTTCGTCTGGGCAACGAACTGGCGGTCACCAAAAAGCTGGGCGTGGATGCCCTGATCGTGGTCTGCGCGAATGGCACGCTGACCTCGAAAGGGGAGAGGGCCATCAGCGCGGTGGGCGGCGTCGGTGGTGCCGGCGGCCAGGGCCTCTCGATCCAGATCGGCATCATCCAGCCGCAGAGCGGGGAACTCGTGTTCTTTACGCAAAAGAATATCGGCGGAGATTTTCTGAAGCACGAAGACCGCCTCGAAAAAGCGGTCGAGAAATCCATTCAGGCGGCGTTCGGCCCGCCCGAGGGCGCCGCCAAAGCCCCCAGCCCGTAGGCCCCGTTCTTCCACCAGCAACCGCCGAAGGTGCGCGGTTCGCCGCTCGGATGATGCGGTGCGGTTTTCTGTTCCGTGCGAGGAGAAACGCAGTACTCCTGCGCTGCGGGGCTCGCGACCCTGTCACGCCGCGAAACGCGCCGGTCCCCTCGATCGTCGGGTAAGGTGGAACCCGGCGCCGCGTTTGCCTATACTGGAAGTTTGCGGCTGGCGACGTGGAAGTCGCGGAGCGGTTCTTCCGAGGGAGAGGCGCATGAAAAATCGAAAGACGATCTTGCGGCTAGGGCTATTGCTTCTCGCCGCGGGCTTTGCGGCCGCAGGCGCTGTGGCTGCGGGGGGCGCACAGGCCGCCGCGCAGAACCCGGCCCGCACGCCCAAGCCTCTCGAATTTCCCATCGAGCAGCACAAACTCGCCAACGGCCTGCGCGTCGTTTTTTCCGTGGACCATTCCGCTCCCGTGTTCGGCATTGCCGTCACCTACGACGTCGGCTCGCGGAACGAGCGGCCCGGCCGCACCGGCTTCGCCCATCTGTTCGAGCACATGATGTTTGAGGGCTCGGAAAACGTCGGCAAGGGCGAGCACTTCATCCTCATTCTGAACAACGGTGGAGGGATGAACGGCACGACCAACGAAGACCGCACGAATTACTTCGAGGAACTGCCGGCGAACCAGCTCGACCTGGCGCTTTTCCTCGAATCGGACCGCATGCGCTCGCTCGCCGTGAACCAGGCCAACCTGGACAACCAGCGCAAGGCGGTGAAAGAGGAGCGCCGCCTGGGAATCGACAACCAGCCCTACGGCTCGACCGACGAGGCCCTCTCCGAAATCCTCTACGACAACTTCGCCTACAAACATTCCGTCATCGGCTCGATGGCGGACCTGGACGCCGCCAGCGTGGACGACGTGAAAAACTTCTTCCGGCTGTACTACGCTCCCAACAACGCCGTGCTGACGCTCGTGGGCGACTTCAATCCGCCCGAAGCCCTGGCGAAGATCAACAAGTATTTCGGCAGCATCGCTTCCCAGCCCACCCCGCCGCGCCCGGACCTTTCCGAGCCCCCGCAGACCGCGGAGCGGCGCCGACGCATGGACGACACGTTTGCGCAAACGCCGCGGCTCGACGTGCTCTTCAAGGTGTCGCCGGGCGAGAAGCCGGACTGGTTCGCCGTGGAGACCATCTCCGGAATTCTGGGCGGGGGGCAATCTTCCCGCCTCTACCAGCGGCTGGTGAAGGAAAAGGAGCTGGCCGTAAACGTGGAGACGGATCTGGAAAACCGTCCCGGGCCGTCGCCCTTCCAGATTCAAGTCTCGCTGCGGCCGGGAGCCAGCTTCCCCGCCGTCGAGCAGATCGTCCAGGAGGAACTGGACCGGCTCCAGAAGGAGCCCGTGGCTGCCTGGGAGCTGGAGAAGGTGCGCCTGACCAGCCGGCGGGAGAGGGCCGAGCGCCTGCGCAGCTCGCTGGCGCGCGCCTTCATCATCGGAGAGTACACCGCAAAATTCAACGACCCCGAGCTCATCAACACCTATGAGGAGCGCCTGGACGCCGTCACCCCACAGGACGTGGAGCGCGCCGCGCAGAAGTATTTGACCGTGAACCAGCGCTGCATCATCGAGACGTATGCGAAGCAGGCCGCCACCGGAGGTGCGCAATGAGCGCAACAATCATGCAGGTCCTGCCGCAGCGGACCCGCAATCTTGCCGGGGACCAGCTGGTGGCGCTGTTCGCCGGCTTCGTTTTGTTCGCGGCGCTTCCCGCGGCCGCGCAGCAGCCGGGCGACAAAAGCTCGTCCATCAGCAAAGTGGTGCGGTTGAACCGCGCGCCCGTGTCCAAAGAAGTGCTGCACGTGAAGCTGCCCAAACCCTACGAGACCACGCTGCCCAACGGCCTGCGCGTGCTGATCCTGGAAGACCACCGCTTCCCGCTCGTCAACGTGAGCCTGTTGATTCTCGGCGCCGGCGCCACCGCCGAGCCCGCCGACCTGGCCGGGCTCGCCTCCGCCACCGCCGCCATGCTGGACGAAGGCACGTCCACCCGCTCGAGCAGACAAATTGCGGAAGAAACGGAAAAGCTGGGCGCGGAAATCGGATTCTCCGCGCCGTTCGGCGGGACCACCGCGGCGATGTCCGCGTCGGGGCTGTCCGACAACCTCAACGATTGGTTCGCGCTGGCCTTCGATGAACTGTTGCATCCCGCCTTTCCCGCCGACGAGCTGGCCAAATGGAAGCAACGCGCCGGCGTGCGCCTGCGGCAGCTTCGCTCTTCGCCGCACTTCCTGGAGCGGGAGCGCTACTCCCTGGCCATCTACTGCGGCAATCCGGACGACCCTGCCACGTGTCTGCCGGAGGCGCGCGTCGCGGAGACCCCCGCTTCGATCGCGGCCATGACCACGGAGCGTCTGGCATCGTGGCACAACACGCGCTACGTGCCGCAGAACGCAATTCTGGCGATCGCTGGAGACGTGGAGACGAAGGCGCTGGTCGCCAAGCTGACGCGCGACCTGGCGGCCTGGAAGCGCAGCGACCTGGCAGACCAGCCGCCCCCGCCCACCCGCGCCGTCGCCGAGCGCCACGTCTATCTGGTGGACCGGCCCAACTCCGTGCAGACCACCATCTGGCTCGGCAACATCGCCATTGACCGCCGCGACCCGGATTACATACCCGTGACGGTGGCCAATCGCATCTTCGGCGGCGGGCCCGCCGCCCGGCTGTTCCTCAACCTGCGCGAGGAGAAGGGCTATACCTACGGCGTGTACAGCGGCTTCACCGCGGTGCGCTACGCCGGGCCCTGGGCCGCGTCGGGAGACGTGACGCGCGACGTGACCGATGGCGCCATGCACGAATTCCTCTACGAGTTCACCCGGCTGGGCAAAGATCCCGTGCCGGAAGCCGAACTCGATGAGGCCCGCCGTTCCGTGGTGGCCGGCTTCGCCATCTCCCTCGAGCAGCCCGAGCGCCTCATCAACTACGCGGTGGACCGCGCCATTTATTCGCTTCCCGAGAATTATTGGGACACCTATCCCGCGAAAATCTCTGCGGTCAGCACGGCCGACGTGACGCGCGTCGCGGCAAAGTATCTGGACCCGGCCAAGCTGCAAATCGTGGCCGTGGGCGAGGCCAGCAAAGTCCTGCCCGTGTTCGAAAAGTACGGCGCGGTGAAACTCTACGATACGCAAGGGAAGCCGGAGAATCCTCCGGCCACCGGAGGCGCAGCTGCGGGTCCGGCCACGCCGGCTGCGCATGCAACGGGCGCGCCCTGACGCCTCGGCTGCGCCCGAAGTACTGTGGCTGGAGCGGAGGACTATATGGCTAAAGGATACTGGATCACCCTGTATCGCTCGGTCTCCAAACCAGAAGCCCTGGCCGAATACGCGCGCCTCGCCGCCCCGGCCATCCAGGCCGGCGGAGGCCGCTTCGTGGTGCGCGGCACGCCTAAGAGCGTCGTGGAGGGGGGAATCAATGACCGCACCGTGGTGATCGAATTCGATAGCGTGGAAAAAGCCATCGCCACCTATCACAGTCCCGCGTATCAGGCGGCCCTCAAATCTCTGAAGGGCGCCGCCGAGCGCGACTTGCGTTTTGTCGAGGGCGCTTCCTGAGCCGCCTCCCAGCATCGCATCCTCGCGCCAGCTTCACGCCTCCAGACGAAATCGCGTCTGGGCAAGCCCGTACAGGCGCTTCCACAACAGCCGGTTGATAGTCACCACGATCACCGCCATGGCCACCGTGCTGGCGAGCAGCAGATTGAAATCGCCTGCTTCGGTTGCCTCGCTGATGATCGCGCCCAGGCCCGTGGTTGCCAGCACGCGGCCCTGAAAGCGCGAGTATTCGGCCACGATGCTGGCATTCCACGCGCCGCCCGCCGCGGTCACCAGTCCCGTCACCAGATACGGAAAAATTCCCGGCAGGATCAGCAGCCGCCAGCGCTGCCAACCGTTGATGCGGAACAACCGCGCGGCCTCCAGCAGGTCCGTCGGGATGGCCTGCGCTCCTGCAATCACGTTGAACAGCAGATACCACTGCGTGCCCAGCAGCATCAGCAGAATCGCGGCCAGGCCCATGCCGCCACCCAGGCGAATGAGTACCAGCAGCAGCACGGGAAACAGCGCGGTAGCGGGGACCGACGCGGCCACCTGCGCCACGGGCTGCACCAGCGCGGCCAGCCGCGGGCGCAATCCCACCGTCACGCCCACCGGCACCGTCCACAGCAGGCCCACCACGAGCGCGGCCACCACGCGCAGAAACGTCGCCGCGGCCCCGTGCGCCAGCAGGCTCAGCTCGCTGCCGGTTAGCCCCATCAGGATGTGGCCGGCGCGCATCGTGCCATAGAGCGCCAGCGCCACGGCGGCTACGCCCGCGCCCCGCGCCACCAGAGGGCGCCACGCGTTTGCCTCTTTCGCCGGTCCTGCCTGCTCGCGCCGCGCGAACCGCAGCGTCAGCTCCTCCCATGCGGGACCGAAGGCGCGCCGCCGGAGCCAGCCGAGCGCCGCGGATTTGCGCAACGCCGCCAGCACCGCGGAGCGCGGCGCCTGCGTGCTCTCCACCTGTTCGAATTTGAATTTTTCCGCCCAGACGATCAGCGGCCGCCACACGAGCTGGTCGAGCAGCAAAATCACGGCGATCATGGCCACGAGTCCCCAGATAATGGCCGGAAGATCCCCGGCGTTGGCGGCGGTCTGGAGATACGATCCCAGGCCCGGCAGGCGGAAGTCGCGGTTGCCGAGCTGGAACATTTCGCAGGCCATCAGGAAAAACCAGCCGCCGGCCACCGACATCATCGAATTCCACACCAGGCCGATGGCCCCGGCCGGCAATTCCAATTGGTAGAAGCGCTGCCAGGCGCCAAAACGGTAGGTGGTGGCCGCCTCGGTCAATTCGCGCGGCAGTCCTTTGAGCGACGCGTAGAAGCTGAAGGCCATGTTCCACACCTGCCCGGTGAAAATCAGCAGGATGGAGCCGAGTTCCAGCCCGATCTCGCGGCCGGGAAACAGCGCGACCATGGCCACCATCACTCCGGGCAGAAAGCTGAGCACGGGAATGGATTGCAGGATGTCCAGCAGCGGAATCAGCAGGCGCTCCGCCGCGCGGTTGCGCGCGGCCACCCAGCCGTACCCCAGCGCGAACAGCAGGCTCGCCGCGTAGGCCAGCGCCATGCGCCACAGCGAGTAGAAGGCGTAGAGCGGAAGCGCCGAGGCCGCCAGCGTGATCTCCGCCGCGGGGCGCGCCGGTGCCAGCCAGTTGCGTCCGATGCCCAGCACCGCGTACAGCGTGGCCAGTCCGCCGGCAAAAATCACCGCGTCGGTGAGCAGCGTGCCGGGACGCCGCGCGGCGCCGGCGCGCTCCAGGGTCAGCACGCGCATGGAAAAATTCCGGCGAGTACCGCTGTGCGCGTGGAAAGTAATGCGGCCGGCGCCATGCGCGGGCGATTCACGATTCGATTCCCTGGAGGCGCTCGGAGGCGGAATCGTAGTCGAAGATTTCCGCGTAGCGTCCCCATTCAATCGCGGTTTCCAGTTGCCGCGCGGCATCCTGCGTGCTGAAGCGCTCTTCCAGCACGTCGCGGAAGAATTCGGCCGGGAGCGTGTGGTCGCTCTTGGCGCGCAGCGCGTTGTGGATCTGCCGCAGCAGGGGAATGCGCTCGAGCGCGGCTTGGCGGAACATTTTCTTGCGTTGCTCGATGTCACCCTCGGCAAAGCTGCGGCCCGTGGAGGTGATACGCACGTCGCCTTCCTTCACCTCCGCGAAGCCCAGCAGGCGAGCCGCCTCGACGATGGGGAGCAGGTCCTCCACATCCATCACCAGGTCCTCCGCCAGATGATAGAGGTCGTCGCCGCCGCCACGGTCGCTGATGATTTCTATCAATCCGGCGATGCCGCCGGGCCGCGCGTGGGGGATGGCCACATGCTTTTCGCCCGCGGGGGCCGCAGTCCCGCCAGCGGGGCGCGCTGCGGGCAGCACGTGAGCCTCCTGGGGCTGCGTGAGCACTTTGTAGACGTGGTCCACCAGCTCCAGAAAGCGCGGCGATTGATGGTCGCGCGGCTGCGGCAAATCCACGGAGAAATCGTCGCGGATGGTCGCGGGCTTGTGCGCCAGCACCAGGATGCGGTCGGCCAGCTCGATGGCTTCTTCGATGTTGTGCGTCACCAGGAAGATGGCGCGCGTGGGGATGCGGTGCGTGGTCCACAGCTCCAGCAGTTCGCCGCGCAGCGTCTCCGCCGTCAGCACGTCCAGCGCGGAGAACGGCTCGTCCATGAACAGCACTTCCGGTTCCACCACCAGCCCGCGCGCAAACCCCACGCGCTGCTTCATCCCGCCGGAGAGTTCCTTGGGATACGCGGTCTCGAAGCCGTCCAGGCCCACCGTGTCCAGGATGCGCAGGGCGCGCTTGTGCCGCTCGAAAGCGCCCACGCCGCGCGCCCGCAGCGGCGCCTCCACGTTTTCGATCACCGTGAGCCAGGGAAACAGCGCGAAGCTCTGAAACACGATGGCCACATTCGGCGGATGGCCGTCCACCGGCTGCCCGTGCCACAGCACCTGCCCGGCCGAAGGCGCCACCAGCCCGCTCAGGATGCGCAGCAGCGTCGATTTCCCGCACCCCGAGCTGCCCAGCAGCGCAACAATTTTGTCCGGCTCGATCGCCAGATCCGTGGGCGCGAGGATCTCGGTGCAACGGCCGCCCGGCTGGGCGTAGGACTGCGCCACGCCGCGCGCTTCGATAATCGGTTCGAGGTGGCTCATGCTGTGCGTCCTGCGCGAGTCTAATGCAGGCAGCGTTGCAGTGGCATGAATTGTTGCGTGCCTCGATGCGGCTGCGAGAATACTGAGCCGCCTCGCTACGGTTTCTTCTCGTCCTTGTGCTTGCCGAACAACCGGCCCACGCCCCGGACGGGCAGCGTCAGGGTGTTTCCCACCGCACCAGCGGCATTCGACACGAAGACGGGATGAGCAGTGGTCCCCTGAACCTCAAACGGGATTCCACCGCTTCCCTGTCCCAGGCTGGCCACGGCACGCACGCCGCCCAACGGCCCGTTGTTTGCGTGCAGCTCGGCCTTCATGTGAAATTCCAGCGCATTGCCGGCGCTAATGGTTCCCGCGCCGGTGATTGGCCCAACCTCGGCCATCACCACGTTCACATCGTCCAGCCGGATTCCCTCCGGCGCCGCGCGCACCTTGCAGTGGATGCTCTGGATCAGCGTGTCCGGGCTGTTTTTGATGCCGCCCAGCGAAGCCATTCCGCCGACCCAGGTGGCGAAGTTGAAGCCCGAGATCTCCACATCGGACAGCGTGACCGGCCCGGCGATCACCAGCCGCCCGAGCGGGCCGTCTACCGAAAGATCCGCGTCCAGGCTGCCGCCGCGCAGCGCAGCGCCCGCAGGAAGCGGAATTCCCAAGTTCTCAAGCAGGCCTTCCATCCCAGCGATTCCCACCCGCTGCCCGTGGAGCTTCAGGTGGATGACGAGCTGTTCCAGCTTTCCACCTGGTTCGATCGGCCCGGCCGTGCCCTCCAGCTTGATCTTGCCGCCTTTCGGTGCTGTCAGGCCCATGGCCATGCGAAACGCGGAGCCGGAAGAAATGTCCGTGGCCACGAGCGAGACGTCTCGAAACGTTTGCGCGGGTGCGCCGCGGGGTACGCCTCCGATGGAAATTTGTCCATCGTCCGTTTTCACTTCCCGCACGAAGTAGCTCGTAAGCCCGCTGGATGAAACGGGAGGTTGTGCCGGGGCCGCTCCGTTCTTCTCGCGCGCGCCCAGACTCGCGTAGTTCCACCTGCCCGAGGCCGTACGCACCAGGTTCACTTGCGGCCCGTCCAGGGTGAGAGCGTTGACGCGAAGCCTCTCAGACAAGAGCAGTGGCAGCACTTCCACGCCCACGGCCAGAGAATTGGCATGCAGGAATTCCCCGCGGCCAAAGGCTTCATCCTCCGTGATGGAAAGATCATCGGCGGTGAGCGTTCCAGTGAGCAGAGAGAATCGCAGTTGGCCGATCTGCACCGGCCGGCCCAGCGCGGAACTGGCCGCCGTTTCGATGTCCACTCGGATGCGGCCCACATTCAAGAGATAGGGAACGGCAAGCAGCAGCAGGAGCACGGCACCGAGCGCAGCGCCGGCAAGAACCACCCATTTTCTGCTCATCCGCCGCTCCGTTCTCTCCATGGACGCGCCAGGCTCGGCAGCAGTTTACCGCCATTCTCGCGGTCTGGTTCCTCGACTCGGGTGAGAGGTACTTCCCGGCGGAGTGCCTGCCAGGGAATCTGACGAGCCTGCCCGGAGTTCGCAGGCCCCGCCCCCGGCCCACACATCATTTTTCTTGTTCCGCAGCGCCCGGCACCTTACATTCGGGGTGGGGTAGCCGGTGGAACGAAAGACATTCTGGATCACATTCACCATTCTGGGACTGCTGGGCCTTTGGGGGCTGCCGTTCCTCTGGGCGGTGACGCTCATCGTTCCCATTGGTTTCATGTGTTGGTGGATTTCGAATCGCACCGATTTGCGTTAGCCGGCGTTCCCAGCGCCCGCCCGTTTTGCAGTGCCCGAATCACTTTTCACGGGCCACAATCTTCCCCGCGCCGCGCGCCCGGCCGTTGCCGGACTGTGAACCCGGCGCTGCGGAGGCTCTTGTACGCTTCTCCCGCCGGCACTAGAATGCAGGGAGTAGCATGACGGGAGGCTCGACGTGCAGCTCGACGACAACCTCAAGCAAGTGCTCCGCGAATTGGGCCGTGCCATCAACGAAGCCGTCTCCGATTCCGACCGCATCCAGAAGGCCATCGCGGGCGTGCGTTCGGCCGGCTACGACATCGTGCTCAAGCTCGACGCCACCATCGGCCTGGCCCCCCGGGAATCGAAGCCCGTGCGCATGACCGTGCAGGACCGCCGCTTCCTGGATTCCCTGCGCATCCGCGTGGACGACGAAATCCTGGAAGACGAGACGGACGAAGAGCGCGTCGCCATGACGCCCCAGGACATCAAATTCCTCCGCTCACTGAAGATCAGCGTGGATAACATGGATGATTAGCCGCTGCACATTCGCCGTGGCTGCGGCCCTGGCCCTTTGCGCCGTGGCGGCGCCCGTCGCGGCGCAGACGCCCCCGCCGCCCACCACGGCGCCGACGCCCCCGCCGGCCACGCGTCCGCCGCTCGTTAATATCCAGCCGGCCCCGGCGCCGGCGCCGAAAACGACGCTGGACCGCTACAAAGGCCGCGTGCTCTCCTTCAATATGGCCCAGATCATCGTGCAGAGCGCCGACAACGAGAAAATGATCTGGTCGTTCCAGTATTCCCCGGAGCTGCGCCAAAAAGTCGCGGACATGCTCAGCAGCAGCGGCTATCAGTACGGCGATAAAATTCGCGTCTACTGCAACCCGGGCACCATGGTTGCCGTGAAATTGAAAGGGAAGCCTTCGAAGCCCATTTGACGCCGCGGTCCGCTGTAGCGGCGATTTCACATCGCCATCCGCCTCGCGATTTGCGCGGGGCCGGCGCGCCACACCATGATCCGCGAACCCGCCGTTGCCGGACGCTTTTATCCCCGCAATGCCGCGCAGCTCGAGCGCGAAGTGCGCCAGTTCATCGCCCCGGCAAAAGATGCCGCCTCCCCCGCCCCGTCACCCCCGGCGCGGGCGCTCGGCTGCATCGTTCCACACGCGGGATACATGTATTCGGGCGCGGTGGCCGGAGCCGTGTTTGCGCGCCTCGATCTGCCCCGCCGTTTTGTGATCCTCGGCCCGCGACACTACCCGCAGGGTGCTTCGCTCGCGATTCTTTCCGAGGGCGCCTGGCGCACGCCCCTGGGCGATGCTCCGCTCGATGCCTCGCTCGCCGCGGCGCTCGCGCGCGCTTGTCCGCTGCTGCGTGAAGACGCCGTGGCCCATGCCGCTGAGCACTCCATTGAAGTCGAATTGCCGTTCCTCCAGCACATGGCGCCGGAGTTCCGCTTCGTTCCCATTGTCCTGGGCACGGACCGCTTCCAGGCATTCGAGGATCTGGGCCGCGCGCTGGCGGGCGTGGTGGCCGAGGCTGAGGCGGCGCAGGCCGGGCCGGTGCTCATCGTGGCCAGCTCCGACATGAACCATTACGAAAGCGACGAAATCACGCGGCAGAAGGACGCCCGGGCCATCGAACGCATCCTCGCGCTCGATCCCCGCGGCCTCTACGACGTGGTGCGGCGGGAGCAGATTTCCATGTGCGGCTACGGCCCGGCCGTCACCATGCTAGTGGCCGCCAAGCAGCTCGGCGCCACGCGCGCCGAGCTCGTGCGCTACGCCACCTCCGCGGAAGTGAGCGGCGATTGCGACTGGGTGGTGGGTTACGCCGGAATCGTGGTGGCCTGATCCCTCTCGCGCGGTCAGCGCCTTTCTGACCGTGGGCCTATCCGGCCGCGCCGGCGGAGACCGTGCAGAGAGGGCAGCCGGCACTGTGGGGATGTTCCCCATTCCCGAAGGCTCGGGATCGGGACTCGTGCTTCCGAGGGCAGCCCTACTGCTGCCCGCTCACCGGCTCCCGTTGCGGATGTAGTCCGCCAGCACACGCGCGCGCTTCCGGGCAATTTCCAGGTATTGCGAGTCCCCGGCGATCTGCTCGAGCAGCGGGAGAAAGCGTTCCGGCTCGGCGATGGCGTGGCGGCGCACGTCGTCTTCGACTCGCATGAGGGCCCCGTTCACGCCCAGGCGGTCGTACTTCATCGTCCGCTGCAGCACCAGCACGTCCTCCTGCTCCCGCTCCAGGGCTTCGAAGATTTGGAGCAGTTGGTCGGCCTTGGAATTGAGCGTGTAGTTGAATTTCACCTCGCTCGCTTCGCCGCCATTCTCGTAGCGGAACGTCTTTTCCCCCAGATTCGCGATGCGCCGCTTTACGTCCAGCGAAATGTCGCGAAAATTGTGCAGTTCGGCGGCCAGCGCAAAGATGCGTCCCCGCAGCGCCGCGGAGATGTCCAGTGGCTGTGGGTTGGCATCATCGTCCAGGCTTCTCAGGTCGCAAGTGGCCTGGCCGTTCTCGGGAATGCGGATTTCGGCGAACTCCGGCGAGCTCGATTTGAACACTTTCCGGTAGACCACCGTTGCATCGCCCGCCGTCCCGGACGGAGCCCCGCCTGGAACCTGACCCCGCGCGGCTTCCGCGGGCACAACCGCCAGCGCCAGAACGACGGCCCAGAGGAAAGAATAAGGACAGGGCCGCGCCCTGAGCGGCGAGCGGCGTGAGCGAGTCCGTGGGTCTCTCGTAGAAGTGCTCCCGATCACCGGCCTCTGCTCAGCGCCCCTGCGGGCGGCCATTGCCCGGCCCTCGGGAAGGGCCACGCCCATTGCCGTTCGCCGGCCCGGCGGCTCGGGGCGCGAGTGCGGCGTCCAGACGCGTACGCGCGCGCCGGCTGTGGATGTGGCACAACGCCACCGCCAGCGCGTCCGCGGCGTCGAACGGCCGCGGGAGTTCCTCGAGCTGCAACTGCGAGCGGACCATCACCTGCACCTGTTCCTTCGACGCGTTGCCATGCCCCGCCACGCTCGCTTTGATCTCCCGCGGCGAGTAGCTCTCCACCGGCACGCGCCCCTGCTCCGCGGCCAGCAGCACCACGCCGCGCACCTCGGCCAGCAGCAGCGCGGTCCTCACATTCAGGGCGAAGAAAGGTGTTTCCACGGCCACCGCACCCGGCGAAAACTCTTCCAGCAGGCCCGCCACCAGCCGGTGAATGCCTTCCAGGCGTCCCGCCGGGCTCGCGCCGCGCGCCGGCTTCGTCGCGCCGTAGTGCAGCACGCGGAAGGCGTCCCGCCGCGCGGGATCGCACTCGATCACAGCGTAGCCCGTGGCCCCTGCGGCCGCGGGATCAATCCCCAGCACACGCTCCGAGCGGTCTCCCGCGGAGAAGGCCTTCCGAGGATTCATTCCCGCCGCCCCCGAATTCCGAAGCCTCGGGGCGGAGCGGTGCGTGAGCGATGCCATGGGGGGAGTGTACTGCGGTGAAGTGTTGCGGAAAAGGGCGCGCCGCCGCCCGTGTGTCGTAGGGGCGCCGTTTGCTGCGCCCGCAATGCGACCCTTCAGTTTGCCCCGACCGCTGCCTGGATCTCTTTCTCATCCACGTCGAAATTGGAATAGACGTGCTGCACGTCGTCGTACTCCTCCAGCGCTTCCACCAGCCGGATCATCTGCTGGGCCTGCGTGCCGGAAAGTTTCACGTAGTTCTGCGGCACCATGGAGAGTTCCGCGGACGTGGGTTTGATTCCAGCAATCGCCAGCGCCTCGCGCACTTTCTCGAACGCCTCGGGCGGGGTGATAATCTCCCAGGACGAGCCGTCGTCCCGCAGGTCTTCCGCGCCCGCGTCCAGCACCACGCTCATCAGTTTGTCTTCGTCCGCCGCCTCTTTGGGCATGGAAATGGCGCCCTTGCGGTGGAACTGCCAGCCCACGCTGCCCGTCTCGCCCAGGTTCCCGCCGTTCTTGCTCATCAGATGGCGGATTTCGCTCACGCAGCGGTTGCGATTTGCCGTCACCACCTGCACCAGCACGCCCACGCCGCCGGGACCGTACCCCTCGAACGTTACTTCATCGTACGTCTCGCCTTCGAGCTGCCCCGTTCCGCGCAGGATGGCCCGTTCGATGTTGTCCCCGGGCATATTCTCGTTCTTGGCCGCGGCAATGGCGCTACGCAGCCTCGGGTTCGTGTCCGGATCGCCGCCCGCGCGCGCGGCGATCGTGATTTCACGGATGAAGCGCGTGAACGCGCGCCCGCGCTTCGCATCGGTCGCGGCCTTCTTGTGCTTGATGGTGGCCCACTTGGAATGTCCGGACATAGTTGCGCCTCAATTGGAAGGCGGAAGAATCAAGCGACCCGCTCTTGCCTGGATAGACTAGCATACCCGGTCATTCTCCCGGTAGCGCCGGCTTCTAGCCGGCCCCGGCGATCGGGGGCGGCCCGCGGCGGCGTTGCGCCGCGTTGGTGATAAAGTGTTTTCCTCTCTGCTTCCGGCGGGAGCCCGACTGATGCAAACGATCGGCCGCTACGAAATCATCGAAGAGTTGGGACGCGGCGCCATGGGCGTCGTGTATCGCGCACGCGATACCCAAATCGGCCG
>DATEQM010000232.1:0-13884 GCA_035272605.1 Candidatus Acidiferrales bacterium | reverse complement strand
CAAAGGAGAAGGCGACGCGGTTCTGATTGTCCAGGTAGCGGAAGGAAAGATTATCGGCCACTCGGTCGAGCAGGACGGTGCCTGCCTGCTCGCCGGCGCGGCAAAGGTGCGCGTCGCCCTCGGCGCCATTCTGGAAGCCAGCATCGACCGCGAACTCGTCCCCTCCGCTGGCCGCACCTCGCTGGAAATCGGCGTCGCCCTGTGGCACGGCGGCCTGCCTGTGGACGTCCTCCCTGCCCAGGGCGTCCTAACCGTAGCCCTCGGCGAGGAGGCCTACGCTTGGTAGGGGCAGCCCCATGTGGCTGCACTCCGATTCCCCCCTCCGTAGTTCTCCGTATCTCCGTGAACTCCGTGTTCAGTCTTTTCCCAATCCCAGCCGCCCGCTCTCTTCGCTAGCCGCTCGTCACTCGCCACTGCCTCTAAAACATCTTCACCGCCACATCCCGCGGCCTCAGCCCCACCGGCACCAGCGTCAGCAGGCTGTTCGTCCGCGTGCGCACGATTGCCAGATCGTTCGACCCTTCATTCACCACCAGCAGCAAATTCCCTTCCGGCGTCAGCGCCGCCGCCAGCGGCCGTTGCCCCACGGAAATGGGCCGCAACACCCGGCGGTCATTCAGCTCCACGGGCGCCACCCGCCCCGCCGCCGTGTCCGTCACATAGAGCACGCTGCCGTCAAAGGAAAGCACGCCCAGCGCAGGTGTGCTGCCCACCGTCACGTGGTCTCCCGTCTCGTTCCGCCAAGTGTCGATCACATCCAGCCCGTGAGACTCCGCCGACAGCACGTACAGTTCGGCGCCATTTGCCGAGAGCAGCAGCGCCACCGGACGCCCGCCCACCGCCAGATTCGCCAGCAGCTTCCGCGTGCGCAGGTCCACCAGGGAGACGGCGCTGCCGCTGCCCGACGCGATGAAGGCCTTCGACGCATCCGGCAGCACGGCAATCTGTTCCGGCGCCGCCGTCACTGCGATTTTGTCCACCGTCTCCAGCGTCCGCGCGTCCAGTAGCGAGAGCGAACTCTCCCCCCGGTTGGCCACCAGCACGTATTTCCCGTCTGGCGTTGCTCGAACCAGCCACGGCCGCTCTCCCGCCCGCGCCCGCGCCACCACCCGCCGCGTCGCGCAGTCAATCGCCGCCACCTCGCCCGTGTTTGCCGCGGCGGCGTAGGCCCGCCTGCCGTCGGGTGAGAAGTCCACGGCAAACAATCCCCCGCCCACCGGGATGTTCGCCGCCACCTCGCCCTTCCGCGCGTCAATCACCCACACGTAGCCGCCTGTCGTGCTCACTCCCCACAATTCCGCCCGCGTCGGATGCGCCCGCAGCCCGGAAGGCGTCGGGCCGACGGGGATCTGACCGTGCGGCGCCAGCGCCACCAGGTCCACCACGCTCACCGTGCCATCCCTCACGTTGGAGACGTACGCGTACAGATGCAGCCCCGGCCGCAGCGTCGCCAGGCCCATCTGCCGCGCCACCACCCGCGCCCCGATCAGCCCCAGCACCACCAGCGCAAACACCAGCCGCCGATTTATTCTGTAAGTTTTCGTCATGGATTCTTCGTTCCGACCCACTGTGCCGCGGGGCGAATAGCCCCGCGGCCTTGCTCAGTATTCAGCAGGGATGCCGATCGGGAGCGAGTTCGCGAGCACACGGGCCGCGCCGTTAGGCCGCGCCTTTCACCAGGGCAGGGAATTACGCGGCGACTCGGCTCGCTCTCTCCGCTCCCCCCGCCAGTCACGAGTCACGAGTCGCCAGTCACGCGCCCCTCAATTCATCGACCGATGCAGCACCCCCGCAATCTGCCGCGCCTCGTCCCACAACTGCACGAGTTCCTCCGGCAGGATGGCCTGCGTCCCGTCCGAAAGGGCTGAGGCGGGATCATGGTGCACTTCCACCAGCAGCCCATCCGCTCCCACCGCAATCGCCGCGCGCGATAGCGGCAGCACTTTGCTTCGTTTTCCCGTCCCGTGGCTCGGATCCACCAGGATCGGCAGATGGCTTCGCGCCTTCACCGCCGGAACGATCGCCAGGTCCAGCGTGTTCCGCGTGAAGTCGCTGAACGTCCTCACCCCCCGCTCGCACAAGATCACCTGGTAATTTCCCTCCGCCATCACGTACTCCGCGGCCATCAGGAATTCGTCCAGCGTTGCCGCCATTCCCCGCTTCAGCAGCACCGGTTTCTTCGCCCGCCCCGCGCGCTTCAGCAGCGAAAAGTTCTGCATGTTCCGTGCCCCGATCTGGATCACGTCCGCCGACTCCTCCACCAGGTCCATGCTTTCGTGGTCCACCGCCTCGCTCACAATCCCCAGCCCGAACTCCTCCCGCACCTCCCGCAAAATCTCCAGTCCCGGCTCTCCCAGCCCCTGGAAGCTGTACGGCGACGTGCGCGGTTTGTACGCGCCTCCGCGCATCAATTTGCCCCCGGAGTCGCGCACGTGTCGTGCGATCTCAAACGCCTGCTCCCGCGATTCGATCGCGCACGGCCCGGCAATCAGCACCGCCTGCTTCCCGCCGATCGCCGCCTCCCCCAACGGCGTCCGGATCCGCACCACCGTCGGCTCTGCCTTTAGCTCCAGGCTCACCAGTTTGTACGGCTTGCTGACCGGGATGCATTCCACCACTCCCGGCATCGATTCGAGCGTGCCCAGATCCACCGCGCCCCGGTTTCCCGTGATCCCAATGGCCGTCCGCAGCGTCCCCGGAATCGTGTGCGCCTTCAGCCCGAACTGCTCGATGCGCGCGCATACCGCGCGCACCTGCTCCTCGGTCGCGTGCGCATCCATCACCACAAGCATGGCGAGTCCCCGATCCCTCCGGCAGGGGTCCGCTCCCCCGGGCTAGAACACGTCAAAGCTATCCCATCTTCGCCCGTTTCCCAAACAGACCATCCACCGAGCCCGTTCGGCGACTGCTGAAGGGCGGAGCTTCGGCCCCCGCCGAAACCGCCTCAGCTTCTCGGGACTTCCGATCCTGAGGAGAACAGCACGGGGCCTGCCGGACTCATAAGATGTGCTGCTCAGGCGTGCTATACTAGTTTTGTGAGAGCGAAGACAAAGCGTCGAACTCTAACTCCTCGCAGCGCAACGCGAAGGGGCCGCGCGGCCAGCAGACGGACTTCTAGCAGGCAAAAGGCAGAAGAACTCCTGCTCAGCGGTTTTAAGGCCTCCTATCCGAAATGGCAGAGAGAAGGCCTCCTGCCAAAGCCGATCTAGCCCCTCCTCAGGCGCACCCCGCACTGTCTTGCAAATTCGCGCAGCAACACGACATCGCTGTTGGTGTCCTTGGCCAGCTTAGCGACCACCTCCTCGGCAGATGCAATGGAGGTATGGACCGTTGCATTTTGCAGAAGTTCCGCCAGGAGCTGGTCCTGCCGCTCCACATCCGCAGTAGAGGTGAAAGCATAGGCGAACACCCTTAACGCCTGTTCCCAGCGCCGAACTCTGGATGGCTCCACATATTCCGCGAGGCGGCAGAGATGTTCCCAATCGAGGATGTCGGCCGCTCGTTTCTTCTGCTCTGTCATGGCGAGTCCAGTCCCGGCACCGAAGTCTACCCCCATTCCGGAGAAAAGCGGTCGACTGGGCTTCCCGCTGCATCCAACTGTGCGATTGCGGAGCACCGAACCCCTCGGCTAAAATGATTTCTCTGTCGCCAAATTGTTTCGACACATGCTGGATCCAACCGACAGCGCGATGACCGATGCGCAGGCCCCCGAAGTCTATCCGCCACCCGTCCCCGAGTCCGCGTCCGCTGTCGTTTCCGCACCGCCGTGGCTCGACGGCCGCCCTCGCATCGGCATCCACACCTCCATCGCCGGCGAGGCCAGCCGCGCTCTGGACACCGCCGCCCGCATCGGCTGTACCGCGCTGCAAATTTTCTCCGGCAGCCCCCGCATGTGGCCGCGCCCGCATCAGCGCGCCATCCCCGCTCCCGTTGCCAAGCGTTTCCGCGAGCGCCGCGCCGAGCTCCGCCTCGGTCCCGTCGCCGTCCACGCCAACTACCTGATCAATCTCGCCTCTCCCGATCCGCGCCAGTGGGAAAATTCCGTCGTCGCCTTCCGCGACGAGATCATCCGCGCCCTCCAGCTCGGCGCCGACTACCTGATCGTTCATCCCGGCTCCGCTCGCGACGCCGGAATCGCCCGCGGCATCGAGAACGTCGCAGAAGCCATCGCCCGCGCCACTCTGGCCGTAGGGGCGGACCCATGTGTCCGCCCTCCTTCCGTCTCCCTCCGCGTCCTGATCGAAAACACCGCAGGGCAGGGAACCGGCCTCGGCTCGCAGTTCGCTCATCTGCAGCAAATGCTCGAGGGCTGCCGCGCCCGCGGCGTCGTCCCCCGACCCGGCGTCTGTCTCGACACCGCGCATCTCCTCGCCGCCGGCTTCGACATCCGCACGCCGGAAGGCCTGGAGCGCACCCTCGATGAAGCCGACGCCGCCTTCGGCCTCGATAACGTCCGCGTCATCCACGTGAACGACTCCAAGGTTCCCCTCGCCGCCCACATCGATCGCCACGAGCACATCGGCCGCGGCCACATCGGGCGCGAAGCCTTCCGGCGAATCATGAATCATCCGCGACTGCGCAGCCCTGACCGCGCCTTCCTGCTCGAAACCCCTATCGACCGCCCCGGCGACGACCGCCGCAACGTCCGCGCGCTCTGGTCACTCCTCGGCCTTTCTGCGCCCAAGCCGGGTAGCGGCGTCCGCCGCGGCGGACCGCCCTCTTCCGCCCGTCAGCGCAGCGCCGCTTTCGCCCGTCAGGGAAGAAGGCGGACCGCGGCAGCGCGAGCCTCGGCACAAAGATCGAAGCGCGCGCCGAAGGCGCGAAAACGTGCGGCCCGCCGCATCACACACGCGATTTCGAGGAGAATCCACTGATGGGCGTCAACCCTGATCCCCCCGGGGCCGCTCCGGAGTCCGCGCCCGCCAGCCTCGATCCCGCCGACTGGCAATCTCTGCGCCTCCAAAGTCACCGCATGCTCGACGATGTCCTCGACTACGTCGAACACATCCGCAATCGTCCCGTCTGGCGACCCATGGACCAGCATGTCCGCGCCGTCTTCCGCGCCCCTGTGCCGCATGCCCCTACCGAACTCTCGGAGGTTCACCGCGACTTCTTGGATTTCGTCCTGCCTTTCGCCACGGGTAATGTCCATCCCGGCTTCATGGGCTGGGTGCATGGCGGCGGCACGATCGTCGGCATGCTTGCGGAGATGCTGGCGGGAGGCCTCAACGCCAATTGTGGTGGCCGGGACCACGCGCCCATCGAAGTCGAACGTCAAATCGTCGCCTGGGCGCGCCGCATTTTCGGTTTCCCGGAGGAAGCCACCGGCCTCTTCGTCACCGGCACTTCCCTGGCGAATTTCGTTGCCGTGCTCGTGGCCCGCCGCGCGGCGCTCGGCGCTGCGGTGCGCCAGGCAGGCCTCGGCGCCGACGGCCGGCGACTCGTCGGCTATGCCTCCGCCGCGGTCCACGGCTGCATCCCGCGCGCCATGGATTATGCGGGCCTGGGCAGCAACGCCCTCCGCCTCATCCCCGTGGACGGAAACCACCGCATTGACCTCGGAGCATTGCGCAGCACCATCGCTGCCGACCGCGCCGCCGGGCTCGTGCCCTTCCTGCTCATCGGCACCGCAGGCACCGTGGATATCGGCGCGATCGACGACCTCGCCTCCCTCGCCGACCTCGCGGCCGCCGAGCATCTCTGGTTTCACGTGGATGGCGCCCTCGGCGCTCTCGGCGTGCTCTCGCCGGAAGTCGCCCCGCGCCTCGCCGGGATGGAGCGCGCCCATTCTCTGGCTCTCGATTTTCACAAATGGGGCCAGGTGCCCTACGATGCCGGATTCGTCCTGGTGCGCGATGGCGCTCTTCACCGCGATACCTTCGCCGCTCAGGCTGACTACCTCCAGCGCCAGTCGCGCGGCCTCGCCGCCGGCTCTTTTTGGCCCACCGATTTCGGCCCCGATCTCTCCCGCGGATTCCGTGCGCTCAAAACGTGGTTCACGTTGCGCGTTACGGCATCAAGCAACTCGGCATCGTCATTTCGCGCATCTGCCGCATCGCGTATCATCTCGAAGCACGCATTGCCGGGGAACCGCGCCTCGAGCTTTTGGCCCCGGTCCAGCTCAATATCGTCTGCTTCCGCTACCGCGGTTCCGACCCCGACGCGCTCAATGCCGCCATCGTTGCCGATCTCCAGGAGAGCGGCGTGGCTGCCCCTTCCACCACCCGCATCAACGGTCAACTGGCCATCCGCGCCGCGATCTTCAATCACCGCACCGCGGAGCGCGATGTCGACAAGATGCTGGACGCTGTGCTCCAGTTCGGTGACCGCCGCGCCCGCTCCACCTCCCGGACAGCCGCCCGGACAGACGAATGAACGCTCCCATCGCCCAGACGGTCGATTCCCTCAGCCTCATCGGCCAACTCCCCGTCGAATGCGATTCCCTGCGTCCCATCTTCCGCGCCGCGCGTTCCGGCGACGATCTCACACCTCTGTTGCGGCACGACGGCAATTTTCTCCTGGTCTATCGCCGCGGCGAAGAAGTCTTCATCGTCAACTCGTTCTACTCCCTCAACAACTATTTCTATGCCGAGTGCGCCGCGCGATTCCTGCACGGCGACACGATCCACTCCCTCTTTCGCCAGGGCGGCCTCGACTTCAATTGGAATTTCGAAGCGATCGCCAATCTCATGGGCCTCTTGCACATCATTGACAACGAAACCCTGCTCCAAGGCGTGCGCGCCGTCCCCATGGGCGCCATCCTGCATTGGGACGGGCGCCACCTGGCGCTTCGCATCCATCCCTGGCAGCAATTCCTCGAGCCCGGCCCCGCCTCCGGACCGGAGGTGGCGCAACGTCTCATCGATCTCTTCCTCGAGGGCCTGCGTGCCGGCGTCGGTCCCCGGCCCATCCTGGCTGCCTCGTCCGGGTTCGATAGCCGCGTCAATCTGGCGGGCCTGCTCCATCTCGGGCTCAAACCCGAACTCGCCGTCATGGGCCAGCCCGGCGCCAAGGATGTCGAAATCGTTAAAGCCATGGGTCGAGCCCTCGGCCTCCCGATCAATCACATCCTTCCCGACCCGCGCGACTTCATCGATGGCGCCTCCGAAATCTGCCGCCTCACCAACGGCGTCAAGCCTCTCGATCATTGGCACACCTTCGTCATCGCTGCCAAAAGCGGATACGGCCAGGGCGACCGCGTGATCACCGGCAACAATGGCGAGCACGTGCGCGCCGTCGGCTTCAATTACGGGTTGCTGGCGCATGGTCTTGACCGCCTCAGCCGCGTGGATTCCGGCATCCTCTCCGCCCGCCTGCTGCGCAAGTATTGGGATCTCAAGACTTGGATTGTGCTCAGCGCCGAGGAGCAACGTCAGTGCGCTCCCGGCTTCGCCGAATATTACGGCAGTGCTCGCCAGCTCGACCGCTTCATGTCCGTCATGCCTCACCTGAGCTTCGTCTGGCAGAGCGATGCCTTCATCCTGGAGCAGCGCCGGAAAGGTTTTCAGTCCGCCGGCCTCCATCTCTTCCGCTCGCGCTTCCCCGTGTACTCGCCTTTCCTCAACAAGCGCTGGGTGGATGCCGGCTGGTCGTTGCCGCTGGCATGGCGCCTCGGCAGCGTATGGCACCGCTCGACCGTCGAACGCCTCTATCCCCGCCTCATGGATTTTCCGGAGGAGTACGAAGCGCACCGCATGCGGCGCCGCCCTCGTCCGCTGCAATGGGTGCCGCTCATCAAGAAGCTCTACCGCCTTCCCCCGGTCGTGCCATACGTCGACTATGCCACGCTGCTGCGCCGCGACGACGTTCTCGCCCTTCTCCATGACCACGCCGGCCATCTCGAAGGCTTCATGCCGCGGCCCCTCGTGTATCGCGTCATCGACGACCAGCGGCAAACCGGGGCCCGCGGCCGCCTGTTCTCGATTCTTACCGCCATGGCGGTTTGGCGCGCATCGCTCCACTGATTGTGGCAGCATAGGTCTTGCCGACATCGCCGTAGGGGCGCCCGCCGCGGCGGGTGTGCCCTCTTTCCGCACCGAATCTGTTGGAAGGAGATCGCATTGGCAGAGTATCGGCCACAGGAAATCGAGCAGCGCTGGCAGGAACGCTGGGAGCGCGAGGGCTCCTTCCAATCCGACGCCGACTCCTCCCGGCCCAAATACTACGTCCTGGAGATGCTGCCCTATCCCTCCGGCACCCTCCACATGGGGCACATGCGCAATTACACCATCGGCGACGCCGTGGCCCGTTTCCGCCGCCTCCGCGGCTTCAATGTCATCCATCCCATGGGGTGGGACTCCTTCGGACTGCCCGCGGAAAACGCCGCCATCCAGCGCGGCGTGCACCCCCGCGACTGGACCAACGCCAACATCGCGGAAATCAAAATCGCCTGCCGCCGCTTCGGCTTCAGCTACGACTGGCGCCGCGAAATCTCCACCTGTGAGCCCGAATACTATCGCTGGAACCAGTGGATTTTCCTCCGCATGCTCGAACGCGGCCTGGCCTATCGCAAAAAAAGCCGCGTCAACTGGTGCCCCAAATGCCACACCGTCCTCGCCAACGAGCAGGTCGTGGGCGGCTGCTGCTGGCGGCATGAAGACACCCAGGTGGAAACCCGCGAAATCGAACAGTGGTTTCTGCGCATCACCAAGTACGCGGACGAGCTGCTCGATGATTTGTCACGCATCGAGCCGGGATGGCCCGAGCGCGTCGTACTCATGCAGCGCAACTGGATCGGCAAATCCCATGGCGCCCGCGTCCGTTTCGCCGTCGAGGGCCCCAACGCCGTAGGGGCGGACCCAGGTGTCCGCCCAGCCATCGAAGTCTTCACCACCCGCATTGACACCATCTACGGCTCCACAGCCGTAATACTCTCTGCTGACCATCCCCTGCTTCCGGAACTTCTCGCCGACGCGCCGAATCGCGCCGCCCTGGAAGCCGAATCGCGCCGCCTCTTGCACCAAGGCCAGCGCGCTGCCGAACTGGAGACTGCCGAAAAAGAAGGCTTTTTCACCGGCCGTTACGCCATCAATCCCTTTTCCGGCGAGCGCCTGCCCATCTGGGTTGCCAATTTCGTCCTCTCCGGCTACGGCACTGGCGCCGTCATGGCCGTCCCTGCTCACGACCAGCGCGATTTTGAATTCTGCAAAAAGTACCATCTCCCCATCCGCGTCGTCGTCCAGCCCCTCACTCCCATCGCGCTCTTTGCAGACACACTCGAAGCCGCCTTCGACGACCACACCCAGGGCACCGTCGTGGACTCCGGCCCCTACTCCGGCCTCACGCCCGGCGAAGCCATCGAACGCATGACCGCCGACGCCGAAGCCCGCGGCTTCGGCCGCGGCGAAATCGTCTTCCGCATCAAAGATTGGGGCGTCAGCCGCCAGCGCTACTGGGGCACGCCCATCCCCGTCGTGCACTGTCCTGCATGCGGCATCGTTCCCGTCCCGGATAGCGATCTTCCCGTGCGGCTCCCCGCGGAGGTCAGCATCACCGGCGAGGGCCGTTCCCCTCTCGCCAGTGTCCCGGAATTCTTCAACGCGAAATGTCCCAAATGCGGAGGCGCCGCCCGCCGCGAGACCGACACCATGGACACGTTTTTCGATTCTTCCTGGTATTACTACCGCTACGCCGACCCCCACAACGACCGCGCCCCCTTCGACCCCGCCGCGGTCGCCTACTGGAATCCCGTGGACCAGTACATCGGCGGAATCACCCACGCCATCCTGCACCTGCTCTACTCCCGCTTTTTCTGCAAAGTATTCCGCGACCTGGGCCTCGTGAATCATTCGGAGCCGTTCACGCGCCTCTTCACTCAGGGAATGGTGCTCAAGGGCGGCACCGCCATGTCGAAATCCAAGGGCAACGTGGTCGGCGCGCTCGACATGGCCCAGTCCTACGGCTGCGACGCCGCCCGCGTCTACACCCTCTTCGCCGCCCCGCCCGAAAAAGATCTGGAATGGAGCGAGCAGGGCATGGAAGGCTGCTCCCGCTTCCTCCACAAAGCCTGGCGCCTCATCGCCCGCCACGCCGATCGCCTCCCCGCGGCCGCACCGCAGCTTCACTCCGTAGGGGCGGACCCAAGTGTCCGCCCCAGTAAGTCGCAGCCCGCTGCGGCCCCCGCTCCCTCCGACCGCGCCATCCTCCGCCGCGCCCATCAAACTCTTCGTCGCGTCACCCGCGACTACGAAGTCCGCTGGCACTTCAATTCCTCCGTCGCCTTGCTCATGGAATTGGTTAACGAGTTGCAGTCCGTCGAGCCCCTCGAAACCAACGCCAGCCCCGCAGTCCTCCGCGAAGCCCTGGAAATGTTCACCCTGATGCTCGCCCCCATGGCCCCGCACGTCGCCGAGGAATTCTGGGAAATGCTCGGCCACCAAGGTGGCCTGGCCCGCGCCACCTGGCCCGCCTATAACGAGGAATTAGCCCGCGAAGAAATGGTCGAGGTAGTCGTCCAGGTCAACGGACGCGTCCGCGCCCGCCTCGAGTGCGAGGCCGGCCTCCCCGAAGCCGAACTCGTCTCCCGCGCCCGTTCCGATTCCCGCATCGCCCATTGGCTAGCAGGCAAGCCCATCCGCAAAACCATCTTCGTCCCCGATAAACTCGTCAATCTCGTCGTCGGCTAGCCTCTGGCCCAAGCGCCAGATCGTAGGGGCGGACCCAGGTGTCCGCCCTCCGTACTCGTGTTCGACTCTTTTCTCTCACCTTTGCGAACCTTGCCTCTTTGCGTCTTTGCGAGAAACTCCCCTCTCCCCCCATTTCACGCTAAACTATCCCCACATGAGCGTCCTCGGCGGCATCGTCATCCTCGACTTCGGTTCCCAATACACGCAGCTCATCGCCCGCCGCATCCGCGAGCGCGACGTTTTCTCCGCCATCCTCCCCTGCACCGCGTCGCTCGACGAAGTCCGTCGCTACCAGCCCTCCGGCGTCGTCCTTTCCGGCGGGCCCTCCTCCGTCTACGATCCGTCGTCCCCCGTCTGCGATCCCGGCGTGCTCGATCTCGGCCTGCCCGTCCTCGGCATTTGCTACGGCCTCCAGTGGATCGCTCACACCCTCGGCGGAAAAGTGGAACGCGCCACCCGCCGCGAGTACGGCCCCGCCCAGTTCGTCGTCCGCAACGGCTCGCTACTTTTCCGCGGCCTCCCTCCCTCTCTCCGCGTCTGGAACAGCCACGGCGACCACGTCGTCGGCCTTCCCGCCGGCTTCCGCCTCACCGGCACCACCGACAATGCCATCTCCGCCGTCGAGAATCCCGATCGCCGCATCTTCGCTGTCGAATTCCATCCCGAAGTCCGCCACACCGAGCACGGCGCCGATATGTTGGGCAATTTCGTTTTCGATATCTGCCATGCCCAGCCCAACTGGAGCGGAGGCGCATTCCTCGCGGAAGCCGTCGAATCCGTCCGCAAACGCGTCGGCGACGCGCGGGCCATCTGCGCGCTTTCCGGCGGCGTGGACTCCGCCGTCGCGGCCGTGCTCGTCCATCGCGCCATCGGTGACCGCCTCACTAATGTCTTTGTGGATACTGGCCTGCTCCGCAAGGACGAGTACGAGCACACCCTGGACCTGCTGCGGAACCGCCTGGGATTGAACGTGGATGGCGTGCGCGCCGGCCCGCGCTTCCTCGCGCAACTCGCCGGCGTCACCGACCCGGAAGAGAAGCGCCGCCGCATCGGCCACGAATTCATCGCCGTCTTCGCTGACGAAGCTCGCAAGCTCGGCGGCATCCGCTTCCTCGTCCAGGGCACTCTCTATCCCGACGTGATCGAGTCCGTCTCCGTCCGCGGCCCCTCGGCCACCATCAAGACGCATCACAACGTCGGCGGCCTGCCTGCGGACCTTCCCTTCGAGCTCGTCGAGCCCCTCCGCGACCTCTTCAAGGACGAAGTCCGCCGCATCGGTCGCGAGCTGGGCATTCCGCAGGAAATGCTCACCAAGCACCCGTTCCCCGGCCCTGGCCTGGCCGTGCGCCTCCTCGGGGAAGTGACGGAAGAGCGCCTCGCCACGCTCCGCGAGGCCGATGCCATCGTGGTGGAGGAAATTCGCCGCGCCGGCCTATACGACAAGACCTGGCAGGCCTTCGCCGTGCTCCTGCCCGTCCGCACTGTGGGTGTGATGGGAGACGACCGCAGCTACGGCACGACCATCGCTGTCCGCGTCGTGGAATCCGAAGACGCCATGACCGCGGACTGGTCCCGCCTGCCTTATGATGTCCTGGCTTCCATCTCCGCGCGCATTGCCAACGAGGTCCGGGGCGTCAGCCGCGTCGTCTACGACGTCAGCTCCAAGCCCCCGAGCACCATCGAATGGGAATAGCAATGCACCGACGGGAAGAAGGGAACTCTTCCGTCGTCCGCCTGCGGCGAACGGCTGGGTGGCCTCGACTAACGCCGCGCGAGCTTTTGCGCCATGTAGAAGAGAAGCTTGCGATCGGGTTCCGCAATCTTCCCCAACAGGCGCCGGAAGCGCGTCAATGTCCGCGCATCCTTGCCGGCACTGCCCCATACGATGTCGTCGGCGGAACGGCGCCGCGGAAGCTTCGGCAGCACCGGCGGTTCCTCGCCATCGTAGAACAGTTGGTAGAGCGGCACCTCGAGGGCGCGCGCGATTTTCTCGATCGTGTCCAGCGCGGGCACGGTGTGCCCGTTCTCGACGCGCGAGATATAGCACCGCAGCAGGCCGGTGCGCTTTTCGATGTCCCCCTGGGACAACGTCTTGGTTTCACGGAGTGAGCGAATACGGTCACCGATAATCATGGCGGCATTACACCATAACGATACGTACAGCGCAAGTAGGGCAGACTTTCAGTCCGTCCTCTCCCGCCCATCTTCCCCAGGGTCCTGCGAGCGCACCGGCCCCCAAGCGCTCCTCGCCGGGCGAATGGCTTCGCTTCCTTCTGGCTCTGGGGCAACTCTCCCGTTTCCCGTTGTAACCGCAGGGACGCCCCCCACGTCCCAAGGAATGGAGTGAATTTGGCCGTAGCACAGGCGCGCATGGCACCGGCTCGCGGGCTGGCCTCCGGTCCCAGGGAGGAGGAGTCCGCCTGCATTCGCCGCGCCCAGCAGGGGGACGTCCCAGCATTCGAGGAGCTCGTCCGCGCTCATCAAAAGCGCGTCCTGGGCATCGTCGCCGGCATTCTCCGGTGGAACGAGGACATCGAGGACATCTCCCAGCAGGTGTTCCTCAAGGTCTTCCTGGCCATTCGCCGCTTCGACGGCCGCTCCAGTTTTGGCACCTGGCTCTACAAGATCACCGTCAACGAGACCTACGATTACCTCCGGAAAAAGAAGGCCCGGAAGCTGGTCTACGAATCGGATCTCAGCGAGGAGCAGGAGGAACGCATCGGCCAGACCGTTCCGGAAGAGCCCGGCATCGCCGCTCTGGAGCGCGCCGAGGCCCGCCAGGCCGTCGAGCGCCTCCTCTCTGAGCTGTCCCCCGAAGAACGACTCA
Organism: Candidatus Acidiferrales bacterium; assembly: GCA_035272605.1. Taxonomy (GTDB): domain Bacteria; phylum Acidobacteriota; class Terriglobia; order Acidiferrales; family UBA7541; genus JOPF136. Next base: position 432 of record DATEQM010000232.1, on the reverse strand, counting down.
TGATTGTGCTCAAGGAAGTGGAAGGCTATTCCGTCGAGGAAATCAGCTTGGCGATGAATATGAATCCGAACACCGTGAAAGTCCGGATGTTCCGCGCGCGCCGCCGCCTTTCCGATCTGTACCGCCGGCGCTACGGAAATTCGCGCCGGCTGGTGGCTTCGGCCATTGGGAGGAAGTAACTATGTGGCTTTTCGATCGAAGTGACGGGGCCTGTCGCGCCTTCGAGGCCCAACTCGAGGACTGCGTCGAAGCCCTCGTGGCCGGCGCGCCCGCGCGTCCCGCTCCGGCCCTGGCGGCACATCTCCAGCTCTGCGACCGCTGCCGCGAGGCGCTCGACCTTGCCTCCCAGGCCTCCGCGCTCGTCCGTGAATTCGCGGTTCCCGTTCCCGATTCGCTGGCTCACGATCCGTTCTTTGCCGCGCGCGTTTCCGC
>DATEQM010000231.1:0-5047 GCA_035272605.1 Candidatus Acidiferrales bacterium | reverse complement strand
TGGAGATTTTTCCCCTGCGCGAGTTGGGCGGCGATGGCCGAGGAGAGCGTGCAACCGGAGCCGTGCGAATTTTCCCCGCGGACGCGCTCGCCTTCGAACTTCGCCAGATCCGTGCCGTCGAAGAGCACGTCCACGGGCTTTTCCATGTGGCCGCCCTTTACCAGCGCGGCGCGGGCCCCGCGCTCCACTAGCAGCCGGGCCGCCGCTTCCATCGCGGCGACGTCGCGGATCTCCATCCCCAGCAGGGCTTCCGCCTCCGGCACGTTCGGCGTGGCCAGGGCCACGCGCTTCAGCAGCTCATCGCGGAGATACTTGACGCCCGCCGCGTCCATCAGCTCCACTCCGCCCGCCGAGGACTGAAACACAGGATCGAGCACCACGTTGGGCAGCGTGAACCGCTCGATCATTTCCGCCGCCACCGCCGCGTTTGCGCGGTTGCCCAGCATGCCGATCTTGACAGCGGCCACGGCCGAGTCTTCGAGCAGGGTTTCGATCTGCGCGCGGAGCGTGGCGGATGGCGTGACGTGTACGGCCTTCACTCCCTGGGTGGATTGCACGGTGAGCGCCGTGACGGCGGCGATGCCGTAGCAGTTGTGCGCGGCGATGGTTTTCAGGTCCGCGGCAGTTCCCGCGCCGCCGCAGGGATCGAACCCGGCGATCGTGAGGACGATCGGAGGAGCCGGGTGAATATGATTGCTCACGCTGGTGCCCTCCGCGCAAGGCACCCCGCAGAAAGCGGGGCCGGCTGCGCCCCGTCCCGAAGCGTCGGGACGGAGCGAGCCGGCAGTTGAAATCTACGCACCGTGGCCGCGCGAATGCAAGCGGAATCTTGCATCCGCACATGAGGAGAGGACGGACGCCGCGCATGGGGAGATCCAGCGACGCTACGCGGCCGCGAGACGGGTCAGGGGAACAGGCCGCGGACGAGCGTGGCGTCGGCCACGCGGCCCACGGCGAGGATGTAGGCAGCCGTGCGCATGTGGACGTGGTACTTGCGCGAGATTTCCAGCACATCGAGAAACGAGCGGTGCATTACTTCGGCGAGCTTGGCGTTTACTTCCTGCTCCGTCCACGAATACGAGTAGTGATTCTGCACCCACTCGAAATAGCTCACGGTGACGCCGCCGGCATTGGCCAGGATGTCCGGCAGCAAGAAGATCCCCTTGCGGGCGAGGACCTCGTCGGCGCGCGGCGTGGCGGGGCCGTTGGCGGCCTCGGCCACGATTTTGGCCTGAACCTGCTCGGCGTTTTCCAGCGTGATCACGTTTTCGAGCGCCGCGGGGATCAGGATGTCGCATTTCAATGCCAGCAGGTCTTCATTGGAGATGCGCGCGCCGCCCGGCATGCCCACCACCGAGCCGGTGCGTTCCTTGAAGCGCGCGGCCTTCAGCGGATCGAGGCCGCGGGGATTGTGCACGCCGCCGCGCGAATCGCTGAGCGCGATGATTCGGGCCTTCTTCTCGAGCAACAGCTTGGCGGCGATGGAGCCGGCGTTGCCGAATCCCTGGATGGCCACGCTCGAGCCGCGCAGGTTGAGGCGTTTCACTTTGCAGGCTTCTTCGATGGCGAACAGGCAGCCGCGCGCCGTGGCTTCGTGGCGCCCCAGCGAGCCGCCGAGCGACACGGGTTTTCCCGTCACCACCCCGAGCACGGTGTGGCCCGTGGTCATCGAGTAGGTGTCCATCATCCAGGCCATCACCTGCGCGTCGGTGTAGACGTCGGGAGCGGGAATGTCGCAGTCGGGTCCGATGATGGGGAGAATCTCGCTGGTGTAGCGGCGCGTGAGCCGCTCCAGTTCGCCTTTGCTCATGCGCTTGGGGTCGCAGATCACGCCGCCCTTCCCGCCGCCGAACGGGATGTTCACCGTGGCGGTTTTCCAGGTCATCCAGGCGGCCAGGGCTTTCACTTCATCGAGGGTGACGCTGGGGTGGAAGCGCACTCCGCCTTTCGCCGGCCCCCGGGCGATGTTGTGCTGCACGCGGTAGCCGGTGAATACTTTTACCTGGCCGTTGTCCATCTTGACGGGAATGGAGACTTCCAGGATGCGTTTGGGCGTGCGCAGAATCTGCCGCAGGCCGGCGTCCAGCTTCAGATATTCCGCAGCAATGTCGAACTGCATCTGCGAAATGCGATAGGGGTTCAGGTCCTCGCGCGGTGGAGTGACGGTGGGGATGGGCCGGGGAATCGTCTTCGCCACAGTAGACATTGTGGATCGTGCCTCCTCCCGCTTCGCGGGATCAGTGGCGCCGCGCTACAGCCACCGCCGATGCAATCTCCTGGTTGTTCATCACGCCCCGAGCCGCTCGGGGCGCCGCCCGGAAAAGAAAAAATAAATTGAAGAGGGCTCCTTTGCGAGCCGGGTCGAAGCCTCCTGCGGAGCCGACCGTGTGGACGCTTCCCCCCGCGTCCCTCTTCGGGCTCGTCCCTCCCCAGTCCTGCATCGTTCCGGATGGGCTGGTGAGGTCGGCCCGCAAGTGCCAGACTAAGGGCAATTTAGCGCCTGCTAGGAAAAAGTGTCAACGGGAAGGGCCAGCATATGCGCAAATCGTTTCCGTGAGAGTCACTAGAGGAGCTGCGGCGAAAATCGCTTCGTGCCGGTCGAACAGCTAATAAAGCCCCTTTTTTCTTATAGTTACAGAACATACGGCAACGAACTCGCAATCAACTGGCCGGGTGGGGCGTCATCCGGATCCGGGGATCACTTCCATGCCCATGTACGGTTGCAGCGCTTCAGGGATGCGAATGGAGCCGTCAGCCTGCTGATAGTTTTCCAGAAGGGCAAGCCAAGTGCGCCCCACAGCCAGCCCGGAGCCGTTGAGCGTATGCACGAATTCGCTTTTCCCGCTTTTCCCCTTCGCGCGAATACTGGAGCGGCGCGCCTGGAACGCTTCGCAATTCGAGCACGACGAGATTTCGCGGAAAGCACCGGCGGAGGGGAGCCAGACTTCGAGGTCGTAGGTCTTTGCGGAGGCGAAACCCATATCGCCCGTGGAGAGCAGCATGACGCGATAGTGAAGTCCCAGGCGCTGCAGGATGCTCTCGGCGTCGCTCACCAGGCTCTCGAGTTCGTCGTAGCTGTGCTCCGGCCGCGTGAATTTGAACAGCTCCACCTTCTGGAACTGGTGCTGGCGCAGGATGCCGCGCGTATCGCGCCCGGCGGCGCCGGCTTCGGAGCGGAAGCAGGCGGTCCAGGCGCACAGCTTCAGGGGCAGGCGGTCGGCATCCAGGGTTTCCTCGCGGTGCAGGCTGGTCAGCTCGACTTCGGCCGTGGGCGTGAGCCACAGGTCAGTGCCCTCGAGATGGAACATGTCCGCGGCAAATTTCGGCAACTGGCCGACGCCGGTCAGTGATTCCGAGTTCACCAGGAAAGGGGGCAGGATTTCCGTATAGCCGTGCTCGCGGGTGTGCACGTCGAGCATGAAGTTGGCCAGGGCGCGCTCCAGGCGCGCCCCAGCGCCGCGATAGACGGCAAAACGCGTTCCGGCAATTTTCGTGGCGCGGGCAAAATCGAGGATGCCGGCGCGCTCGCCCACCTCCCAGTGCGGCCGCGGCTCGAAGGGGAACTCGGGCGCGCGGCCCCAGCGGCGCACCTCCACGTTCTGTTCGGGCCCGGCGCCCACCGGCACGGAGGAGTGCGGCAAGTTGGGAACGCGGAGGAGAAAATCACGCAGGCGCGCGTCGAACTCCGCGATGCGCTGGTCTTCCGCGCGGATGGTTTCCGAGACTTCCTTCATCCGGGCGATCAGCGGCACGGCGTCCTGCCCGGCTTTCTTCCTGCGGGCGATTTCGTCGCTGGCCTGATTGCGTTCGGCCTTCAGCCGCTCGACGGACGTAATGGCCTGGCGGCGCTCGGAATCGAGCGCGCGGAAGCCGGCCAGATCGAGCGCGGCGTTGCGGTGGCGCGCCATCTCGTCGAAGAGGTCGAGGTGCTGGCGGAAAAATTCCAGGTCGTGCATGAGCGGAGAAGGATAGCGCAACTTAGAGAAATGTTACACGTCGGAAAGATACCGCTCGTCTGTAAGTCCGTTCGCTCGGACCGGAGTAGATTCGCTCTGTTGCTGCAACTGTGACTTTCCCTTTCGCTTCGATTGACAGGCACCTCGCGCGGGACTAGCGTGGTTTGCCTCTCGCAGCGTTTTCTCGGTGTTCTGAAGGCAGCCGGCACTCCCTTCCCGCCGGCAGGCGAGTTCTCTTGGAAGGCTGCCCTGGAGGTTGTCATGCCCCTCCGGCCAAAACTTCTCGTGCTCTGTGAAGACGCGGAAGCGCGCAACGCCATCGAACAATCGTTCGCACATTGCTCGGTGGAACGGATCTATTGCGCGACCCGGCTGGCGCTGCGCGAAGCCGTGGCGGCGCACGCGGGGGACGCGGTGGTCTATGCGGAAGACCATCCCGGGAGCAAGTTGCGCGACCTGATGGAATGGCCGGAGATGCGCGAATCGCGCGTGCCGGTGATCGCCGTCTCGCGGTTCGGCGGGATGCGCGACTACCTGGCGGCCATGGAAGCCGGCGCCTTCGACTACATGGCACGGCCATTGCGCGGCGAAGAAGTGAGCCGCATCGTGGAGAGTGCCGTGCATCGCGGCCGCGCGGCGTAAAGACTCCTGTCCCCTGATTTCCCGCCTGATTGGATTCCCATCCAGTGCTGGAAAACCCTCCGCGCCCGTGGTGCGGCGATTTTCGAGCGCTATGGGTGCGCCGGTTGCGGCGGTGGGATGGCGGGATTGCCGAGAAATGGCGGGGTAAACCCGCCTCTACATTTGCGGCGTATCTTTTTTCGGGAGGCGGACGAGGCGTGCTTCCACCACGGCGGGGATGGCGCGGATGGGCTCGAGGACGGAATCGGGAACCTCGCCGTCCAGGCGCACCAGGGCCAGCGCCTCGGCTCCGGCCACGGCCTCGCGGCGCCCGAGAGCGAAGGTGGCGATGTTGACGGCGCGGCTGCCAAGCACCTGGCCCATCTGGCCGATCACGCCGGGCACGTCGCGGTTGCGCGTAAACAGGATGGTGCCTTCCAGGTCGCATTCCACGTGGATGCCGTCAATCC
>DATEQM010000230.1:0-2860 GCA_035272605.1 Candidatus Acidiferrales bacterium | reverse complement strand
CGATAGACGTGGTCCTGCACGTCGCCGGCGACGAACACGCCCTCGACGCTCGATTTGGCGCCGTCTTTGGCCACCAGGTAGCCGGCCGCGTCCATTTCAAGCTGGCCGCGGAAGACTTTGGTGTTGGGATCGTGGCCGATGGCCACGAACAAGCCGTGAGTGGCCAGATCCATGGTCTTGCCGTTCCCGGCCTGGCGCAGGCGCACGCCTTCGACAGCGCCCTTGGCCGCGTCGATCACGTCGGCCACTACGTAGGGCGTGAGGAAGCGGATCTTTTCGTTATGCCGCGCGCGGTCCAGCATGATTTTGGAGGCGCGGAATTCGTTGCGGCGATGGATCACGGTCACCTGCGTTGCGAACTTGGTGAGAAAGATGGCTTCTTCCAGGGCGGTATCGCCGCCGCCGACCACCACCACTTCTTTGCCGCGGTAGAAATAGCCATCGCAGGTGGCGCACGTGGTGACGCCGTGGCCCATGAGTTTGCGCTCGTTTTCGAGGCCCAGAAGTCGCGCGGAGGCGCCGGCCGCGACGATCAAGGATTCGCACTCGAATTTCTCCGCGGCGACTTCCACGCGGAAGGGCCGCCGGGCAAGCTCCACCGCGGTGACGCTGCCCGCGCGGAATGTGGCGCCGAAACGCTGCGCCTGCTTGCGCATGTTTTCGATCAGGTCGGGACCCATGATCCCGTCTGGGAAGCCGGGATAGTTCTCGACCATGGTGGTGATGGTGAGCTGGCCTCCGGGCTCGTGGCCGTCAATCACCAGCGGGGCCAGGTTGGCTCGCGCGGCGTAGATGGCGGCGGTGAGCCCGGCGCAGCCGCTTCCGATGATGATCACTTTTTGCACGTCGTCAGTTCCCCCGCGCCGTTCGATTCCGCGCTCGCCCTTCTGGTTACGCGTGCGGCCCGCGGGACGTGGATGCCGATTCTAGCATCCCGGCGGAAAACCCCGCCACCGGATGGCGAGTTCCTGCGAAGCACAGCGCGGAGGGACGAGGCTACTGCGGCTCCGGGATGTCGCCGGATTTGCCGTGGCCCACGTGCTCGCGGAGCCGGCGGATCAAATCGGAGTCCTTGCCTTCCGCCATTTCCTGCATCAGTTCGAGTAGGGCGAAGTGCACGATGTCGTGGTGATGGACTTCCTCCGGGGCGAGCACGTCACTGTAGTGCAGCCAGAGTTTGTGGATGAGGCCGACCTCATTGGAAGTAAGGTGCGGGGTGTGCGGGCCGAGGAAGAAGACTTTCTGCTCCAGGCCGGGAGTAAAGATTTCCAGGCCAACCTGCGGGCGGGGAGCGGGCAGGCGCTCCCAGGCCACCCCCATCAAGCGGGCCTGCTCGGCCACCTCGAGCTTGTCGGAACGGCCGAGGATGATGGTGGAAGACTTGAGCGCAACGGCAGAGCGGACCATGGCGTCCCACACGTCGGTGGCGGCGACCAGGGCCAGCTTGACGGGCTTGCCGTGCTTTTCCGCGAGCGCGAGGGCCTGGGTGAACAGATATTGCTCGACGCTGGAGAACAACTGCTCCGGCATGAGGTCGGACTCGCCGGAGCCGGCGCGGTTCAGCAGGCGGACGTGGAGCACGACGACGTCCCTGCGGGTGGTGCGGATGCGACTGAGTGCGGCGTCCAGGTGGTAGAGCTTGTGGAAATTGCTGACCGGCACCAGGACGTTGCCGGGGCGCGCGCCAATCACCTGCGGCGAAATCTCGTCGCGGGATTCCAGGTGGAACTGGTCCAATTCACCGTGGGCGTGGCCGCGCTTGTGGGCGAACCGCTCGGAAGCGGTGAAAATGCCGAAGAATACAATCGTGAAGATCAGACCGGAAATCGTGGCGATCTGTTTGGTGAGCAGGTTGGTCACGGCGATGGCCGCCAGAACGGTGGCGATCAGGGCCAGGCCCAGCGGAATCTCCTTGGAGCCGATGCGGAGGTTCAAGGGGACGCGGTACTCGCGGTCGCTGGGATGCGTGAAGCGCAGGACGAGCACGGCCAAAGCCTTCATTACAAAACTCCAGACGACGCCGAAGGCGTAGGCCTCGCCCAGGGTATAGACGTCGCCGCGGCTGAGCAGAATGGTGACGACCTGCAGCACCACGACCATGTTGATGATGCGGTAGGAGGTGCCGAAGCGGCGGTGCGGCTGGCGGAACCAGTCGGACAGCACGCCGTCCTCCGAGACGCGGTTGAGCACCCCGTTGGAGCCGACGATGGCGGTGTTGACGGCGCCGGAAAGAATCATCGTTCCCACGATGACGACGAAGCCCTGGAACGCCAGCAGAACCGGAAAGGGCCCGACGAGGTGGAGCGCCAAGCCGCCGATCAGGTTGTCGAAGTACTGCCTGCGCGTGGCGTCCGGGATGATCATCACGGCAAAAAAGGAAACGAGCGAGGTGAACAGCAGGCTGTAGACGAAAATCACGAAACCGGCCTTTTTCAGGTTGGGCAGCTTGGGATGCTCGATTTCGCGGTAGACCTGGGCGAGCGACTCCTCGCCGCTCATGGCCAGCACGGAATGGCCTAGGCCGATCAGGATGCCCACCAGGGCGATTCCTTTCACCCAGTCAAGGTGTAGCCAGCCCAGCGCGGCGGCATTGAATCGGAGCGAATCGCGCGAGGGAAGCGGGGGCAGATGCCCGCCGCGGACCCACAGCGTGTAGCTGCACCAGCCGATCAGCATGACGACCATCACCGTGGTGAGCTGCATGATGCGCAGGGCCTTTTCGCTGGAGTCGGGGATGCCTTTGATGTTCTGCCACCAGAAATAGAGCGTGACGAAAATGCCGAAGGCGGCGGCGGCCGCGTCTTCGTTTCCCATCGGCGGCAGGTGGACGTAGCGGAGCAGTTCGTTGGCAAAACCGACG
>DATEQM010000229.1:0-3646 GCA_035272605.1 Candidatus Acidiferrales bacterium | reverse complement strand
TCGAGCGCATCGAAGAGGCGGATGCGGAGGAAGTTGCCGACTTCGGCTCGATTCTCCGCCACGAGTTGAACAATCCCCTCACCGGAATCCTGGGCAATGCGGAAATGCTTCTCAACCGGCGCCAGTGGCTTCCCCAGGACGCGGTGCCGCGGCTGGAAACCATTGCCGATCTCGCCGTCCGGCTCCGGGAAACGATCCGCCGGCTGAGCGGCGCCTGGGTGGCGCGCCAGCGTCCGCAGCACATCGGCTGATGGCGCCGCCCGGGAGCGTGCGCTTCCCCGCCTTCCCTGCCCGGGACTCGCCCGCCCTCCGGCTTCCCCGTTTCCCTCCTCCCGCCACGTCTTTGTTTACTTCCGCCGGCGTTTTGCCTACTATTTGCCTGTCTTTGTGGCTTTTCCACCCGCCTGAAGGGGGCATGCCATCGCGCAGGGATTCCGAATCCCGAGGTTTCGGGATTCGGCCCCAAAATGGCGCGGCGACGAGGCTGGAATGCACCGGACTCCCCGGTTGATTCTCGTGGACCCCAGTGGCGCGCGGCAGGAGCTTGCCGTGCGGAAGCTACCCTTCCGCGTCGGCCGTCAGGCGGGCAACGAGCTGACGCTGCGCGACAACCGCATCAGCCGGCAGCAGGCCACCATTGTGATGGAAGAAGACCGCTTCGTGCTGCTCGACGTGCAAAGCCGCCATGGCACGCGCGTGAACGGCAAGGAAGTGAAACGCCACGAGCTGAAGCCGAAGGATTCCATCGATTTCGGCGTGCCGGATTCCTTCAAGATCATCTACGCGGGCGAGGAAGCTTCTCTGGAGGAGATCATCGAGCGGGTGGAGACGGCGGCATCGGCGGACACGCCTTCGCGCGACCTCTACCATCTGGGCGTGCTGCTGGACGTGGCGCGGGCGCTGCACTCCAGCCTGTCGCTGGAGGACGTGCTGTCGTCGGTGGTGGACGCGGCGATCCGCGTGACGCGCACGGAGCGCGGCGTGCTGATGATGCTGAGCCCCAGCGGGGAGTTCGTCCCCACGGCCGCGCGCGATTCCCACCGGACCACCGTCGAGCCGCGCTCCCTGGAAGTGTCGCAGAGCGTGCTACGGCAGGTGACCGCGTCGCGGCGCGAGCTGATCGTCACGGACATGGGCGACGAAACGCAGTGGCAGGCGCAGGCCAGCGTGGTGCGCTTGCAGATCCACAGCGTGGTGGCGCTGCCGCTGGAGCGCATGCGCATGGCGGACTCCCTGGACACCACTTCCGCCGGGCAGCAGTCCGAGCTGCTGGGCGTGCTCTACCTGGACAGCCATCTGCCCGCCGCGGCGTTCTCGGACCTGGACCGCGCGGTGCTCCGCTCGCTGGCCATCGAAGCCTCGACGGTGATCGAGAACGCGCGGCTGTTCACCGCCGCCCGGCAGATGGAGCGCATGAACCACGAGCTGGAAATCGCCTGCGACTTGCAGCAGCAACTGCTGCCGAAATCCTTCCCGAAGGCACCCCATTTCGACGTGGCGGGCTGGAACCTGGCCTGCCTATCGGTGGGCGGCGACTACTTTGACGTGCTGGAACTCCCGGGAAAAAAGCACGTCTTCGTGGTGGCGGACGTGGCCGGGAAGGGGATCCCCGCAGCGATGCTGGCCTCCATGCTGCAGGGCATCGTGGCCACCGCCGCGGGCTTCGACATGGCCCCGGAAACGGTGGCCATGCACATCAACAAGTATCTGTTCGAACGCTCCGGGATCGAGCGGTACGCCACGGTTTTCCTGAGCACGCTGGACCCGGAAGGCAATTTCGAATACGTGAACGCCGGCCACGTGCCGCCGCTGGTGCGCACCTCCACCGGACAGGTCTACCCGCTCACTTCGGAAAGTTTTCCGCTGGGCATGTTCGACTTCGCCGAATTCCACAGCTCGAAAGCAAAGCTGGCCCCGGGGGACATCGTGCTCATCTACACAGACGGTTTCACCGAGGCGGCCAACCACGAAGGAGAGTTCTTCGGCGAGCCGCGGCTCCGCGATCTGCTGAAACAGGACCCCGGCGCAAACCTCGACGAGCTGCTTGCGAAGATACAGGCGGTGGTGCGAGAGTTTACGCAAGGGGCGCCCCAGAGCGACGATATGACCCTGCTGGTCATCCACTATAAAGGAGCGGCGGCGTGAGCAAGCCCTCCGCCGGCGGCAGCTCGCAGGCCTGGCTGGAGAAGCTGGGAAACGCGCTGGCCCATCTGGGTCCGGAGTGCGACACGGCCGAGCTTTCCCGTCATGTGGTCGAGGCCGCGCAGGCGCAGTTGGGGATGCCCGGCGCCCGCCTGTGGCGCGTGCAGGACGGCGCGCCCGCCATCTGGCAATCGGCCGGCGCCCTAACGGAGGCCGACGAAGACTTCATCCGCGGCACGCTCGCGGGAAAAACCGCAGGCCACGCCGACGGGGGCCGCTGGGCCTGCGCGCTGGCGGGCGACGGCGCGCCCGCTTCGGTCCTGGAAATTTCCGTGGGCGGGCCACTCGACGACGCCGCCCAGGGCATCCTCCAGCTTTACAGCCGTTATGCCGCGGTGGCGCTGGCCTCGAGCGCGCGCCGCGGAGCGATGGCCGAACTCGAAAGCATCATCGAAGCCACGAAGTCCCTGAACTCCACGATTGACCTCGCCGAGCTGATGAACATCATCCTGCGGCTGGCCAGTCGCCAGACCGGCGCGGAGCGCGCCACCGTGTTCCTGGTAGACCGGGAGCGCGAGGAGATCTGGTCGCTGGTCGGCCTGGGTCTCGAGCAGCAGGAAATCCGCATGCCCATCAACCAGGGCCTGGCCGGATGGGTGGCCACCCACGGCGAAACCGTCAACATCGCCGACGCCTACCAGGACCACCGCTTCGTCCAGGCCGCGGACCAGAGGACGGGCTACCGCACGCGCTCCCTGCTGTGCCATCCGATTCGCAACAATAACGAGCAGATCATCGGCGTGCTGCAGTTGCTGAACAAAAAGACCGGGGCGTTCAACGCCAGCGATGAGGGATTCCTGCAAGCCATCTCCCTGCACGTCGCGCTGGCGCTGGAAAACGCGCGCATGCACCGCGCCATGCTCGCACAGGAGCGCCTGGAGCGCGATCTGGCGCTGGCCCGCGGCATCCAGGCGAGCCTGCTGCCGGAAACGCCGCCGCAGCTCTCCGAATTCGAAATCAGCGTCTTCCACCGGCCCACGCAGATGGTGGGGGGCGACTACTACGACTTCCTGATGCTCGACCAGGACACCCTGCTCACCGTGGTGGCCGACGTCGAGGGGAAAGGCGTGGCATCCGCCCTGATGATGTCGAACCTCCAGGCCATGCTGCACACGCTGGTCGGCCACCTGCACTCCCTCGAGCGCCTGGTGGAAGCGATCAACAACCTGATGGCCTCGGAGGGCCGCCAGCGCAAATTCATGAGCATGTTCGTGGCCATGCTGGACCGCCGGCACCGCGGCCTTCATTACATCAACGCCGGCCACGTTCCGCCCGCGGTCGTCCGGGCCGGCGGCGAGATCGAGTCGCTGCGCGAGGGCGGCATGGTGATCGGCGTCATCCCCGGACAGAGCTATGCACGCGGGTACCTGCGGCTCGAGAAAGGCGACGTGTTTATCGCCTGCACCGACGGCATCACCGAGGCCATGGACCGCGACGGCGAGGA
>DATEQM010000228.1:0-2374 GCA_035272605.1 Candidatus Acidiferrales bacterium | reverse complement strand
TGATCGGATCCGCCATCGGCGTCGTTGCCGCCACGGGCTCGCAGGGGAAAAAGTGCGGCTGCACCACGGTTCCCTGAACCAACATCCGGTTCCATCCAAATCCTGACGGAGTGGGAGAGGCGAGTGCAGCGCGAGCCTGCCCCTGCGGGTTACCTCGTGCAGTGGTGCTGCCTCGCGCGGGGAGGATGGGCGGCGGCTGGTCTTACGGCGGCTACATGGCGGAATGGGCGATTACGCAGACGACGCGCTTCAAGGCCTCCATCGTGGGCGCTGGACTTTACGACCTGGCGGTCGAAAACGGGACCGAGCAGGGTCCCGAATACGCCGAGTGGTTTTTCGGCGTGCCGTACGAACACCTGGACAGATTTCTGGCCTCGTCGCCCATGCGCGACGTGAAAAATGCGCGCACGCCTACGCTGATCCTCCACGGCAAGGAGGATCCCGTGGACCCCATCGGGCAGGGGGAAGCGTTGTACCGGGCGCTGAAGCGGTATGGCGTGGCCACCGAATTTGTGGTCTATCCCCGCGAGCTGCACCCGGTGCGCGAGGAGAAACACATATTGGATTTGCTGCGGCGCGCGATCGAGTGGTACGACAAGTACGTGAAGGGAGGTAAGGAAGTAGGGAAGTAGGGAAGTAGGGAAGTAGGGAGGTAGGCGCCGCGAGCCTCCGACTGGCTGCTTGGCCTGGGATCACCCCGTTCATCGTCCACAGCACCGTCAATCAGATACACTTTGTCGCCGGAGGTGGCGTCATGCGCTTTGGAATTCTCATCTGCGGCATGGTTGCTTTGGTGCTTCTCATCCCGCGCGGGCTCCGGGCGCAATCGTCGCGGCCGGAGGACACGCCGCGGCCGGCCGATCCGCAGGCGCAAAACGGGAAGGAGGCGCAACCGCAAGCCGCTCCCCCAAGGCAGCCCACGGCAGCGGAAATGAGCGCGAAGGAAACGGTGGCGTCCGCGCTGCTGCGCACGCTGGATGACGAGGAATACGAGGTGCGTTCCGCGGCTGAGTTTATGCCCGCGGGCAAGTACAACTACCGGCCGGTGCCAGGCGATTTTGGCGGCGTCTTTCCCGGTTACGGTCCCAAGCAGGTGCGCACCTTCGCCGAGCAAATCAAGCATGTGGCCTGCAGCAATTTCGCGTTTTCCGCGGAGCTCGACGGCAAGACTCCGCCTGACCGTTGCGATATAGGCGGCCCGAGCCCGGCGAAGACGCGCGATGAGCTGGTGGAGTACCTGCGCGCCTCACACAAAGCGCTGCGCAAATCCATCGAGGCTATCACGCAGAAGAATATGTTCGATCCCATTGAAGGGCCGTACGCCGGGCCGAACACACGGCTCGGCCTCGCCATTACTGCGGTGTGGCATCTCGCGGATCACTACGGCCAACTCGTGATCTATATGCGGCTCAACGGGATTGTGCCGCCCGAGAGCCGTCCCAATCCGCCGGATCTGAAGGACTTGCGGGCGCCATGAATCGAAGAGCGCCGCACGTGATCCGCGGCGCCGCCGCGTTGTTTCGAAGCCCGGCGCGGCCACACGGCGAGGTGGGGCGACAAACGGTTCCCTCAACAGAAACGACCAGTGGCCCGCGGCCAGAGGCGAGAGGCAGACGGAATGGCGGCTTGACAACGGGAGGGCGGGTTCGCAAACTAGCATTATGTTGAAGGACTTGCTGCGCAGCGTCTTTTTCGGGGATTTGTGGGACGGAATGAAGCTGACGTTCCGCTACCAGAACCCGAAGAACATTTACACGGAGCAATACCCGCTGGAACGGCCGATGGTCGCGGAGCGGTATCGCGGGGCGCCGCGGCTGAATATCAATCCGGAGAGCGGCGAAACGCTGTGCATCGCCTGCAACCTGTGCGCGCTGGCGTGTCCGGAGAACCTGATCGTGGTGGGCTGGCAGCGGGACGAGGCCACGCGGCGCAAAGTGCTGACGCATTTCACGTACGATACTTCCCGCTGCATGTTCTGCGGCCTGTGCGAAGATGCCTGCCCCACGGACGCGCTGGAGCTGACGCAAGATTTCGAGCTGGCCAGTTACTCCCGCGAGGGAGCCATCTGGGACCGCAATCGCCTGGAACAGGGCCCCACGCCCGCGCACTATACCCGCTGATTTGCCCGGCAGGAGAGGAGCGCAGCCCGCCGCGGCGGGCTGCCGCACGCAACGATCTGCGCACATTCCGCGACGCCGGGGCGCGCAGCGGTCCCTGGCCGCGGTACAATCCTTTGGTTTTCAAGGGCCTGGCTTCGGAAGTGCTCGCCATGGAACTGCGGAAAGATCCCATCACGCGGAGTTGGGTGGTCCTGGGCCAGACGGACGAGCCGCCGCTCACCGTGGACCCCTGCCCGCTGTGTCCCAGCGCCGCA
>DATEQM010000227.1:0-3233 GCA_035272605.1 Candidatus Acidiferrales bacterium | reverse complement strand
AGGCCGCGCCTCGCGCATCGAAAAAGACGAGCACGTGCGCCCCGACGTGACCCGGGAAAGCCTGGCAAAGCTTCCACCCGTCTTCGCCAAGGACGGCACCATCACCGCCGGAAATGCGAGCGGGATCACGGATGCGGCCTCTGCCGTCGTGCTGGCCAGCGAGGAAAAATTGAAGGCTCTCGGCGTCGCGCCGCTCGCGCGCATCGTGGACGCCACGGTGGCGGCCGTCGAACCGCACCGCATGGGCATCGGCCCCGTGCCCGCGTGCCGCAAGCTGGAAGTACGCACGGGCTGGAAGATTGCGGATTACGATACGATCGAGCTGAATGAAGCCTTCGCCGCGCAGGTGCTGGCGTGCGACCGCGAACTTCACTTCGACCGCGCGCGGCTGAATCCCAATGGCGGCGCCATCGCCCTGGGACACCCCATCGGGGCCACCGGCGCGCGTATCGTGACCACGCTGGTGCATGAACTCCGCCGGGGGAACCACTCAGGAACGCGGCGGGGGCTGGCCACGCTTTGTGTTTCCGGCGGGCTCGGCGTGGCGCTCGCCCTGGAGGTAACCTAACCATGGAACGCGTAACACAGTCCCGGCGCCCGGTGATTGACGTGACCAGCGCCACCATGCCTCGTGTGAAGCGGGAGGATTTCCGGTTCATCCGCCACTCGACGGACGGGCCGCTGGCGCGGCTCACCCTCTACCACCCCGAACACAACCTGCTGAATGAAGCCATGCTGCGCGAGCTGGCCTCGGGCATCGAATGGGCGGGCGACGACGACGCGGTCAAACTCATCGTGATTGATTCCGCCTGCAAGACCTTTTCCGGCGGAATCGACGTGGGCGAGTACACCGCGCAGCGCGTCTTCCAGATGACCGACGCGTTCCATCGCGCCTTCCTGTCCATGGTGGACGTGGGAAAACCGGTGATGGTGGTGGTGGACGGCCCGGCCATCGGCGGAGGCTCGGAGCTGGCCGCGTTCGGCGACATCGTGGTGGCCTCGCCCCGCGCGCGCTTCGCCCAGCCGGAAATTACCCTCGGCGTTTTCCCTCCCCTCGCCGCCACGATTTTTCCGCAGATCGTGGGCCCGCGCCTGGCCATGGAGCTGGTGCTCACCGGCGAACCCATCTCCGCCGAGCGCGCCCGCGACCTGGGCTTGGTCAGCCGCCTGGTGCCCGAGCAGCAGCTCGAAAAAACCGTCAACGCCATGATCGCCCAGATCACCGCGCAGTCCGGCGCGGTCCTGCGCATGGCCAAAAAGGCCATCATCGCCGGCGTCGGACTTTCCATCCAGGAAGGCCTGCGCGCCTCCATGGACATTTTCCTCAACGAACTCTACAAGCTGGAAGATTCCCAGGAAGGTCTGCGCGCGCTGGTGGAAAAAAGGAAGCCGCAGTGGAAGAACCGCTGAACGACGGACAAATCGAGAGCCAGGGCGGTCTGCCCGAGCCGGACCCCGAGCCCGCGCCCGCGGCGCCCGCCTGGCAGCCCGCCTTCCATCGCGAGCGCGACCGGCGACGCCTGCTCCTGCGCCGGCTCGCGGCGCTGCTGGGCACAGGCACGCTCGCGTTTACATTCACCACCTGGCTGCTCCTGCGGCACGAGGCTCGTCCGGCTCGTGCCGGCGCGTCCGCTCCCGCGGGCGCGAAGAGTGACGGGACGGCACCGGGCCCCGCGACGGCCGGCGACGAAGCCGCCGGGGCCGCCGCCCTGCGCACCGCGCGCGCCATGCTCGCCGCGATGAATCAGGATGATCTCGGTACCGCCTACTCCTACTTCTCCCAGCGCTACCGCTCCCATGTCCCTTTGGCCTCCTTCCGCAGTCTCGTCAGAACGCATCGCGACATGTTCCACACCAAAGAGCAGGACGTGAGAACGCGCAGCGAGGTGAAGGACCGCGTCATGCTGGACATCCACGTGTCTTCCGATGACGACGAAGACTACGTCGCGCAGTTCACCCTGGTCCGTGTCGAGGGCCGCTGGTGGGTGGACGAACTCCACTGGTCCTTCGACGAGGACGACCAGCACAGCTCCGCCTGAACGCGCGCGGCGCTGATCTCCGCGGGCGCGTTGACACCCTCCACAACGCGACATACACTGACTCGCGACAATTGATCGGCTCTGGTGGCTCCCGTCCGCCGCAAGCAGACGGGACATAAAGGGGAAGGCCGTGAAAATCGGCCGCGGTCCCGCCACTGTAATCGGCCACTGAAGACGGCCGTAAGTCAGGAAACCTGCCCGAGCCGCTTCTCCCCGGTGCTCTTCGCGAGAAAGAGCGCGGGCCAATTGCCCCATGCTCGCATGGGGCTTTTTTATTGCGCGCGACATCGGCTGGAACGATGAATACGAACCACATGCGAATCTGGGCCGCCATCGGCTGGATGTTGCTGGCCGCCCTTCCGGGCCCTGCAAAGGCTGACCAGGCCTCGCCCGCCACTCCGCCCGCGCCCCCTCCAGCCTCCGCGCCAACGATTCTCCCTCCCGTCGCGCCCGCGAAGCCGGGCGTGGCTCTCGTCGAATTCCACGACGACCTCGGCCGGCTGGTGCGCCTCCCCGCCGCGCCGCAGCGCATCATTTCGCTTGCGCCCTCTTTGACGGAAACGGTCTTCGCGCTGGATCTGGGCAATCGCCTGGCCGGTGTTTCCAATTTTTGCGATTACCCGCCCGAAGCGCTCACCCGGCCGCGCGTCGGCGGTCCCATCAATCCCAATCTCGAGCAGATCATCTCCTTGCACCCGGACGTGGTCCTGGCCACGCGCGCCATGAACCGCCGCGAAACGGTCGAGGCGCTCGAACGCCTGGGCATTCCCGTCTACGCCACGGA
Organism: Candidatus Acidiferrales bacterium; assembly: GCA_035272605.1. Classification (GTDB taxonomy): domain Bacteria; phylum Acidobacteriota; class Terriglobia; order Acidiferrales; family UBA7541; genus JOPF136. The sequence goes on along the minus strand of DATEQM010000227.1, from coordinate 410 downwards.
CGCGCGCACCGTGGACGACGTGATCGCCTCCACCCGCCGGCTGGGACGAGTGCTGGGTGCGCAAGTCCGCGGAGAATCGTTGGCTGCGAATATGGAACAGCGGCTGTCCGAACTCGCCCGCCGGCTGGCCGGGCGCCCTCCGCGGCGCGTCTTTTTTGTGGTCTGGCTCGACCCCGTCATCTCCACCGGCCCGCACACTTTTCTCGCGGATGCCCTGCGCCGCGCCGGCGCGGAATCCGTGGTCACGGCGCCCCAGGACTGGCCGCAGATCAATATCGAGGAGGTGCTGCGGCAGAATCCCGACTATCTGGTCTTCTCCGGTGCGCATCCCGACGACCCGCAGAGCTCCATCAACAGCCTCGAAAAGCGCCCTGGCTGGAGCAGCCTCCAAGCCGTGCGCGAACGTCATT
>DATEQM010000226.1:0-3833 GCA_035272605.1 Candidatus Acidiferrales bacterium | reverse complement strand
CGCCCGGAACTGCACCTTGGGGTTGTTCTTGCTGAGCACCTTGGTGATGGCCGCCGTCAGCGTGGTCTTCCCATGGTCAATGTGACCGATGGTGCCCACGTTCACGTGCGGCTTGCTGCGCTCGAATTTTTCCTTGGCCATATTTGTATCTGCTCCTCAGCCAACCTGGAAAAACCTAACTCTTCTGCGGCCAGCTTGGGTGTTTCACCACCCCAGCCATGGCTCCGGCGTCCAGGTCCATCTCGGAGACCCTTCTCGGATCCACGCCCTCGTCCATCCTCATGCGGACTAGGATCTGGGCAGCCCGTTCCACCTCTTCCCGGGAATACTTGGCCGGGAGAGAGGCGACCCATACGACGACTTCCTGACTCTTCTGCACTCGGAACCGGTAACCTACTGCCGCGTCGCCACCACTCAGAGTGCTGCGCATCGCGGTGCCCAGGAATTCAATCTCCTGCTCCGGGGCCATCCATTACCTCGCTACTCTGCCCGTGGCCTTGGCAATCACTTCCTCCGACACGGATGCCGGGGCCTGTTCGTAATGCGAGAAATGCATGGTAAAGCTGCCGCGTCCCTGCGTGCGGCTGCGCAATTCGGTGGCGTAGCCAAACATGGTGGCCAGCGGCACTTGTGAGCCGATGATCTGGCTTCCTGCGCGCGATTCGCGGCCTTGGATCTGCCCGCGCCGCGCGTAGAGGTCGCCGATCACGTCGCCCATGTACTCTTCCGGGACCACGACTTCGACGCGCATCATGGGTTCGAGCAGCACCGGGTGAGCCTTCGAGCAGGCTTCCTTGAAGCCGATGGAGCCGGCAATCTTGAAGGCCATTTCCGAACTGTCCACTTCATGGTAGCTGCCGTCGTAGAGCGTCACGGCCACGTCCACCATTTCGTATCCCGCCAGCCCGCCGGATTCCATGGCCTCGCGGATGCCGTGCTCGACCGGGGGAATGTATTCCTTTGGGATGGACCCGCCGATGACACGGTCAATGAACAACAGGCGATGTTCCTTGTCGAACCTCCAGCGCGAGCCGGAGCCGGCAATCTGCTTGGCCAGCGCGTCGAGGTCGTCGGTGGACAATTCGCGCATGTCTTCGTGCCCTGACGACGGCAGGGGCGCCACACGGAGCTTCACATGGCCATACTGGCCGCGCCCGCCGGTCTGCCGGATGTATCTTCCTTCCGCCTGGGCTTCCTTCTTGATGGTTTCGCGATACGCCACCTGCGGCCGGCCGACGTTGGCCTGCACGCCAAACTCGCGCATCATGCGGTCCACAATGATTTCCAGGTGGAGCTCGCCCATTCCGGAAATGAGAGTCTGGCCGGTGTCCGGATCGGTGTTCACCCGGAACGTGGGGTCTTCCTGGGTCAGTTTGCCGAGGGCCTGGCCCATCTTTTCCTGGTCCGCCTTGGTCTTCGGCTCGATGGCCACGCTGATGACCGGGGTCGGGAATTCGATATTCTCCAGAAGAACGGGCTTGTCTTCGGAGCAGAGCGTGTCGCCGGTGGAAATGTTCTTCATCCCCACGCAGGCGGCAATGTCTCCCGCATAGACGGCGTCAATTTCCTCGCGCTTGTTCGCATGCATGCGCAGCAGCCGGCCCACGCGCTCGCGGGTTCCCTTGGTCGCGTTGAACACGGTGTCGCCCTGCTTCAGCACGCCGGAATAGACGCGGATGTAGGTCAGATGCCCGACAAAGGGGTCGGACATGATCTTGAAGGCGAGGGAAGCAAACGGCTGCTCGTCGGAAGCGCGGCGGAGCACCGCCTCGTCGCCGTCGAGGGTCACGCCTTCCACGGGCGGCTTGTCCGTGGGCGCGGGCAGAAAATCCACCACGGCGTCGAGCAGCGGCTGGATGCCTTTGTTCTTGAACGCCGCTCCGGCCACCACGGGGACGAGCTTCAGCGCCACTGTGGAGCGGCGCAACGACGTCCGCAGCTCCTCGGGCGACAGGTCGTGCTCTTCCAGGTACTTCGCCAGCACGGCGTCGTCGTGCTCGGCGATGTATTCCACCACCTTGCCGCGGTGCTCGTCGTAAAACTCTTTGGTGATTGCGGAGATCTTGAGAGCGGCGGCAACCTCTTCGCGGCCGGCCACGAACTTGGGGTCCCACAACTGGGCCACCGGAAAGGTCTCGAAATTCGTGCCCTGGTTGTCCTCCACGGAATCGGAGTACACGATCACATTCTGCTCGATGAAGTCGATCACGCCGATGAAGTGGTCTTCCTTGCCGAGGGGAAACTGGATGGGCACGGGGTGGGCTCCCAGGCGCTGGCGCATCGACCGGATGCAATGGTCGAAGTCCGCCCCGACGCGGTCCATTTTATTGATGAAGGCGACGCGCGGCACGCGGTACTTGTCGGCCTGGCGCCACACCGTTTCCGACTGCGGCTGGACTCCGGCGACGCCGTCGAACACCGCCACGGCCCCGTCTAAAACGCGCAGCGAGCGCTCCACTTCGACGGTAAAATCCACGTGGCCCGGCGTGTCGATGATGTTCACGCGATACTCGATGTTGTTGCGCTTCCAGAAGGCCGTGGTGGCCGCGGAAGTGATGGTGATGCCGCGCTCGCGCTCCTGCTCCATCCAGTCCATGGTCGCAGTGCCGTCGTGCACCTCGCCGAGCTTGTAGGTGACACCCGTGTAGAACAGGATGCGCTCGGTGCACGTGGTCTTCCCGGCGTCAATGTGCGCCATGATCCCGATGTTGCGGGTGTGCTCGAGTTTTGTTTGCCGTGCCATTTCGATCTCTTGGGCTGCCGGGGACATGCGGTTTCGTCGCGCCCCTACCAGCGATAATGGGCGAAAGCCTTGTTGGCCTCGGCCATGCGGTGCACGTCCTCTTTCTTCTTGATGGCGCCGCCGCGGTTATTGGCCGCGTCGAGCAACTCCTCCGCCAGCTTGTGGTCCATGGTCTTGCCGGCGCGCGAGCGCGCGTAATCAATCAGCCAGCGAATGGCCAGCGACTGCCGGCGGAAATTATTCACTTCCACGGGCACCTGATAGTTCGCGCCGCCCACGCGCCGCGTCTTGACCTCTACGAGCGGCTTCACGTTTTCGACAGCCTTCTTGAAAGTCTTCACCGGATCGTCGTTGGTCTTCTCCTGAATCGTGGCCATGGCGGTATAGAAAATCTGCTGGGCGGTGGCCAGCTTGCCGTCCCACATCATGCAGTTGATGAACTTCCGCACCAGATCGCTCTGGTGGACCGGGTCCACGGTGACCGTGCGTCGCGGAACTGCGCCTTTGCGCGGCATTTCCTCGCTCCTCCTACTTCTGCGCGGCCTTGGGCCGCTTGGCGCCGTACTTCGAGCGCCCCTGCTTGCGGTTCTCCACGCCCGCGGCGTCCAGCGTGCCGCGGATGATGTGATAGCGCACGCCCGGCAAGTCCTTCACGCGGCCGCCGCGCACGAGCACGATGGAGTGCTCCTGGAGGTTGTGGCCGATGCCGGGAATATAGGTGGTCACCTCCGACGCATTCGTCAGGCGGACGCGCGCCACCTTGCGCAGCGCCGAGTTCGGCTTCTTGGGCGTCTGCGTGTAGACGCGAATGCACACGCCGCGCTTCGAGGGGCTGCCGTCGAGCGCCGGCGACTTCGTCTTCGACTGGATCTGCTCCCTGCCGTAACGCACTAACTGTGAAAACGTCGGCACGATTTCTCCCAGCTAGGACAGGCATCCCGAAGCTTCGGGATCGGTACTGCCTGTCTCTCTGCCACTCACTTTCAATTTACAACCGCGTCGCGGCGTCACCCGGCGACAATTCTCTTGACGCTTCGCGCCTCGCGTTCTCGACGCGCGCGCAGCTTCCTGGTGATCAGCGGACTTGCGA
>DATEQM010000225.1:0-12401 GCA_035272605.1 Candidatus Acidiferrales bacterium | reverse complement strand
CCCTGAACAATCAGAATCGGATTGGCCACCTTTTCTATGTTCTGGTAAGGGTCGGACCGGGCATTCGGCCCGCGCAAGCTGAGAAGATAGCGAGGAGTGTACAGGGCTTTCCCCAGCGGCCCCAGATCAACCACCATCAGTTGGTTCTCCTGGCCTGCGGCCTGCATGGCCAGTGCTTCATCCACTGTGGCCTGAGCCTTCTTCCGCCCAAACTGCCACACATTCCACTCGAATAGATTCCCCGGCCCGGAAACAAGGACGGTCGCAACTACGCTGGGGTCACCGGCTGTAGCCTGATAATAGAGTACCCGGTTGGTCCCCATGCTTTGTCCCAGCAGCACCAGCCGGGAATAGCTGTGTTCCCGCAGGTACCCCACGCCGGCGGCGATGTCCGCTTCGTTCCCGGCGAAATCCGATGTTTTGGGACCTGTATCGTGATCCCGCATGTTCAGCGCCAGAGAGGGATAGCCCTGCTCGGCAGCCGCCTTTGCGAAGGCAGGAAAATACTCGCTGTAGAAGTTTCCACCAAAGCCGTGCACCAGCAGGATCGCCGTTTGGCGCGGTCTCGAAGCGGGCCGGTAGAAGATGCCGCTCAGCCGGGCACCGTCGCGCGCGGTGAGCGTGACTTGCTCGACGGACGAGGGAGGGGGCCCGGCGGGAACCGCTTGTGGATGGGATTGCTGTGCTGCCCAGGTGGTGAGGCTGCCCAGCAGAAGAACTGCGGCGATGGGCACCAGCCTGTTTTGTCGGCTCATGGATGGCTAGGGTTTCATGATTTCGACCAGATCGGTCAGCGTACTGGCCACGCCGTCGGGAGTGAAGCCCAGCTCATCTTGCGGCGCTTTCGAGCGATTCACCCAACAGGCCCAGAAGCCAAAGTTCTTGGCTCCGAGAATGTCCCAGCAGTTGGAAGAGACAAAACCGATCGCGCCCTTGCTCACATGGAGTTTCTTCGAAGCCAGTTGATAGACCCGTGCGCTGGGCTTGTAGATCTTTGCCGCGTCCACGCTGATCACCTGGGAGAACATTCCTTTGAGCCCCGAACTCTCCACCGCGGCTCGCAGCATTCGGGGAGAGCCGTTCGATAAAATGGCCAGCGGATAGCCGGAAAGAGCTCCCAACGCTTGCCGGACTTCAGGAAAGGGATCGAGATGCAGGTAGGCCTCCATCAGGCGAGCCCGCGTCTCCGGCGGACAGGGCAGATTCAGGGACTTGCACGCAAAGACCAGCGCAGACTCCGTCACCTGCCAGAAGTCCTTGTAGCGCCCCATCAGGCTGCGCAGCCAGGTGTATTCCAACTGCTTGCTGCGCCACGTCCGGCTGAGAGCGGGACCTTGACCTGGGAATAACTCATCGCAGAGGGAGATGACGGAGTGAACGTCAAACAGAGTTCCGTAAGCGTCAAACACCAGCGCTTTAATTGCCCTTCTCATCTTGAAGGACCCCCGGCCTTTCTCATGTGGGCTTGCCGATTTGTTCGAGCTTGGCTTCCAGAAGTGTCAAGCGCTCCTTGATCTGCTTCTGCTGCTGCCACCGTGCGGTCACGTCTTGCATGATGGCGGCAGCACCGAGCATTTCCCCGGTGGCTGCGCGGAGGAGAACAATACTGAATTCAACGGAAATGCGCGTCCCGTCCTTTCTCATCGCCGGCACGGCGAGCATTTCCCGCCCGTACTTCGTGATTCCCGTGGCCATCACCTTGTGGTAGCCCTCCCAATGCCGCGCTCGCTGGCGCTCGGGAACGATCATGTCCAGGCTTTGCCCCACGGCCTCTCCGGCTGTGTAGCCGAACATGGCTTGTGCGCCCGCATTCCAAAATCGGATGATGCCGTCACCATCGGAAAAAATGACTGCGAACTGGGTTTGCTCGACGATGCTTTTGCACAACTCCTCGTGCGTAAGAATCGGCATGATCGAAGCCTCCCCCTGAGACGACCCTGATGGCCGGGGTCAGGACGAACTGGCGGGGCGGGCCGGCTGAGGGCTTTCTACTTCCTTCTGCCGCAACACGCGGCGCAGGAGTTTTCCTGTGGGAGTGCGCGGCAGATCGTTGACGAAGACCACCTCGCGTGGCAATTTATAGGTGGCGATTTTCCCGCGACAATACTCGATGAGTTCGTCCGATGTCACACTCTTTCCGGGCAGGAGCACCACGTAGGCCTTGGCGATCTGTCCGCGAACTTCATCGGGCACGCCAATCACACCGACCTCCGCCACGGCCGGGTGCTTCGCGAGGGTGACTTCAACCTCCTCCGGCCCGATGCGGTAAGCCGAACTCTTGATGATGTCATCTTCACGAGATACGAACCAGAAGTAGCCGTCCTCATCGAAATAGACGTAGTCGCCCGCGCGGTTCCAGCCGTCATGCGTGACGCCTTGGCGCTGCTTCGCCGGGTCGCGCCAATAGATGGTGCCCGTCGGCCCGCGCACCAGGAAATGGCCAATCTCCTTCGGTGCCGAATCCTTGCCCGCCTCGTTCACCACCTTCACTTCGAAGCCGGGCACCGGTGTGCCGAACGATCCCGGCTTGACGCGCCGGTTAACGACGTTCGACACGAAGACGTACATCATCTCCGTTGTGCCCAGGCCTTCGAAAATCTCCTGACCAAACTTTTCCTTCCAGGCGTGATAGGTCGGCGCCGTCAGGCTCTCGCCCCCGCCCGTGCAGACGCGCAAGCTCTTCAGGTCGTATTTCTTTTCGGCGTCCGGAACTTGCAACATCTTGCGATAGGCCGTGGGCGCAAGCGAAAGCACGGTGACGCGATGCTTCTGAATGGTTTCAAACATCTTCTCCGGTTCGAACTTGGGGATCAGGGAGGCGGCCGCGCCGAATCGCATGGGGATTGTGGTGAAGGTGGAATAGCCGGCGCCAAATGCCAGCGGAGCGGATCCCCCAATGATGTCGTCTTCGGTGACCTTCCAACCGTACTTCCCGAAGGTGTCGGGCACGATGAGCGTCTCTTCAACCAGGTGAGCGGTTCCCTTGGGCCGGCCCGTGGTGCCGGAGGTGTAAAGCAATACCCCCAGGTCTTCACGCCGCCTGCGCACCGGGTCGAGCGTGGGGCCGCCGGATTGCAGCAGTTCGCCATACAGCAGGTAGCCCTTGGATTTCAGCTCCGCGGCGTCGCCGCCGATCACGATGATGTTCCGAATGGTCTTAAAATTCTCGCGCGCCGCCTCCACTTCGGCCAGAAGCGCAAAATGCACGACAATGGCCACGGCTTCCGCGTCGTTGGCCACGTGCGCGATCTCCGTTCGGGAAAACAATGGAGAAATGGGTGTGAGCACCCCGCCAAGCTTGAGTACCGCAAAGTTCGTGGTGATCGCGGGAGGGATCGTTGGGGCGCGCAGAAGGACCCGTTCGCCCTCGGCGACGCCCAGTCCGCGTAGGGCGTTGCCGAGTTTGTTGGCTTGCCCCAGAAGCTGCGCGTAGGTGATGCGCTGGTCTTCAAAGAGAAGAGCCACGCGGTCGCCTCTCCCCGCCGCGACCGCCTTGTCGAGCAACTCTTCGGTGGGGTTGAATCGCTCGGGATACGTTGCGAACTCCGGAAGCGTGTAGATGCGTGTGGGCCAGGACTCGCGCGGGGGCAAGTAGTCAGCCATGGGGGTCTCGTCAGCGGCTTGCGGTGCTAGGAACGCCCGGGGCCGCTTCCGTCAAGAGTTCCTCCAAGGCCTGATCGACGCGAATCGTTCCGCGCTTCGCATCGCTGCGCGGGAACACCAGTGTGGGGTAGCGGTCACCCTCAAAAATGAGCAACGCCGGAACATTGCTCCCGAAGTCCTCGACCAGGGCTCCCTTCGCGCCAAACACCGGGCGCACGGAGGCGTCCGGGCCACTCACCGATTTGTGGTAAATCGGGAAACGGTCTTTGATCCCGGCCACGTCAAAAGCTTTCGCGTCCACACCCTTGGCCTGCAATTTCTTCACCAGTTCGAGCGCGCGCGCATTGTCACAGGGAAACGTCTCACCCGGTTTTTGCGTGCTGCTGTAATAGAACTCCAATCGCTTGGGCCCCTTGGATCCAGCGGCAGCAGCAGCCTTGGCGGCTGCGGGCTCGGGCGGGACGTACGCCTTCCCGCTCTCCTCGAAAACATCACACTCCGTCCAGCCTTGCAGCGTAACGGAGAGCGTGAACGGCCACTCGCGCTTCAGGCACTGGCCCATATAGGCCTTCTGCAGGTTGGGGTCAAGCGCCGGACGCAGATGCTTACAGTGGACGCACAAGCAACTGGCATTATATTGGGCCATAAGATTCTCCAGTCTCCCGATTCCAACTTCTACATCCCTTCTTGGATAAATCGCGGCCGGCTGCCGACCAGATCTTCTTTCTTGAGCGGATGCCCACTCACGGTTTTTCCGCGCACATTCTTCTGTATGGGAATGGGTTTACAGACGGACGTGGGGCGCGCGCGTGGCGCCGAGCGTGTCAGCCCGGGGCCGGAGATGGCGCTGTAATCCGGCTTCTCCGCGAAACCGGGCAAAAGATCGGGCTTGCCATCGGCCGCTTCCGGACCAGCCACGCAAATTCCATTCGAGGTCTGCAGCCGCCAGATCTTGCCGCATCCGGCGCACTTGGTGTTGCCCTTGAAGTTCCAGAAAGGATAGGGGTCAAGGAAATTCTTCGTCTTACACCCGGAGCATATAAGCAGCATCGGTTATCTCCTGATCCTCTTCTCAGATACACTCCTGCTCTTCGAGCCGCCGCAGGTCTTCCGCGCTCAGCCCAGCCAGTTTGCCCAGAACTTCCTCGTTGTCCGCGCCCACCGGTTTGAGCGCCCACTTAAGACGCGGCGGGGTTTCGGACATCATGTAGGCAGGGCCCTGGTGCAACAAGTCGCCATAGGTGGGGTCGTCCAGCCAGCGGACTGCCCCGCGCTCCAGCCAGTGCGGATTGTTGGCGACCTCCTTGGAGTTCCATACCGGCTGGTTGATGATGTTGGCCTTATCCAAAATCGCGGCAACCTCTTCCTTCGTCTTATTCGCCGCCCACTTTTCGAGCCAGGGATAAATCTCCATCTGACTCTTCGCCTGTATGCGGATGTCCTGCTTGGCATACTTTCCCGCCAGATTGCCGTCACCGACGGTCTGACAAAGGCGAGCGAAGTCCTTGTCCTCGTAAGCACTGATGAGGATGTAGCCCTCCTCTTGCTCCTGGGGGTTCTCCGATTGCGGGTAGGAGGATTTGCCGCACTTGATGATCCCGTGCACACACAACTGCGTATCCCAGTTGCCCCAGCGCTCGCGGGTAATACCGTGCCGGCCATACAAGGGCAGAGCGTACTCAAGCTGGCGCGTGACTCCGTGCACCTGCGAATACTCCGTGAAGGTGCCCTCGCCGGAAATCCTGTCACGCCAGTACAGTGCAGCGAGGACCTGCACCGCTGCCATCATGCCGCCCCAGTAGTCCGCCAGCCAGATGGTGTGCTTGGCGGGCGCGCCCCCTAGGAATTCCTGCTTGCCGGTCATGCCAAAATTGCCGCCCTGGGATTGGCCGAGGATGTCGTAGGAAGCCCGCACGCGCCCCGGCCCCCAGCCACCGAAGCCGCCTAGCCAGCAATAGATCAGCCGGGGATTAATCTCCTTGAGCTGTCGGTAACCGATGCCCCAGCGGTCAAACGTGCCGGGACGATAGTTCTCCACGAACACGTCGGACTTGGCCGCCAGTTTCTTCACGATGTCCTGGCCCTCTTTGCGGTGAAAGTCAATGGAGGTGAAGTATTCGTTCGGGTTCGCACCCAGGAACCCCAGGCCGGTGCCGCGCTCCGGCACCCAGCGAGAGAGCGGATACAGGAACGGCTCGTTGAAGGGCGTGGTATGGCGCATGGCCTCGCCCCGTCGCGGTGCCTCGATCTTGATCACCTCGGCGCCGAGTTCTGCGAAGTAGGAGGCACAGGAGGGGCCAAGGATGTACTGCGTGCAGGAGAGCACGCGGTAGCCCTTGAGCGCCTCGGGCTTGCCAAATGCCTTCTTGAAGTCGAAGGTCTCGCGGCAGTACTCGTCAAAAGTCTGCGTTTGCTTTGCTGCAGCGGTTTCCCTGGCCATCACAATTCCTCCTCTTCTTCCTCATGCGTGACGCCCGTTTCACTCAGCCGCGCAAAGTCATCCCGCGTGAAGCCGAGCAGTCGGCGATATACATCCTGGTTGTCATAGCCGGTTGGGCGGCCGAGCCACTTGAGCCGGCCCGGAGTCTTGTGCTGTAGGAAGGGAGTGGTACCGTAGAGGATTTTGCCGTAGTGCGGCGAGTCGTACTCGGCCACGTGGCCGCGATACTTGAAGTGCGGGTATTCGGCCACCTCGTTCACGTAGAGCACCCCGCCGGAGGCCACTTGCTGCTTGGAGAGTTTGCGCTCGGCCTCGCTGCGGGGATTATCTTTCAACCACTCTCCCAGCATCGTGTAGGTCTTCACCTGCATGTCATGCGCCAGCCGTTCCGTGACTTCGCGCAGGTGCGGATCGCCCAGAATATCCTCCTCCACCGCCGGCTGTTCGTCCCCCACGGTTCGCCAGATCCGGTACCACAGCCGGTCGTGGCCACCGCCGACCATCATGTAGCCGTCCTTGCACGGATTGACGGCGTAGATGTTGATCGCCAGGTCCCAGTTCCCGTACCGCGGGCGGATACTGCCGTCCATCGAGTACCAGCCCCAACTGTAATCCAAGATGCGGATGATGGACTCGGCAGCCGTAGCTTCGATGAACTGGCCTTCTCCGGATACGTTCTCGCGGTATAGCACGGCAGCAAGAATTCCCATCGCCGCAGCAGTCCCGCCGACGTGGTCGGCCACCCACAAGGCGGAACGGGTCGGTTGCCCGCCGAACTCTTTCGGGTCGCCGGTGCCGTGCACAAAGCCGCAGGCGGCTTGGGCCACTGGGTCGAGCATCCCCGGCTTGTCTTTCAGTGGACCCCACTGACCGCGCTGGCCCACCCAGCAGTAGATCAGCCGCGGATTGATCTCTCGCAACTGCCGATAACCGATGCCCCAGGCGTCCCATTGGCCCGGTGGGCCATTCTCGATCACCACGTCGGAGTGGACAGCCAACTTCTTGAGGATTTCGCGGCCTTCCTCGGTCTCGAGGTTCAGGGTAACGGAAAGCTTGTTCCGCATTTCGTGCAAGAACTGTCCGCCGACTTCCTCCCCCGTTTCCTTATCTCGGAACATGTACTCCTTGCGCCCGAACGGCGTGTTCTGGCGCAGGGGGTCTCCCCCCGGTGGTTCAACCTTGATGACCTCGGCGCCCAGTTCGGATAGCATCGACGAGCACCAGTGGCCAATCATCATCCGCGTGCTGCAATCGAGCACCCGGAGGCGAGACAAGGCTTCCGGCTTCTCGAAATTCTTTTCCTGGCGCGTGATGGATTCCAGGAAGAGCGGGTATTCCTTGGCCTGATCGGAAAGTCCGGCATAGACCTCATCCGGGGTAAGCTTCGGAATCGCAGGCCAGGAAAGAACTTTGGGGGTAGCCATTTCAGTGTCTCCTGCTGATTTTCGTGTTACTCATTCCATCCTCACGGCGAGTCTGGCCCAGGGGCTTTGCTCAGTCGGATGCTGGCGGTATAGTCCCAGCCCCCGGAATTGTCAAGGCCGTTTTCTAATCCATCCGATTTTCGCGCGGAGTGACGCGCAGCACCGCGAAAGGTGATGCGCGTCACTGCGCCCGGAAGTGCGGTTCCGCCAGAAGCTCGAAGAGCGCAGTGCACAGCTCTGGTTGCCAGACGCCAGGCTGGCCCGAACCGGCCTTTGCAAACCGCATCCGTCTGTCAAAGGCCCGGTCGAAGTTGCGACTTGGGCGAGCGATGCCTGCACAAGACCAGCGGCCGCCGGGAATGATTTAATCGCGCAGAACGAGGAGCGAGCCGCCCACGGCAATCGAGAGCGGAGGATCACAACGGAAGGCGAGGGCGAAATAGAGCTGGGATGGCTGGGAAGTGAGTGGCCATGTCTTTTGATGAACGGCTCGGGAAGATCTTCGCGCTCGCCGACGCGCTCGAAGCCAACCGCGCAAAAATCATTGACGCGGCTGCGCGAGACCTGTTTTTCGCCGTCAAAGACACCAACCGGGAGGTAAGCTTGGCGATTGAGCGGCTCCACATGCTGGAGCAGGCGCGCGCCTTGCTTGCCGAGCGGAGGCCATTGGGTGGACCGGGCTCGCGCGTCGCACTCGCGCTTTCCTACAACGGCAGCGCCTGGCTGAACGCCGCCATCAGCTCGATCTATCTGGTCGGCAACAAGGTCCTGGTAAAGTTTTCCTCAAAAGCGCCGCGTGTGATGACCTTGACGGAGAGCATCTACCAGCCCATTTTCGGTGACGCGGTAACGTTTTACAGGGGCCCAGGAACCGCTTTTCTCGAAGAGTCTTTGAAGTCCCCAGAAGTTTCCGTCGTCGTTGTTTTCGGATTCGACGCCAATATCCTGCCTTACCAGCAGGCGTTTCGTGAGACGCGCAAGAAGATGGTCTTCGAAGGGCCAGGACAAGACCCCTTCATCGTCTTTGCCGGCGCCGACCTCGACTTTGCGCTCGACGACCTGATGCAATCGAAGTTCAACTATTCCGGGCAAACCTGTACGGCGCCCAAAAGGATTTTCGTCCAGAAGCCCGTCTATGAGAGGTTTCTCGGGACCTTCGTGGAGCGGGCGAAGCAGCTCGCGGTGGGCGACCCGGCTGACGCGCGCACCGACGTTTCGCCGGTCAGAAGCAACCTCGCCATCGAGCGGATCCAGATGCAGCTCCATGACGCGCAAACAAAAGGCGCCCAAATTCTCGTGGGCGGGAAAATCGAGGGCAACCTGATCTTCCCCACGATCGTGAAGGATGCCACCGACGACATGTTGGGGATGCAGGAAGAGGTTTTTGGCCCGGTTGCCTTCACCTCGAGCTTCGCCAGTGCCGGTGAAGTGCTCGCCCGCGCGCGCCGGCAGAAGTACGGCCTGCGCGCCGCCGTCTTCGGTGGAGAACAGGCGGCAGAAGTTGCGCGCGGCTTGCGCGGCGAGTCGTACTGCCATCCAGTAGCCGATTACACCTTCGGCCGCTTCGGCACGGTGTCGCTGAATGAGCCGCGCAGTTCTTCCTGGCGCGGTGCTCTGATCGTCAAGCCGGTCGGCGGTTACGGCTATTCCGGCTGGATCTGGGAAACAGTGAACGGGCAATTCCGGTTGAAGCAGGGGCCCAAGTTCCTGAGCCTGGAGTCTTCTCTTCCCAATTAGTCCCGAAATCTGTATACTCCCTGCCGTTCCTGGGGACCAATATATCCGGCAGCGCGCTGCCAGGCGGCCGATTCGAGCCTATGGCGGCGCGGGAGGAGAGAGAGCGATGCTTGAAGTGAGACAGGTGAGTGACCACGAACTGGAAGCGCTCATTGGCGGAACGCCGCTCCGGGCCATGAGCAACCTGTATATTGACGATGTATTGGCCATTGTCGACCGCGGTTTGGACAGGCTGCCGTCCTATCTGGATCTCTACCGCAAAGCAATCAAACAAGCGTGGTCACCCGACGAGCTGGATTTCTCACACGACAAGGCGGAATGGGAACTTCTGTCGCAGGAAACGAAGAAGCGGCGCGTGTGGAGCATGCGCATGTTCTTTGATGGAGAAGAACGCGTGGCTTCTTTATTGGCTCCCTTTGTTTGGGCCGCGCCCAACAAGGAAGTAGAGGCCTTCGCTGCGACCCAGCTCGCAGACGAGGTGCGGCACACCATTTTCTTCGATCGTTACTGGCGCGAAGTGGTGGGCACCCGGGCAGCAAGCTTGGATGAGTTGGTGAAGGAAATAGGGATCGGTCCGCAGGAAAGTGAAGGCTACGATTATTTCTTCTATCGGTGGCTGCCCACCCTCGCTCAGCGCCTCGCTTCGCACCCCAAGGATCTGGATACCGCCGTGACTTTCGTCACCGTTTATCATCTCGCGGTCGAGGGCGCTATGTTTCTCACCGGCATGCGCTACCAGCTCGAGGGCGCCCGGCGTTGGGGACGAAAATTTGGCTACTATCAGGGCTTCACTGCCGCCACACGAGACGAATCGCGGCATGTGCTGTTTGGCGTGAAATATCTACAAGACATGGTGAGGAAAGACCCGGCTCGCTTCGCCCCGGTGATTCAAAATACGATTCGGGAAGCGCTTCCCCTGATCGAGAAGACCATGACACCTCCTCGGGGAGACATGAGCTATTATGGTGGCAAGCACTTCGAGGAAGCTTGGCCCGGATTCACTCCTCAAACGCTTCGCGAGGAGATGATCGAGTACGCAAAGGATACCCTCGAGCGCCGGCTACACGCCGTGGGCATCCATATGGCCCTATGAGGGCGGGAGCTCACCGCCCCATCCCCGCAGGCAGCTAGTTCCAGCGTCGACTGCAATAGTTCCACTTGCCGGAATTTCGGCTGCCCTGCCACACTCAGCCTATAAATTGATCTTGGTCCATTCCCTCAAGCGGTCGAGGCTCGAAACATAGGGTTTCAAACCAAGCCACAGGAGCAGGGCGGCCCCTATGTGCGCGATGGCACCGACGATGAGCAACGAATAGTGGACCGCATTGTCGTTGTGGAACACGTAGTCGGTCATCACGGCCACGGCGGTGGGCCCCAGCCCAAGGCCGATGAGATTGATCACGAAGAGATAGAGCGCGGACGCCTGACCGCGCATGACATTTGGCATTATCTCCTGCACGGCCGCGGCCGCCACACCCACGGGCATGCTGGTCACGAATATGGTGGGAACCAAGACCGCAGCGGCCCAATTCCCGCTGGGCATCAGGGGATAGAGAATGCCGGCAGGCAACCAGGCCAGAGCCCCGATCACTCCCACCCGCATACTCGAGTCGGCAAAACCACGCCGCGCCAGCCAGTCCGCCAGCCAGCCCCCGGTCACGATCCCCAGAGTCCCGAATACGCAGACAATCGTGCCGTATACCACGCCTGCCTGGGAAGCCGTCCAGCTATATCTGCGAATAAAGAAAGTGGGAATCCACGCGGAGACGCCGTAGCCTGAAAAAGCGAGCAATGCGAAGCCAAGATTATGGCAGACGAAGGTCGCGCGATTCTGGCTGATGTAAGCGATGACGTCGCGCAGGGACACTCTGGCGAGAGTTATTTTGCCTTCTGCAGTTTCCCTCATTCTGGCGCCTTTGCGCGCCGGCTCCTTGACCGTATACATGAGCAGAGCGAGCAGGATTCCCGGAAGTCCTACGATAAAGAAGATCACCTGCCACGCGTGAATGGTGCCGACAATGGGGAGAACCCAGTTTCCTCTCCTGGATGCATAGCCTACGATCAGTCCGCCAAGAACCAAAGCCAGGCCCGAGCCGAGGTAATAAGCCATGGAGTACACGCTGATTGCTGTAGCGCGCCGCTCCTTGGGGAAATAGTCGGAGATAAGAGAATAAGCGGAAGGCGAAAGTGCCGCTTCGCCGACCCCTACGCCCATTCGCAGCAGCAGAAAATGCCAGAACTGCCGGGCCACGCCGCACCCGGCCGTTAAGAAGCTCCAGAGAGCCATCCCCAGAGCGACGATCGTGCGCCGGCTCTTGAAGTCCGCGAGGCGGCCGAGAGGAAAACCGAAAAACGAGTAGAAGATCGCAAAGCTAAAGCCCATGAGCAGGCTCATCTGCGTGTCGGAAATGCCGAGATCGCGCCTGATGGGCCGCACCAACAGGTTCAGAATCTGGCGATCCATGAATGCGAAAATGTAGGCGACGGTGAGGACACCGACCACGTACCAAGCGTAGCCAGCAGGAGGATAGGACTCATCCACGAGGGCGTGGCGCTCCGCAGAGGCCGGATCTTCGTGTGCCAGCAAACCATCCTCCTGACTTCCTCTGCACCGCGGCATCGCTGCAATTGCCTCAGCGTCAGTCGGGCAAACAGGGAATAGCGCCAAAATTGTGGAATTGGGAGGCCTGTGCAAGAAGCTGCGGGCCCCAGGAGCGGCAATGAAACTACGCTAGGTCGCCTTTCCCTTCGCAATCTTGTGGGCGGTGGAAGTCTCTACAGCATACATATGGACCTTGGGCGCGCTGTGCACCTCATGTTGGATCACGTCGCTGATTTTCGAGTACTGCTCGTGGCTGTGCCGCTCGGCGTCCTCTTTCGTCTTCCAAAAGCTCAGGGCCAGAACTCGCTCGGCGTCCGTGTCCGATATCAGCACGATCTCATCCACAAAGCCTGGCTGGGCTTTTAACGTGCTCAGCACTCTCTCGTGGATGGTGTGGCAAAGTTCCTTTGCTTTTCCTGGTTTCGTTCTGACCTCAACAACTCGTGTGAACATGCGCTGGGCTCCTTTCGACCGAACAACGGTTTGTGCAGCCCGCGGAAGAAGCCTTCCACGGCCTCCGGCGGCAAACGGCTGCAAACCAGCCCCTAAGCTACACCGGGCGGCGAGGAGGGTCAATTCTCCCTGCCGCCCCGGG
>DATEQM010000224.1:0-8668 GCA_035272605.1 Candidatus Acidiferrales bacterium | reverse complement strand
GAGCAGGGCCTTGTATCTACCCAAGCTCTTGCGCGCGTTCCTCTCCCTACGTACACCACATGATCGACTTGTTCCTTGTCCCCTGGCCGCACTTTTCTAGGATCATAATGAATATAGACATAGCAACGGGGATAGGGTCTGAAAACAAACTGAACGATCTTTTCTGCCACTGTGATTCCTTATGCCTAGGCCTGCCCGGATTGCGGATCGCTCCAGTGCAGCCCACTAGCAGAAATTAGCACAACAAATCAGGATTCGGTTCCCGCGCAGAGTTCGCTCTACCTCCTGTCTCGGGCCCCCACAGGGCCTCTCGATTTTCCGGCCGATTATAGCGGCGGACCTCACGCTCCATGGCAAGGGCTTCGCCCTCGGGCTCGGTGTCCCCGTCATCCGCGCTGCGCTTGCGGAGCCGGGTGATTCCCCTCCGACCCCTCGCCCTTCCGCTTTGGGGGCTCCCCGCCCGAATCACACGCAGCTTTCCTCAGTTGATAGAATACTGACAGCCCGTCCCGTGCGGAGGCCCGAGCATGATGAACGCCAAATCGATTCGCAGACTGCTGGCAGCCGCGGCGCTCGCGCTCTGTGCCCCGGCGTCCTGGCCGCAGGCAAGCACCACCCGCGCGGACGGCCGCATCACGGACGCGGGCAAATCTCTCTCGGGCGTGCAGGTGATTCTGAGTAATCAGGACACTTTCCAGGCCTACCGCGCCACAACCGACAAGTACGGGACATTCAGCATTCCCGAGGTGGCCCGGGGCACCTACATCGTGTCCATCCTGAACGCCGGGGGCGACAAGCTGTTCCGCAAAACGCTCCCGCTCACCAGCGCCCCGGACGCACCAATCCGGCTCGATATCGACATTTCCGGCGCCGCCGCCGGCTCAGCCTCAGGCGCGGGCGCCGCGGCGTCCTCTAGTCCCTCACCGGGGGGCGCGAGTCGCCCGCCAGCGGGCGCCGGTGCGGCTGAATACGCGAAGAACCCCGAACTCGACGCTCTCGTCCACCGCTACGAATCCGCGCTTCGCGCGGGCGATCAGCCGGCCGAGATCTCCGCTTTGAAGGCCATCGTCGCCGCCGACCCCACGCGCTGGGACTATTTCGAGGCTCTTGGAGACGCGCAAATGTCCAGCGGAGATTACGAACACGCCGCGGAGAGCTACGAGAAGGGCATCCAGGCGGTGCAGCGATTTCTCTCGAGTAATCCGGCGAATGGCTCTGTGATTGTGAAATCCGATCGCGACCGGGCCCAGGCGGGGATGGTGCAGATGCTCATCCATCAGGGCAATGCCTATCTGAAACTGAAGAAAAACAGTGAAGCGATAGCGGCGTCTGCGAAGGCTGCGGAGCTCGCTGCCGACACGGACACCGCCTATTACAACCTGTGCGTCATGTATTACAACACCCGAACCCTCGACGGCGCCGTGGACGCGTGCAACAAGGCCATCGCCGCCAACCCCAACCGGGCCGACGCCTATTTCATCGAAGGCGCGCTGCTGTTTTCCGCCACGAAAACGGGCAAGGATGGCTCCCGGATCGTGGCTCCCGGCGCAGTCGAAGCGCTCAGGAAATATCTGCAACTGGCTCCCGCGGGCGCCTACGCCAAGGAAGCGAGGCAGATGCTCGAGTACCTGGGCGTCGGGGCCGGAACCTCCGGCGGCGACGTGAAGAGGCCGTGAGTGGTCAGTGACCCTGTGCCTGCGGGCCACTGGCAGTCACGCGGGACTCATCTGCGGGTTCATCACCCCTGAGTGCCTTGCCGGTAGTGGGTCAGTTTGTCCGGATGGGCCTGTGGCGTGGCTCACTCTTTCCTTGCTGGCGAGGATTGAGCCAGTTGAGCGCGCGCACAGACAGGATTGTCTGTGCTACTGGGCAACCTGACCCACTACGGCCTTGCCGAAGGGCGAACCATCCCACGCTCCCTTTGCTACACTTGTCTCCGCCATGCCCAGTGACTCCTTAATTCACGTCCAGGACCTCTCGAAGGATTTCCGCACGTTCCGGCGGCGGCCAGGCATCTGGGGCGGGCTGCAAAACCTGTTCGTGCGCGATTACCAGACCGTCCAGGCGGTGGATCGCATCACCTTCGACGTGACGCAGGGAGAAATGGTCGGCTACATCGGTCCGAACGGCGCGGGCAAATCCACGACCATCAAAATGCTGACGGGCATCCTGGTGCCCACGTCGGGCGAGTTGCGCGTGGGCAGCTACCTGCCCTGGCGCGACCGCACGCAGTACGTGCGCACCATCGGCGTGGTTTTTGGCCAGCGCACCCAGCTCTGGTGGGACATCGCGGTGATCGAATCCTTCCAACTGCTGCGGAAGATGTACGGCGTGTCGCAGCGCGACTACGACGAGCGCATGGCCGTTTTCGGCGAGATCCTGGGTTTGACGGATTACCTGCACACGCCGGTGCGCAAACTTTCGCTGGGCGAGCGCATGCGGTGCGACCTGGCCGCGGCGCTGCTCCACAATCCCCCGCTGCTGTTCCTGGACGAGCCCACCATCGGCCTGGACGTAGTGGCCAAGGACCACATCCGGCGGTTTCTCCGCGCCATCAACGAGCGCTTCCGCACCACCGTGCTGCTGACCACGCACGATCTGGACGACATCGAGGCGCTGTGCCGCCGCATCATCATCATTGACCGCGGCCGGCTGCTCTACGACGGCCCGCTGGACCTGCTGAAGCAGCGCCTGCTGCGCACCAAGCAAGTGAAGTTCGTGATGCGCGATGCGGCAGCGAGCGCGCTCCTGGCCGAGATGCGCATGGACGGCCTGGAGCTGGAAACGGTGGACGAGCTGACCTGCCGCGTGCGCTTTGACCGCACGCGCGTGAACACCAGCGACCTGGTGCGCCAGGTGCTGAGCCGCGTGGAGGTGCGCGACCTGGTGATCGAAGACGAGTCCATCGAAGACGTGGTGAAGCGCATATACGCCGGGGAAGCGCTGCGCGAGGTGAGTTTGCAATGAGGCGCGAGGGGATCAAGGGGCCGGCGCGGGACGCCGGCGCTACGGTTGCGGACGAGGCGCTGCGCGAGGTGCGTTTGCAGTGAAAGATTTTGCTCATTTTATATCGCCGTACGTGGAATGCGCGCGCATCGGGTTTGTGAACATATTGGCGTTCCGCCTGCGCTACTTCACCGGCATCTTTACGTATCTGATCAACGTCACGGTGTACTACTTCATCTGGAGCGCGGTGTTTCGCAATTCGCGCGGGCCGATCGCCGGCTACGACCTGGGGCAGATGCTCACCTACGTCGCCGTCGGTTGGATCCTCCGCTCGTTCTACTGGAACACGGTGGACCAGGAAATGTCCTACGAAGTACTGGAAGGAAAAATCGTGAACGAGCTGATCCGGCCGCTCTCGGTGCAGGGCATGTGGCTGGCGCGCGCGGCGGGCGAATCCACGTTCCGGCTGATGCTGCTGACCGCGCCGACGGCCGTGCTGGTGGTGCTGCTGTTCCCCGTCCGTGGGCCCGCCGGCGCGGCGCACCTGGCGCTATTCTGCGCGGGGGCGCTGGGGAGCTTTGTGCTGGTGGGCGCAATCAACTTCCTGATCGGCACCTGCGCCATCCATCTGACTTCCATCCTCGCGCTCATCCGCGCGAAATTCTGGATGATGGAACTGCTCTCCGGCGTGCTGATTCCCATCAGCTTCTTTCCGGAATGGGCGCGGGTTCCGCTGGCCTGGCTTCCGTTCGAGCACATCGCCTACACGCCGCTGCAAATCTATCTGGGAAAACTGACCACCGGCCAGGCGGCACGGATGCTGGTGGTGCAATGGGTGTGGGCGGCGGCTCTGCTGTGGCTGGGGGCGCTGTGGTGGCGCGCCTCGATCCGCCGCATCACCATCCACGGAGGCTGACGTGCGCCGGCACATCGACCTGCTGGTCTCCTACTTCGCCAACTACGCAAAGGCGCGGGTGGAGTATCGCGGCGATTTTTTGATCGGCCTGGGGACGAGCCTGCTCGCCACGCTGTCCGCCTTCGGCTTTCTGCTCGTGCTGTTCACCAAAATCGCCCAGTTGCGCGGCTGGAGCCTGGAGCAAACGCTTTTCCTGTACGGCTTCGGGCTGATTCCCTTCGGCCTTTTCAATGTGTTCAGCCCCAACATCTACGAGTTCGGGAACAACTACATCATGGAAGGGAAATTCGACCGGGTGCTGCTGCGGCCCGTGTCTTCGCTTTTCCAGGTGATGTTTGAAGCCTTCCGCATCGAGTCGCTGCACGAGGCGGCCACGGGAGCGCTGGCCATGTGGTGGGCGGCGCGGCGGATGGGCTACGTGTGGACCGCCGGCGACGTGGCGCTCGTGGTGATATTTGGCGTGTGCGGCGCCGCGATTTACATTTTCTTCTTCATGACCCTGAGCTGCGCTTCCTTCTGGTTCGAAGACCGCATCGGCATCCACCCGCCGGTGTGGAACCTGATCGCCTTTGGCCGCTACCCGCTGTCGATTTACAGCCAGTGGATTCAGTTCCTGCTGAGCTGGCTGGTGCCGTTCGCGTTCGCCAGTTTCTATCCCAGCGCGCATCTGCTGGGCAGGCACGAGCTACGGGATTGGGCTCCGCTGGCGCCCCTGGTGGCGGCGGCGTGCTTCGGCGTGCTGCTGTTCACCTGGAACCGGGGCTTGCGGCAATACTCCTCGACCGGCTCGTAAGTCCCTCTGTCCCGGAAGTGCTCTGGCTGTCGCTCACTCCCATTCAGGGAAAAACCGGCCCGGTCTGGAACGCTGGGCGTATCACACCTGAGATCGTTCCTTTCAACCCACTGCATTCGGCGGAGTTAGCGTGGCGACTGTGGATGCCGTTGTGCTGTGAAGTCTGCGCGGGGCATAGAGGCTCGTCCGAGCGCAGCGTGAGAGCATCGCCGCTGGCCTCGGAATCCGGGAATGCGCCGCCAGACCATGGATTACAGACCCAGAGCTCAGCTTTCGAGGGAGATGAGGTTGGCGATGGAATACGCCATGGCCATGGTGAGCGCGCTGGCCTCGAGCTACCTGATTCTGCGGCTGGGATTGTAGGGAGCGAATGGCATCGTCAAAAGGATTTCGGATCTGGCAGCGGCCCGGAGGCCGGCCCACCGGCCCCGAAGACCGGGACGCGGAGTTGGAAGCCTGCTCGGAACTCGTCCAGGGGCTCGCGGACGGCGAGCCGGGCGTGGTGCGGCGGCTGGCGGCACAGGCGCGGGAATCGAGCGGGGCGCTGTTTGTGGCCATCGCGCGGTGCGCGGCGGGAAGCCGGGGAGTTTCGTTTGTGGCCGTGGAAGGACCACCGGGCACGGAGGCGGCACTCGGAAACGAGAGTTTCGTTCCCATCTGGCGCGCGGCACTCGATGGCCGGCGCACCGTCTGCGGCGAGGTACCGTCCAGTCCTGAAGCCTCGAGGGGGACAAGCGGCGAGAGTTGGCCCTTCCGGCGCCAGGGGATCGAGAGCGTGGTGGCGATTCCCCTGGAGGCGCGTGGCGCGCCGATCGGACTGCTGGTGGCGGGCATAGCGGCGGACGCGCCGGGCGAGGCGACGCGCGAACGGCTGGAACTGCGCGCCCCGCTGGCCGCCCTGGCACTGGCGGACGAGCAGCGCATCGCGCGCACGCGCGTGAACGACCAGTGGCTCGCCGCATTGCTCGATTCCATGGAGAACGCTGTGCTGCTGGTGGAACCCGGCGGGCGCGTGCGGCTGGCCAACGCGCGGCTGCCGCTTCTGCTGGGCATTGCTCCGGAACGGATGGGGAAAATCAAGACATTCGACGAACTGCTGGCCGCCGTGCGCGGCAACTTCCGCGACCCGCGCGGCGCGGAAGCGCGCTGGCGGGAGATCCAGCGGCGGGACGACGAGGTAGCCTGGGACGAGGTGGAACTGGAACGGCCTGCGCCACGCGTGCTCGAACGCTTTGCGCGTCCCGTGCGCAATGCGGAAGGCGAGCGGCTGGGCTGGCTGGAACTCTACCGGGAGACGAGCGGCGAGCCCCGGCTGGGGTCGCGGCAGCCGCAAACGGAAAAGTTGGCCGCGCTCGGCCAGATCATTTCCGGCATCGCGCACGAGCTGAACAATCCGCTGACCAGCATCGTGGGTTACGCGCAACTCCTGCTGAGCCGATCGAAGGGTGACGGCGAGATCAAACGCATCTTCGACGAGGCGCAGCGCGCCGGCACCATCGTGCGCAACCTGCTGCTCTTTGCGCGGGAGGAGAAGCCGCAGCGGAAGCGCGTGCGGCTGAACGAAATCGTGAAGCAAACCATCGCCCTGCGCGACTACGAACTGCGAT
The DNA here is from genome assembly GCA_035272605.1 of Candidatus Acidiferrales bacterium. GTDB lineage: Bacteria > Acidobacteriota > Terriglobia > Acidiferrales > UBA7541 > JOPF136. Next base: position 2,406 of record DATEQM010000224.1, on the reverse strand, counting down.
TGGAGAACATCAGCCTGACGCTGGACCTGGAGCCCGGCCTCCCTCCCGTCCTGGCCGATCCCCAGCAGCTCCAGCAGATGGTGCTGAATCTCCTGATGAACGCGGAACAGGCGCTGGAGAACGGCCCCGGCCAGGGGGAGATCGAGGTGCGCACGTCGAGCCGGAGACCGCACGCGGTGCGGCTGGAGGTGCGCGACGACGGCGCCGGAATTCCCCGCGAAGCGCTGCCGCGCATTTTCGATCCGTTCTACACCACCAAGCAGGCCGGCGCGGGCACGGGACTGGGCCTTTCCATCGTCAACGCGATCGCTCAGGAGCACGGCGGCGAAGTGAGCGTGGAGAGCGAACCGGGCCGCGGCGCCACGTTCGTGGTCGATCTGCCGGCGGCACCGGCTTCACGGGAAGAAGAGGACGAGCCCGCGGGCGTGGCGCCCGCAGTGGTCCTGAGCCGTCCGGAAGCCGGGCCAGGGGTGCGGCGGCGGATTCTGGTGGTGGAAGACGAGCCCACGGTGGCCAGCCTGGTGGCCGACGTGCTTCGCGAAGAGGGCCACGACGTGGAAACCATCCTGGACAGCGTCCAGGCCCTCGAACGGTTGAACCAGGAGGATTTCGACCTGCTGATCTGCGACCTGAAGATGCCGAAACTCGACGGCCGCGCCCTCTACGAGGATGCGCTGCGCCGCGGCCGCACCAGCCGCGACCGCGTGCTGTTCATCACCGGCGATACGCTGCGGCCGCTCACGCTCGATTTTGTGCGGCGCAATTCCCTGCCCTACCTGGCGAAGCCTTTCCTGGTGGACGAGCTGACCCAGACCGTCCGCAGCGTGCTCAGCGGGCGGCGCGCGGCGGCCGCCGAATCGGCCGCGCCCGTTCCGCGGGCCCCGGCTGTGGGTGAATGATGCGGATGCATCCTGCCACCGTGCTGGTGGTCTCCCCGAGCGAGACCACGGGGGAACGCATTGCAGCGTGGCTCGCGGGCGGGCCGGCAAGCTGCGAGGTGCGCCAGGCCACGTCGCTGCGGCACGCGCGGCGCCTGATCGAACGCCTGCTTCCCGCGGTGATTTTCCTGGACGAAACTGTGCTCTCCGGAGAGGAGGTGCGCAGCACCATCCGCGAGCTGGCCCGCTATGCTCCCGTGGTTGCCGCGGTCCGTCCGGAAAGCGCGCGGGAGCTGGCTGTGCTGGTGGTGGCCGGCACGGCGGACTGCGTTCCGGAGGGCGAAGACTTTCTCGATCTCGCCGCCGCACTCATCGAGCGGCGGATGCTCTCGGCGCGCCGCCTGCTCGAGAGGATTGCAGAATCGAATGCCGACGAGGCCACGGATTTCGGCTCCATTCTTCGCCACGAATTGAACAATCCCCTTACCGGCATCCTGGGCAATGCGGAAATGCTGCTGAACCGCCGCCAGTGGCTCCCGCAGGACGCCGTGCCACGCCTGGAGACGATCGCCGACCTCGCCGTGCGGCTGCGGGAAACCATTCGCCGGCTGAGCGGAGCGTGGGAGGCGCGCGAGCGCGCGCAGCACATCGGTTGATCGCACCGCCGGGAAGCGGCCGGTGGCCTGTTTTCCTGACTTCGTGTTCACCCCCCTGCTGGAATTCCTGCTCCCGCCCTCCCGCCACGTCTTTGTTTACTTCTGCGCGCGATTTGCCTACTATTTGCCTGTCTTTGTGGATTCTCCACCCGCCTGAAGGGGGCCTGCCTGCGCGTAGGGAACTCGAATCCCGAAGTTTCGGGATTCGAACCGGAAACGGCGCGGCAACGAGGTTGAAATGCACCGGACTCCCCGGTTGATTCTGGTGGACCCAAGTGGCGCGCGGCAGGAACTGGCCGTGCGGAAGCTACCCTTCCGCATCGGGCGCCAGGCGGGCAACGAGCTGACGCTGCGCGACAACCGCATCAGCCGGCAGCAGGCCACCATCGTGATGGAAGCAGACCGCTTCGTGCTGCTCGATGCGCAAAGCCGCCACGGCACGCGCGTGAACGGCACCGAGGTGAAACGCCACGAACTGAAGCCGAAGGATTCGATCGATTTCGGCGTGCCGGATTCCTTCAGGATCATCTACGCGGGCGAGGAAGCCTCCCTGGAGGAAATTATCGAGCGGGTGGAGACGGCGGCGGCGGCAGACACGCCTTCGCGCGACCTCTACCATCTGGGCGTCCTGCTGGACGTGGCGAGGGCGCTGCACTCTAGCCTGTCGCTGGAAGACGTGCTGGCCTCGGTGGTGGACGCGGCGATCCGCGTGACGCGCACGGAGCGCGGCGTGCTGATGATGCTGAACGCCAGCGGGGAGTTCGCGCCCACGGCGGCGCGCGATTCCCACCGGACCAGCGTCGAGCCGCGTTCCCTGGAAGTCTCGCAGAGCGTGCTGCGGCAGGTGACCGCATCGCGGCGCGAACTGATCG
>DATEQM010000223.1:0-5353 GCA_035272605.1 Candidatus Acidiferrales bacterium | reverse complement strand
CGCGCGTCGGTGAAATAGACGCACAGGTCGGCCTTCCGCGCTTCCGTTTCCACGGTCACCGGGACGCTCCGTCCGAATTTCCGCCGCATCAGCTCCGTCGCTTCCCCAAGCGACACCGTGTTCCGCGCGCCGCCGCCGATGTTGAACACCTGGCCGGCGATGCGGTCCACCTGCTCGATTTCCCTCTCGACGAGCCGGCACACGTCTTCGATAAACAGCACGTCGCGCGACTGCTTTCCGCCCCATCCGATGATGCGCAGCGGCAGCCCGAAGTGATGCGCGATGGCCCACCACGCCGTCCAGCCCTGCTCCGATTTCCCGAACTGCCCCTCGCCGGCCAGCACGCCGCACCGGTTGATCACCGTCTTCACGCCAAAGGCGTCTGCATACTCCTGGCACGCCAGGTCCGCCATGATTTTGCTCAGCCCGTAGACGCCGTGCTGCCCGCCATCCACGCTGAACTCCTCCGCAATGCCGTGCGCGGGATCGAAGCCCGCGACGCGCTCCGCCGCAGGCAGCGCGGTCCAGGCCGCCGTATCCCACGTCCAGCGCGTGGCCTCTTCCCGCCGCGGCAACGCGTTGATGTGGTCGGCGCTGTACACGCGGTTGGTGCTGAAGAAAATCAATGGGCAGCCGCGCGCGCGCGCGAATTCCAGCGCGTTCACCAAGCCGAACGTGTTGTTCGTCAGGTCGAATACCGGGTTGGCGAACCCGGCCACGGCGGAGGGCTGCGCGCTCGCATCCACCATCGCGTCCACCGGACTCTCGATGTTCGCGAAGTCCTCGCGGTTGCGCACGTCCCCGTGCACGAAGGCGATCCCTTCGCGCTGGAACAACGGTAGGTTCAGCTCGCTCCCCCGCCGCACCAGGTTGTCCATCACCGTCACGCGGTGCCGGCGCTGCGCAAAATAAAACGCCAGTTGCGCACCCACAAATCCGCTCCCACCCGTAATCAGAATGCGCATCAGGATGTCACCTCGCTCGAGGGGGTCTCGGTCTGCCGGCCGCCCGCGGCCGGAGGCTGGGATCGCCACAACTTCGCGTCGTTCCATGAAGAAGCGAACAACAGCAGGGCGTCCATGCCGAGAAATTCATAGCGCCGCGCCCGCAGGTCCTCCCGCAGCACGTATCGCGCGCTGCCGATGTGCTGGTAGCGGAACATCCGCCAGATTTTCCCCGGCGTCATGGGGTTCAGAAAATCGCGCCGGTAGCGCCAATAGGTTTCGAGCGCCGTGCGCACGGTATCCTCGCGCAGGTGCCGGCACAGCGCCGAGGGCTCGTAGAACGTGCTCCATCCGCGTTCGCGTAGCCGCATGGACAGATTGGAATCCTCGCCGTTGGTGCGCAACCGCTCGTCGTAGCCGCCCGCTTCCAGCAGGGCCGAGCGCCGCGCCATGGTATTGGCCCCGAAAACGAACCACGGATTTTCCATGGCCGCATCGCCCCAGTGCTGCCGCAAATGCACGGCCCGCCAGCGGTCCGCCACGCCACGCTCCACCGCTTCCACCAGCTTCCCGCCGCCCAGCGCCACTTTCGTATTCTCGAAATGCGGCGCCAGCCGCGCGAGCCATTCGGGCTCGGGAACAACATCGGCGTCGAGCGCGGCCACCAACTCGTTGCGCGCCGCGCGCATGGCCGCGTTGCGCGCCGCAGCCAGCCCACGGTTCTGCTCCTGGCGGATCACCGTCACCGGAAACCGCGCGGCTATCTCCACGCTGCGGTCCCGCGAGCCATCGTCCACCACGATCATTTCATCGGCTCGCAGCGTCTGCGCCAACACTCCTTCCAGCACGCGCGCGAGGTAGGCCTCGGCGTTGTAGCAGGGAATGTAGACGCTGATTGGTGGCTTCATTGCGCTACGCGCTTCGTACCCTGTCCGCAACCACAAAATAATTCCCGCCGCCGCACAACAGATCCGGATCGAGTCCCAGAACCCTCCGGAGAACCATGGCGCGAAGCCGGTTTTTCCATGTCGGAGGGCGGCTGCCGACGCTGCCTTCGGCCACCGCGGAATATCCGAGGCGACCCAGGAGATCACGAAGGACGTGCGGCGAATACGGCGCCACGTGGGACGGCACCTGGAGATAGTACTGATGCCCCAGCACCGAATTCGTGTTCGGAGTCTGCACGATCACCCGGCTCCCCATGGGCAGCCGGCGAAATACCTCTTCGTTCACAGCAAACGGCACATGCTCGATCACGTCGAGGTAGAAGAACACCGCAGGCTCGCGGCCGTTTGCGCGCACATATTCCAGCAGATCAGATCGCTCCACGGGAACACCGAACGACTCCGCCAGTCCGCAAAGTTCCGCATTCGATTCGACGCCGAGCACGCGGCCATGGCCGTGTTCCTTCAACCACAGAAGCAACGCCCCCTCGCCGCAGCCCAGGTCCACGATGGGCGCATCGCGCAGAAATCCCCCATACAGGGACCACAGATACTCGCCTTTGCGCAGCGCCTCGTCGCGCGTGCCCGCGTGCCAGCAGTGGAATTCCGCCGCTTGGCCGTTCATTCCCATTTCCAATCCAGCACCGGCTGCACGTAGGCGGGCCGCGCGTCAGCCAGCCGCCCGAACCGCCCCGAGCCCGCTTCGACAATGAAATCGCCGGCCGAGTAAAATAAGTCCACGCACTCCCAGGTCGCGTAATCGAGTACGCCGACCTGCAACGAGTACCGCCCCGGTTTTAGCAGGTTGGGCGCCACCCGGCAGGAAATCGTGTGGCGCGAGCCGGCCTGGAGGTAGCGCATCTCCGCGGAATCGTAAAGGTGGGAGCCAAGAACACTCGTTCCGTCGTCTCCCAGCAACGTCAGACCCACGAAGCTCGAAGGTGTCGAGCGCTGGCATTCGATCTCGAACACCAGCATGAACGGCTCACCGAATTCCACGCTGCCCCGCGGGCGATTTTCGCTGTCCAGCAGCCGCAACTCGCGCAGCAGCACGGCCCCCGAGCCCACACGGTCTTTCCGCGTGCGGAGATCGAACACGCCTGTGCCCGCCTCCGCCGCCGCTTCCACGCTCGCCGTATACGCGTCCACGCACTCCCCGGCCGAGCCCGCCAGCCGCACCGTCCCGCCATCCAGCCACACGCCGCGCGTGCAGATGCGCCGCACCGCGCCCATGTTGTGGCTGACGAACAGCACGGTGCGCCCGCCGCGCGTCACCTCTTCCATTTTTCCCAGACACTTTCTCTGGAATTCCAGGTCGCCCACGGCCAGCACTTCGTCCACCAGGAGCACTTCCGGCTCCAGGTGCGCGGCCACGGAAAATGCCAGCCGCAACTGCATCCCGCTGCTGTAATGCTTCAGCGGGGTATCGAGAAAAGTCTCCACGCCGGAGAACGCGGCGATCTCGTCGAACTTCCGGTCAATCTCCCGCCGCTTCATGCCCAGGATGGACCCGGAAAAGTAAATGTTCTCGCGCCCGGTGAGCTCGGGATGGAACCCGGTGCCCACCTCGAGCAGGCTGCCCACGCGGCCACGCACTTCCGCCCAGCCCTCCGTCGGCAAGGTGATGCCCGCGAGGATTTTCAGGAGCGTGGATTTCCCCGCGCCGTTGCGCCCGATGATCCCGATCGTCTCCCCTTCGTGCACGTCGAACGACACTTCGCGCAGCGCCCAGATGTGCGCGCGGCCGTTTCCATTTCCGCCGCTCCGCCGGCGGAACGCCGCCTTCGCCGCCCGCGCCAGCACGTCGCGCAGCGCCACGTAGCGCTCCCGCTCGCCCAGCCGGAAGCGTTTGCCCAACCCAGCCACGCTGATGGCCGCTGCACTCATCAAAATCCGACGCCCCGCCTCGCCCTACACCACATCCGCCACCGTCGCTTCCATCCGCCGGAAATACCACAAGCCCGCCACAACCATCACCACCACGGCTCCCGCGGACGCCGCCAGCATCGGGACACTCGGAGGATTCTGCCCGGTGACCGCCCAGCGGAACCCGTCAATCACTCCGGCCATCGGATTCAATCCATATAGGCCTCGCCAGCGCGGCGGCACGAGACTCGAGGGGTACGCCACCGGCGAGGCGAACAGCCAGAACTGCACCAGAAACGGCACCACGTAGCGCACGTCCCGGTACAGCGCGTTCAGCGCCGCCAACCACAGCCCTGCGCCCAGCGCCGTGAGCATGGCCAGCAACAGGAATAGCGGCACGAATGCCAGCCACGGTCCCGGTGTCACCCGGTAGTAAAACCCCATGCCGATCAGCAGCACGAAGGCGATGCCAAAATCCACCAGCCCGGAAAACACGGCCGAGAGCGGCAGCAGCACCCGCGGGAAATAAACCTTCGTGATCACCCGCTGATTTTCCACCACGCTGCCCGTCGCTCCGGTGAGCGCACCGGCAAAATAGGTCCAAGGCAGCAACGCGGCGTAGAAGAAGAGAGGATACGGCAGGCCGCCCGAGGGAATCTTCGCCAGCCGGCCGAAAAACAGGCTGAACACCACCATGGTGGCGAGCGGCTGGAGCACCGCCCAGCCCGCGCCGATGATGGTTTGTTTGTAGCGGACTTTGATTTCGCGCCACACCAGGAAGTAGAGCAGTTCGCGATAGTCCACCAGTTCCTTCAGGTTCCAGGCGAACCAGCGCCCGGCCGGCACGATCCGTTTGACCACCGGCGCGACACTCGCCGCCGGTGTCCCGACCGGCGCCAGCGCGCCACCTGCCGTCACCGCCAGCGTCTCCCCTACCGGATTCGTTTTCGTGCCCATCACTCCGCTATACCGGGATGACCTCGTAACCTGACAATTCCACCGCCACCGCCTGCCGGATCGCATCTACCGCGATCACCAGCCGGTCCTGCTTCCGGATGCGCACCAGGATTCCCTCCACTCCCGCAAGCGCGCCGCTCGCTATCTTCACGCGCTGTCCGATGCGCAGGTAGCGGTGGGAATGGAGCAGTGCGCCATCCTCGGCAACTCTTCGCAGCGATTCGATCTGTTCCGCGGGCACTTCCGCGTCCTGCTGGCCGAATCCCACAATGCGCACCACGCCGGCGGTTCGCAGAACCGCTGTGCGCTCCGGCGAATTCGGGGAGAACTGCGCGAACAAATAGCCGCGAAACATCGGCACCTCGACTTTCTGGTAGCGGTCCTGCCAGCGGTGCATTTCCATCCGCAGCGGGAGAAACACGGGCATGCGTTTGCGCTCCAGTTGTTCGGCCACCAGTTTTTCGAACCGCGACCTAGTGTAGAGCGCGAACCACGGCAACGTCACATCCACGTCTGCGCGGAGGCTGGCCGTGATTTGGGCCTCCGCGGCCCCGGCAATATTCATTTGTTGAATTGAAGGCACAGCTCCGCCCTCTCGGTTACATCGCGAAAACGCCGCAACCGACACAAAACAAAAGTCTT
>DATEQM010000222.1:0-4980 GCA_035272605.1 Candidatus Acidiferrales bacterium | reverse complement strand
CCCGCCGGCGATCCCGAAGGCGTTCTCCAGGTCCAAGTAACCAATCTGGACTACAGCGACTTCCTCGGCCGCCTGGCCATCGGCCGCGTGTTCAACGGGACGCTGCACCGCGGCGCCGAGGTCGGCATCAGCAAACTCTCGGGCGCGCTCCAGCCCGCGCGCCTCACCAAGCTCTTCACCTTCCGCGGCCTGGAACGAGACGAAGCCGACGCCGTCCCCTGCGGCGACATGGTGGCCATCGCCGGCGTTGAAGACATCCAAATCGGCGAGAGCATCACTTCTCTCGAAGCGCCCGCGCCGCTCGAGCCGCTCACCGTGGACGAGCCCACCCTGGCCATGGTCTTCACTGTCAATACCGGACCGCTCTCCGGCCGCGAAGGCTCCCTGGTCACTTCCCGCGATCTCCGCAGCCGCCTCGAAAAAGAGCTGCTCACCAACGTCTCCATCCGCGTGGAAGACGGCGATACGACCGATTCCTTCCGCGTGCTCGGCCGCGGGGAGCTGCAGCTCGCCATCCTCATTGAAACCATGCGCCGCGAAGGTTACGAATTGCTCGTGGGCAAGCCGGAAATCGTGGTGCGCACCGAAGCCGGCCGCAAGCTCGAGCCGCAGGAACTGCTTGTCGTGGACTGCCCGGAAACCTTCATCGGCATCCTCATGGAAGGCCTGGGCGCGCGCCGCGGCGAGATGGTCAAGATGATCAACCACGGTTCGGGACGCGTGCGCATGGAATTCCGCATCCCCGCGCGCGGCCTCATCGGCCTGCGCAGCCAGCTCCTTACCGACACGCGCGGCACCGCGCTGATTCACACCATTTTCGACGGCTGGATTCCCTACGGCGGAGAAATGGCGCTCCGTCCCACCGGCGCGCTCGTGGCCGACCGCGCCGGCGAGTCCACCGCCTTCGCGCTCTGGAACCTCCAGGAGCGCGGCGAGCTGTTTATCGGCCCCGGCGTGCAAGTGTACGAAGGCATGGTGGTCGGCGAAAACTCGCGCGAGGCGGACATGGACGTCAACGTGACCCGGGAAAAGAAGCAGACCAACATGCGCGCCTCCACCGCCGACGAAGCCATTCGCCTGATCCCGCCCCACGTGCTCAATCTCGAGCAGGCCATCGAATTCATCGCCGACGACGAGTACGTCGAGGTCACTCCGAAATCCATCCGCCTGCGCAAAAAAGTGCTCGACGTGAGGAAGCGCCCGCGCCGCTGGCAGCAGATCCGCGCCAGCCAGGAACTCGCCGCAGGGTAAGCGAGGACGGCCATGCGCCGCCCCGTTCGCCTCCTTTTCCTTCCCCGCATGAATCAAGCACGCTCCCCGGTGCTATCATCGGCTCACTTTGGAGACTCAGGGGTCCGGCAATCTGAAGGGGGAATTTTGGGGCGGCCTTGCGGCGATGCTCGTCGCCCTGCCGTCCGCTCTCGCCTTTGGCGTGGCCATCTTTTCCCCCTTGGGCGCCAGCTACGCGGCGCAGGGAGCGCTCGCCGGCGTCCTAGGTACGGTTGCGCTCGGCATCGTCGCTCCCACCTTTGGCGGCACCAACCGGTTGATCACCACGCCCTCCGCGCCCGCCGCTGCCGTGCTCACGGCATTTGCCGTCGAACTCATCCGCGAGGGTCATTCTCCGAATTCCGCCTTGCTGATGCTTACGCTCTTGGCTCTGCTCTGCGGCCTGCTCCAGGTGGGCTTCGGCGCCGTCCGGCTGGGTCGCCTGATCAAGTACATGCCCTACCCGGTTGTGAGCGGCTTTTCGAGCGGCGTCGGCTTGTTGATTATCATCAGCGAGGGGCCCATTTTCCTGGGCGTGCCGAAAGGCAAAGCATTCGGGGCCGCTCTCCTTTCGCCCTCTCTGTGGAATGGAAAGAGCCTGGCGGTGGGCGCCGTCACCATTGCGGTGATGGTCCTCGCGCCCAAAGTGACGCGCGCCGTGCCCGCCGTCATCCTCGGCCTTTTCGGCGGCTCGCTGGTGTACTTCGCGCTCGGCCTTTCCGATCATTCGCTGCTCACTCTGGCGGGCAACCAGTTGGTGGTAGGTCCGCTCGGTGCCGGCGGCGGCTTGCTGGCGGCTGTGAGCGGGCGTGCCAAGGCCATCGGCACCCTGGGCCTGTCCGACTTCAGATTCCTGCTTACGCCCACGCTCACACTGGCCGTCCTTCTTTCCATCGACACGCTAAAAACCTCCGTCGTCCTCGACGCGCTCACGCGCACGCGGCACAACTCCAACCGCGAGTTGATCGGCCAGGGTCTCGGCAACATCGTGGCGGCGCTGGTCGGAGGCGTCCCGGGCTCGGGCCAGACGGGCGCTACTCTCGTCAACCTGTCCAGCGGCGGGCAAAAGCGTCTTTCCGGAGTGCTGGAAGGCGTGCTCGCCCTGGTCGCTTTCCTCCTTCTGGGCGGGCTGATCGCCTGGATCCCCCTCGCGGCTCTGGCCGGCATCCTGATCGTGGTGGGCTTCCGCATGTTCGACTGGGACAGTCTCCAGTTGCTCCGGTCGCGCTCGACCATCCTGGACTTCGTGGTGATCCTGTCGGTCGTGGTGGTAGCCAAGGCCGTCAGCCTGATCGCAGCTTCCGCAGTGGGCATTGGCCTGGCCATTCTGCTGTTCATTCGCGAACAGAGCGGCGGTTCCGTGGTCCGCAGGAAGACCTATGGCAACCAGACGTTTTCCCGGCGGGTGCGCTTGCCGGAGGAAATGGCCGTGCTCGAACAGTATGGCGACCGCACCGTAATTTTCGAGCTCCAGGGCAGCCTTTTCTTTGGAACCGCGGACCGGCTCCTGTCCGCGCTCGAACCTGAACTCAAGACGCGCACGTACGTCGTGTTGGATATGCGGCGCGTACTCAGTGTGGACGTGACCGCCGCCCACGTCCTCGAACAGGTCGAGGACACCCTGGCCGAACACAAAGCCTTCCTCATTTTCTGCCACTTCGCGCTGAAGGTCCCCAGCGGCCGCGATATCGAGCAGTACTTCAAAAAGGTCGGCATCGTCCGGCCGGAGCGCTCCGTGCAGATCTTCGAAACGCGCGACGACGCGCTGCTGTGGATCGAAGAGCGCATTCTCGGCGAGGAGATGCCGGCGCGCGCGGCCGAAACCCCGCTGGAACTCCGCGACATCGGCCTTTTTGCCGGCCGCAAGGAAGAAACGCTCGCCGCTCTCGAATCCTGCATGGAGCAGCGCTCCTACCAGGCGGGAGAAAGAATTTTCTCGCGTGGCGATCGCGGGGACGAACTGCTCCTGATCCGCCGCGGGGTGGTGCGCATCCAGTTCGCTGTCGCCGGAAAAATCCACTATCACGTGGCCACCTTTGGCCGCGGCGATTTTCTCGGGGAAATGGCCTTTTTCGATCGCCAGACTCGTTCCACGGACGCTATTGCCGTCACCGAAACGGAACTTTTCGCTCTTCCGCGCGACCGATTCGATGCCTTGGCCCGCGAGCACAAAATGATTGCCATCCAATTGCTCGAGGGCGTCGCCTTGACCCTCGCCTTGCGCATGCGCCGTGCAGACAGGCAATTGCGCGCACTCCAGGAAGGCTAGAAGTCATCTGGCTCTGTTGACATCCTCGATACGGCGGCGAGAATTCCCGGTCGCCAACTCCTCGCATTTACTGTGTGCTTCATGGGTAGGAGGTGCAATGGCCGAAGTTGGTCTCCTGCCGTTCGCTCGCATCGCCCTGCAAGTCTCCCAGCGGTGCTCCCTCGCTACCGAACCCGGTTCAGCAAGCGCCAATTCACGCAGCCGCAGTTGCTGGCGGTCCTCTGCCTGATGCGCTACGAGGATTGGACCTTTCGCGAAGCCGAGGTGCGTCTGAGCGAGCACCGCGAATTGCGCCAGACCCTGGGGCTCATGAGTGTGCCCGATTTCACGACTCTGTATCGTTTCCTGAAGCGTCTGGACGACCGGACCATCGAAGGCATGGCGGGAGACAAGGACCTCGAGCTGACCGGGGGTGAACTGACCATTCAGGTGGGCAGCCATGAGGATTATTCCCACGTGGATCTCTCCGTGAAGTTCGGCGACGTGAGCGGCAGCCAGTTCGGCGATCCCAAAGGCTGGCTGGGCAATTCCGTCCGCAAGGACGGCAACGGAAAATACCGGCTGCACGCCCATGTGACGGCCGGGGATGTGGACCTCAAGTCGTAAGTTTCCAAGTGGCGCAGGCGCGAGGGGCGGTGGTCCTCCTAGGCTAAAGCTTCGGCGGGCAGGCTGGCGTCGCTACCAAGGGCAGAAACGGCACGCATTAGATTGGGGTGTGCCCCCGGGGCAACAGGGTTTTAAGCGACGATCGTTTCGGGGTAAGGGGTAGAGGCTGGATAAGGCAGTGGGGAGGGGCGAGGGGCGAGTGGCTAGTGGCGAGTAGGGATCGAGAGAGGAATGAGGCGGTGGCTGGTCCCGACCGGGTCGGCATGCAAAAAGCGCACTTCTAGGTCGGATGCTGACGGAAGGCGGATACACTCTACGCCATGCTGGAGAATCTGCGCAGCATCCTGACGGGGACGGCGGGGCTATCGGTTGCGGCGGTCGCGGCGGAGCAATTCGCCAAGGAGTTGGAAAGATGAAAAAGAAAGGCGGCGTCAATGGCGTCCCGATCGAAAAGGGCAGCGGAAACGTCTACGCGGATCTCGGCTATGGGGACGCCGAAGGCATGCTGGTAAAGGTGCAATTGGTGGCCAAGATTGCTGAGATCATCCGGCAGCGCGGGCTGACGCAAGAGAAGGCGGCAAGACTCCTGCGCCTGACCCAACCGACGATCTCCAAATGGCTCAAGGGACAGTTTCGAGGCGTCTCCGAAAGGCGCTTGTTGCGGTGCCTCACGCGGATGGGCAGGGACGTCGAAATCATCGTGAAGCCGGCCGTGCGGCAGCGTGCTGGACAGTTCCGCGTGCGTTTTGCTTGAGGGTGAGTTCATGGGAGAGAGGGAGGCCGTGCGACTTCTCGCTCCTCCGTCGCAGCTCGTGGATATTTCCCCGGGCTGATTA
>DATEQM010000221.1:0-5614 GCA_035272605.1 Candidatus Acidiferrales bacterium | reverse complement strand
GCCTGGCGGAAGGACGCCGGATTCGTCGAAATCGAGGTGCAGGATGAGGGCCCCGGCCTCTCGAATACCGCCAACCTCTTCGTGCCCTTCTTCACCACCAAGCCGGGCGGCTCGGGAATCGGCCTGGTGCTCTGCCGGCAGATCGCAGAAGCCCACGGCGGCTCGCTCGCGCTGGAGAACCGCAGCGACTCACATGGCTGCGTGGCCCGCTTCCGGATTCCGCTGTAGAGCGGGCTTTCAGCCTGCTCGCTTTTTCCCGCATTTATCCGTGAGAAGCGCAGCCAGGAGTGGCCGCGCCACTAGACGACTATTTCCGCGGCGAGGGAATCGGCCATTTGGCTGAACCGCCGGCTGCTCTCCTGGGCCGCGGTTTCTTCCGAGGTCCGCCGGAGCGTTTCGCCCAGGTGATGGCGCTCGTCGGGAGAAAGGATCTGTTCGGCAGCAGGGTAAAAGATTTCCTGTTCCTTATCAATGTGGCGCCGCAATACCGAGGCGTATTCGCTGGCAAATCGGCCCCAGTTGCGGTCGGCCTTGGGACGGCGCTCCCGGTAAGCGATGGCGGCATCGGACATTTTCCCCAGCAGCGTGCGGGTGCGGTCATGGTCGCGCTGGAGCGTTTCGATCGCCATCCCGTCCAGCGAGACGCCTCGCTTTCCGAGGGCCGGGAACAGATGCTCTTCCTCTTTGCGCATGTGCGCGTCGCCAAACACCCGGAGGAACTCCGCCACCGAGTCCAGCATATCCGGTGGCACTTCGGCGCCGGCCTCCATCAGGTGCGCCAGCTCGCGCGTCACATCCAGCATGCGCAGGATGGCACGGTGCTCGGTGCGCAGGACATCTATAGCCGATTCGCCGCTCATTTCGTGTCCCCCTAGGATGCAACGCAGCCGCCGGAGCAGGATGGCCCGGGAAGGATCCCGGCACGGTGGTGGGCGCCCCAGCCCAATGGTTATAGCCCGGCGAGCGCCTCGCGGTCAACCCGTGGAAACTCACAGGAACGGCCGAGGAATGTGGAAATCTTGCCCATAGCCCGTCGGGGCGTGGTGAATCCTGGGCCTTTATCTAACACACAGAAAGGAAAGGGCTTGTGGCTCCAGGCTGCCCATGTCGGTATCGAGCGCCATCATCCCGCCGCCCTGCTTTTGGTCCTTTTTCCGCCAATCTTCCTGGCTCAGCAGCTTCAGTGAAGAAAGCCCCTTCTTCTTCAACTCCGGGTTCGCGGCAGCCACTTCCTTCTCGGCCGAGGCGCGGAACTCGGCTTCCAGGCCGTCCAGCTCCTTCGTCAGGGCAGCCAGTTGGTTGGTCTGCGACTCTGTGGGCCGGCCCGCGTAGCCGTTGATACCGCCATAGACTTCCAGGATCTTCTCTCGCAGCTTGATTTCGCCGGTAAAGGCGCCTTCCTTCGACGCGGCCAGCTTCTTCTGAGTGGCGGCGAGCGAGTCGCGCAATACTTCGAGGCGTTGGCGCAGGGCATCACCGGCAGGAAGCTTGGCGGCGCGGTCGGCTGCCTGGGCGCCCAGCTCCGTGACGGCGTCCACGACGTAGGCGATGTGTTCCACCAGGTGATAGGCCTCGGTGGCGGTCCTTTGCTGATCCGCGCGGTCCGCAGCCGTGTGCTTGGCGCGCGGGTCCGGAGTGACGTGGATCTCCGCGGTGGCCGTCTCTTGCCCTCGCGTGATTTTCACCGTGTAGGTCCCGTCGGGAACGTACGGGCCGATGAACGTGTACGGGTCTTCCACCAGCGCGGTAGCCGGCGGGGTCTTCGGCGGCTTCATCCTCATGCTCCATTCCAGCACGTTCAGGCCCTTGCGCCTGGAGGTGGACAGATCCTCGATCAAGTTGCCTTTCCCGTCGTACACCGCGGCTTTGAACTGGCCCACCAGCATGCGCTTTTTCAGGTAGTAGGCGATCCGGGCCCCGTCCCGGCCGGAATCGCCGGTGAAGTTGCCGTCGCCGTCAAACCGCTGCTCGAAGGTATAGAGCGTCTCCACGCCATTCCGGCTGGGTAGCATGGCGAAATCTTTGTCCAGCACCTCCTGGGTGAGCGCTCGCAGCGCCGTTAGGTCGTCCACGATGTAGATTCCGCGGCCGTGTGTGGCCACGATCAGGTCGTCCTCGCGCGGCTGGATGGCCAGGTCGCGCACGGCCACGCTCTTCGGGAACCCGCCGGTGAATTTCGCCCAGTTCTTTCCGCCATCCACGGAGATGTACAGGCCCATTTCCGTCCCCGCAAACAGCAGATTCGGATTCACCAGGTCCTCGCGAATCACGTGGGCGTAGCCGCTGATGTCCGGCGTCGCGAGCGATTCCCAGGTCTTCCCGTAGTCGCGCGTGCGGACCAGGTAGGTCTTCCTATCGCCGGTCTGGTGGCCGTCGAGCGAGGCGTAGGCCGTGCCTTCCTCAAAATGGCCGGCCTCCACGGTGGAGACCCAGGTGGCCTCGGGGATGCCCGGAAGATTCTTCGTCACGTTAGTCCAGGTCTTGCCGGCGTCGCGCGTCACCTGGATGTTGCCGTCGTCGGTGCCCACCCAGATTACATTTGCGTTCTTGGGTGACTCGCTGATCGTGTAGATGGTGCAGTGCTTCTCGGCGTCCGTATTGTCCACGGTCAGCCCGCCGGATTCCTCCTGCTTCTCCTTCTCGGGATTGTTGGTGGTCAGGTCCGGCGAAAGGCGCACCCAGGAATCCCCGCGGTCCGTCGAACGGTAGAGATACTGCGAGCCGAGGTACAGCGTCGCTGTGCGCCCGGCGCGCGTGAGCAGCGGCGTATTCCAGTTGAAGCGCAGTTCCGGCTCGCCGGGCTTCGCGAAGGGCCGAATGTTCTTGCTCTCACCGTTCGACAGGCGGTAGCGGGTCACGTGCCCGCCTTGGAATTCCACGTAGATATAGTCCGGGTCGCTCTGATCCACCTGCGCGGAGAATCCGTCGCCGAAGGCCACGTTGCGCCACACGCGGTTCGGGATGCCGCCGGTATACTTCGAGGGCCCCGTCCATGTCCCGTTGTCCTGCAATCCCCCGTAGACGTTGTAGGGTATCTGCATATCGTAGGTCACGTGGTAGAACTGCGAAACGGGCAGCGCCGCCAGCATCCGCCAGTGGGCTCCGCGGTCGCTCGAGGAATACACTCCGCCGTCCGTACCCAGCATCAGATGATAGGAATTCTTCGGATCGATCCAGAAGGCGTGCAGGTCGCTGTGGTACCCGCCGCCGCCGATTCCACCGCCCACGCCTTCAAACGACTTCCCGCCGTCGTCGCTCACGGTCAGCCCGAATCCCGGCTTATACACGCGCCGGTAATCGGTGGGATCCACCACCAGGTAGGCAAAATAAAAAGGCCGGCCCTGCACGTTGAACGAAGTATTCATCTTCGTCCAGTTCTCGCCCAGATCGTCGGAGCGGTAGAGCGCGGTCTCCTTCGCTTCCACCACCGCGTAAACTGTGCTCGCCCGCGAAGGCGCCGTGGCGATCCCGATGCGCCCCAGCTCGCTCTCCGGCAATCCCTTGCGGATCGGCTTCCAGGTCTCGCCGCCGTCGGTCGAACGATAGAGGCCGCTGCCGGGTCCGCCCGAAATGAATTTCCAGGGATAACGCCGCACCTGCCACATGCCGGCGTACAGGATGTCGGGATCCTGGGGGTCGGCGGCCACATCGGCGCAGCCCGTGTCTTCATTCACGTAGAGAACCTTTTTCCAGGTCTTCCCGCCGTCTTTTGTGCGGAAAACGCCGCGCTCCGCATTGCTGTTCCACAGGTGCCCCAGCGCGCAGACGTACACGGTGTTGCTGTCCTTCGGGCTTATCAGGATGCGGCTGATGTGTTCCGTATCCGTCAGGCCCATGAGCTGCCAGTCGTCGCCGCCGTCGGTGGTCTTGTAAACACCCGCGCCTACGGAAACGCTGTTGCGCACCCACGACTCGCCCGTGCCTACCCACACCGTGTTCTGGTTCTTGGGATCAATGCGCACGGCCCCGATGGACTGCACGTAGTCGTCGAACACGGGCTTGAACGTGAGCCCGCCGTTGTCCGACTTCCACACGCCGCCGCCCGCGGCTCCCACGTACACGGTCACTTTGTCCCCGGCGTAGGCGTCGATGGCAGCAATGCGCCCTCCCATCACCGCGGGGCCGATGGCACGTGCGTTGAGGTTGCCCAGCGAATCGGAATCGAACTTGGTGTCGCCGGCCCGCGCGCTCTGCGGCGCGAGCAACGCACCAGCCGCCACTAGACCCGTAGCCAGCAGCAATCCGCCCGCCACGCGCACGCCTTTCCCCATTTTCCGTTTGTGCTGCTCCATTTCCTTCCTCCTCGACCCGGGGCGTCACTCGAAAGTCTGCACGCGCCGGCGTGGTCCTTCCTCTCACCCGGTGTGAAAATCGGCAGCCTCCCGCCCGGCTCCCCCATTCTCGTGAGTGCGCTGCCGCGCCGAGTAATCTTTGCCTGATGGGGTGCCTACGCATGCGCGGGGCGCTGCGCCCCCCGGGTTATTCGGCGGTCAGACGTAAAGGCTGCGATTGGGCCCCCGGGGCCACAGACCCGCCGAAACGGGCCTGTGCTACCTCCGCTGGCTCGCGCCCGGCTTCTCCGCGGGCTTCGCTTCCGGTTTCGCGGTCTCCGCCGGCGCGGGAGCGGGAGCGGGCATATGGAATTGCGCGTCGTTCACGTCGGGATTGATCTCCACCTTATCCAGCGTAATTTTCTGTTTCTGCGGGCTGCCGACGGAACCCTGTTCGAGCGAAAACGGAATGATCAAACCATCCACGTCGCGAAAATCGCTATACGTGGTTTCAATCTCGGTCTCATTGCCGCGGATCTTGGCCTTGGTGATCGTTTTCACTTCGAGCCCGGAATCCGCGTCGATAAAGCTGGTCTCGATGATGCCGTTCTTCTTCGTCACCTTCAGCTTGTACGCGTCCGAACCCTCGACTTTTTCCTTGCCCAGGTATTCCACGGTGTTCCCCTTGGCCTTGTAGTCCATCAGCGGACCGTCGAGATCAGCCTGGTCTTCCATTTCCTTCACGTCGTCCGCGGCCATGAGCTCCGCGTCTTTCTTGCCCTGAAACGGCATCACGTCCCATCCCTCTTTGCCGTCGTAGGCTTGGATGCCGGTCATCCCCTGAACCGTGAACTCCATCCGCACCATCGCCGGGCGCTTGATCACCAGTGTCATCGGGGCAACCATCCCGGGGCCCAGCTCAATGTGGCCCGAAAGGCGGATGGATTTCACCGCCCGCAGTTTCGCCTCTCCGCCCCGAGCCGCGATGCTCTTGGCGATGATCTCATCCACCGTCTGGGCCGCCGCTGGCAGCGCAAAAACGGCGGCTACAGCCACACACAACGCAATTCTCTTCAGCATAAGCTCGCTCCTTGGGTGCTGGCTTGGTTCGACGAACGTCCAGCCGCAGTTACCACGCGGGCCCTCCGGGTAAAGTTTCCACTGCGACCGCTGGGGGGAACCGCCGGAGACTGCCTTCCGGTGGGACGCTCCAGTCTACTGCAACCCGCTCCGCGGAGAATAGAGAATTCAGCGGCGCCGGGAGTAGAATGGGGAATCCGCGATTCCTCTGGAGATGTCCATGACCACGGGCCAGCCAACCACTTCCTCCTACGAGACAGGTT
>DATEQM010000220.1:0-8455 GCA_035272605.1 Candidatus Acidiferrales bacterium | reverse complement strand
GCCGCGCCCTGCGATTCAACGGTCTTCCAGCCGGTGCCGCCGCACCCGGGACAATCCGCGCGCGCCATGAAAGGAAGGATAGACGCGCCTGCGCGCCGTGGCAAGCGGCGCGGAGAGCCGCGGCGCCCGGTCAGGGCCGGAATCCCTGCGCGAGACAAATGCGGGGCGCGCGGCCCGCTGGCATGGTTTCGTTGCCTACTTCACCGCGCGGAAGTCCGCGATGAGCCTCTCGATGCTCGGCCCGGGGGGCAGATCGGGATGCAGAAACGGCCGCGAGACGGGGATCGTGCCTTCCGGATTCTCGAAGAGCCTAAGGACTTCGGCGGCGGTAATTTCCTGGTAACGGTAGTTGCGCTCGCGAACGCGGACCGTCCGCGGCGCGGCCTCCACATCGCGAGATGCAACGTGCACGATTCCGTTGAGCTGGTAGATGGAATCGCGCTCGTAGGTGGTGATCAGATCGCCATCTTGGCCACCAGGGTTCTTTGCGGCGTCTTCCAGAGGCGCGATCGTGAGCAGGAGCGGGACATAGCAGGCTTCGCACGCCTGGGGCGGATCGGCCAGGAAAAGATAGTACGCGTGGCGATAGGCCGGCCCAGCATTCGTGCGATTCTGCTGCGCGCTGCCCGCAGACGAACCGAGGGCCAGTGCGAAGGTGAGAACGATCAGGCAACGCGTGGACAAGTAGCTCCTCCCATTTGACGGGCCTCCTCCCTAAACCCTGCGGGATGCGAAATCTTTCACGAGCGCCGGCCGGGACCGGACCGAGGCGGGCGCGGCGGATTGCTGGTGCGCACGATGGCGCCCTTGGGCGGGTTGGCCTGAGCGCCGGAGAGGCCGCGGGCGATCTCCTGCTGGAGCAGGTGCAGAAACTGTTCCATCTGCTCCTGCATGCGATTCATTTTTTCGCGCATATTCAGGATGATTTCGATGCCGGCGAGGTTGACGCCCATTTCGCGCGCCAGGTTCAGAATGATTTCGAGGCGTTCCAGGTCGGCTTCCGTGTAAAGACGCGTGTTGCCCTCCGAGCGCGAGGGCTTGAGGAGCCCGTGGCGCTCGTAGAGCCGCAGCGTCTGCGGGTGGACCTTATGCAACTCGGCCACCGAGCTGATCATGTAGCCGACCGCGCCGCGTTTTTTTGTTCGTGCCGCCATAAGCGTTTCAAAGCCGGAGAACATGGCGACGTAAAGTCGCCGCTACAATTCCTAGCTGCGCAGCCTGGCGATCCGAAAAGAGCCGGAGGGAAGCCAGCGCTATCCCGAGGCTGCGCTATTTGGCCGCCTTCTCGAAAATCTCCTTGCGCGGGTCCTGCTCGTAGAAATGCCCCAGCTCCTTGAGCATCTGCCGCGCGCGCTCGTCCACGGCGCTGGGGGGAACGATCTGCACCTCGACGTACTGGTCGCCCCGGTGCTTCGGGTCGCGCACCGGCGCGACTCCTTTCTCACGCAGCCGGAACTTCTGCCCGCTCGTGGTGCCCGGGGGAATGCGCAGCAAGGCGCGACCGTCAATCGTGGGGACTTCGATTTTGGCGCCGAGCGCAGCTTCCACCACGGTGATCGGGACGCTTGAGTAGATATCGTCGCCGCGGCGCGTGAAATAGGGATGCGGCGCGACACGCGTGAGAATGTAGAGGTCGCCGGGAGCGGAGCCGGGCAGCGGAACGTTGCCCCGGCCGGGAACGCGCACGCGCGAGCCCGTGTCCACGCCCGCGGGGATGCGCACGTCCATCGTTTCCGTGCGGCGGACGCGGCCTTCGCCCTTGCACGCCGGGCACGCGCTGCTCAGCCGGCCCGTGCCGCCGCAGCGCGGGCAGGCCACGTTGAAGCGCATGCCCATGGTGGATTGCGCGCGGCGTCCCGAGCCGCCGCAGGCCGGGCAGCTCTGTTCGGGGCCGCCGCCCTTGC
Organism: Candidatus Acidiferrales bacterium; assembly: GCA_035272605.1. Lineage (GTDB taxonomy): Bacteria > Acidobacteriota > Terriglobia > Acidiferrales > UBA7541 > JOPF136. The sequence goes on along the minus strand of DATEQM010000220.1, from coordinate 6,551 downwards.
CGCTGCCGTGGCAGGTGCCGCAGGTATCCAGCCGCGTGTAGCTGATCTTTTCCACGGTGCCGCGAATGGCCTTCCAAAAATCTATGTCAATCTGGTATTCGAGGTCGGCGGGAACCTCGACCGCTTCCGGGTGCGCCGCAGCACCTCCCCCGCCGGAGAAAAACTGGCTGAAAATGTCGCGGAAGTTGCCGCCCGCTCCGGGGCCCGCCGCCGAGGAATCGAACCCTCCGAAGTCCACGGGAAATCCGCCGGGGCCGGCGCCGCCGGGGTGGCCCGCACCGGCAGGAGGGATGTTGTCGGAGTAGAAGCCGTGCTGGTCGTAGATGCCGCGCTTTTTCGAATCGGAGAGAATGTCGTAGGCTTCCTGGACCTGCTTGAATTTTTCCTCGGCGGACTTGTCACCGGGGTTCAGGTCCGGGTGATACTTCCGCGCGAGCTTGCGGTAGGCCTGGCGGATTTCCTTGGCCGTGGCCTTGCGCCGGACGCCGAGGAGGTCGTAGTAGTCGGCTTTGGTTGTGCTCGCCATTTTGTGCGCCGTGTGCCGCCCGTGCGCCGAAATCCCACAGGCGCGCCTGGCCCGAGAATCGTCGCAAGGCTCCCGGGGCTTCGGGACACCCCGCGCTACAGCTTGGCCCAGCGCGCGTTTACTTCCACCAGCTCCATGTGCTCCTGCGCTATCTCCTGGCGCCTCCGGCGCTTTTCTTCGGTGCGCAGGCCCATGGCCGCTTCTTTCTGATTGGCGCGCTCGAGCCAGCGATCCACGGTGGCGATGCGTTCCGCCACGTTTTCAGTTGAGGCGCGGAGGCGCAGCGTGGAGCCGGTGATTTCCACCTCACGGGGGATGAAGTCTCCGGCAACGTGCTGCTGCGCCTCGTAGAACAGGCGCTTCCAATCCGCGCCGGGAGCCTCGGAAAGGCCCACGTGGACGAGATACAGATTTTCCTTGAGCTTCTGGACCGCCTGTGGCGGGGTCATCCGCCGGACTCCCTCAGCCGCGCTCAATAGGCACTCCTCTGCGTGCTGGATGGGTGGAGCAAATCCGCTCCGCCGGGCCAGGACGCAACGTAGGGGCACGGCATGCCGTGCCCCTACCCACGTCCATCTGCGCCGTCAGTTCGGCCGTTTGGATTCGTCCACGTCCACGTATTCGGCGTCGATCACGTCTTCTTTTTTCTCGCCGGCATCGCCCGCCGGGCCGGGGCCTGCCGCCCCGGCCGCTGCGCCGGGCGCGCCCGCGGATCCCGCAGCCGCCTTGTACATGGCTTCAGCCAGGTGGTGCGAGGCATGTGTCAGGCTTTCCACCGCGGCGTTGATGCGCTCCGCGCCGCCTTCGCTGATGGCCTTCTTGGTCGCTTCAATGGCCTGCTCGGCGGCGTGGACGTCGGCCTCCGAGAGCTTCTCGCGGTTCTCGCGGATCAGCTTTTCGGTCTGATACACCAGATTATCGGCCCGGTTGCGGGCTTCGATTTCATGCAGGTTCTTCTTGTCGTCCTCGGCGTGCGCTTCCGCTTCGCGGCGCATCTTCTCCGCTTCGTCCTTGGAGAGACCGGTGGAGGCGGTGATGGTGATTTTCTGCTCCTTGTTCGTGGCTTTGTCCTTGGCCGCGACGTTCAGGATGCCGTTGGCGTCAATGTCGAAAGTCACCTCGATCTGCGGCATGCCGCGTGGAGCCGGAGGAATGCCCAGCAGCTTGAACTTGCCGAGGGTGCGGTTGTCGCGGGCCATGGGCCGCTCGCCCTGGAGCACATGGATTTCGACCTCGGGCTGATTGTCCGCGGCGGTGGAAAAGACTTCTGCCTTGCGCGTGGGAATCGTGGTGTTGCGCTGGATCATGGGGGTCATCACGCCGCCCAGCGTTTCCACGCCGAGCGAGAGCGGGGTCACGTCGAGCAGCAGGATGTCCTTCACCTCGCCGCCCAGCACGCCGCCCTGGATAGCCGCGCCCACGGCCACGACTTCGTCCGGGTTGACGCCCTTGTGCGGCTCCTTGCCGCCGAACAGATCCTTTACAATCTGCTGCACCCGCGGGGTGCGCGTAGCGCCGCCCACCAGGACAACCTCGTCGATCTTGTCTGCGGTGATGCCGGCGTCGGTCATGGCCTGCTTCACAGGCCCGATGGTGCGCTGCAGGATGTCTTCCATGAGCTGCTCGAGCTTCGCGCGAGTCAGCTTGATGAGCAGGTGCTTGGGCCCGGAGGCGTCCGCAGTGACGAAGGGCAGATTGACCTCCGTTTCCATCATCTGTGAAAGCTCGATCTTGGCCTTCTCCGCCGCTTCCTTGAGCCGCTGGATGGCCATCCGGTCCTTGCTCAGGTCCACGCCCTGCTCTTTCTTGAACTCGGCGATCAGAAAATCCATGACCCGGATGTCGATATCGTCGCCGCCCAGGTGCGTGTCGCCGTTGGTGGCCTTCACCTCGACTACGCCTTCGCCCACTTCGAGAATGGAGATGTCGAAGGTGCCGCCGCCCAGATCGAAGACGGCGATGGTCTCGTCCTTCTTCTTGTCCAGGCCGTAGGCCAGCGCGGCCGCGGTGGGCTCGTTGATGATGCGCACGACCTCCATGCCGGCGATTTCTCCGGCCTGCTTGGTGGCTTGCCGCTGGCTGTCGTTGAAGTAGGCGGGAACTGTAATGACGGCCTTCTGCACCTTCTCGCCGAGGAAGTCTTCTGCCGCGGCCTTCAGCTTCTGCAGGATCATGGCGGAAATCTGTTCGGGGCTGTAGGGTTTGCCGGCAATCTCGACGCGCGCGTGATTATCCTGCCCGCCCATAACCTTGTAGGGCACGCGCTTTTTTTCTTCCTCCACCTCGTCCTGCCGTTTTCCCATGAAGCGTTTGATGGAATAGACCGTGTTCTCCGGATTCGTGACGGCCTGGCGCTTGGCCACCTGGCCCACCAGCCGCTCCCCGGCCTTGGTGATGGCCACGATCGAGGGCGTGGTCCGGCCACCCTCTTGGTTGGGGATCACAACCGGCTCGCCACCCTGCATCACGGCCACAACCGAGTTGGTCGTGCCCAGGTCAATCCCGATGATCTTGCTCATTGCCCGACTCCTCCCAGCCGGAGCCAAACTTCCACGGGGGAAGAGGCCCAATCCGGCTCAAATCGAGAGCGATTATGCACCTTGAGTGTATCATTGTCAAGTCCTTTGCATCGGAGCGAGAATATTCTGCTAACTATCGTATTATCAGCGACTCAACGGAGCTATCCGATTCTGACGCAGCAGGGTCTGCCAACCGCCCTGGCACCGCACCGCATCACAACGGACTGGAGCAGACGACTCTTTCTCCACGGGTTATCAGCACCCTGGAGTATCGCAGGCGCGAGAGGGCGCTTTCCAAACTCTCCGTCTGCGAGGCGCGACCGGGACGAATGAGTGTAGAATCTCGGTTCGCGAGAAGCCGGCGTGAACACGGACACCCTGGAGGTGAGGCGTATGCGAGGTTGGAGAGGAGTAACGGCGAGCGTGGCCGCGTTCGCGCTGCTCGCGGGAACCGCCTGGGCGGCGGGCAAGCAGTCACGCGCCCACGCGAGAGCGGCGTCAGCGGCGGCGGAGGAGGGCCCTCCGGACAAGTCGATGGGCTCACGCAACGCCCCCATCGTGCTGGAAGTGTTCAGCGACTATTCCTGCCCGGTGTGCAAGCTGTTTTACGAGCGAGCGATTCGCCCCATGCTGGAAACGTATGTGGCCGAGGGAAAGGTGTATCTGATCCACCGCGACTTCCCGCTAAAAGGCGTCATCGGCCACGAGCACTCCCGCGAGGCTGCGGAATATGCCAACGCGGCGGCGCGGATTGGAAGATTCCAGGAGGTAGACGCGGCGCTCTACGACAAGCAGGAAGTCTGGACGCGGGGCGGCAGCCCGGACGCCAAGGTGGATGCGATCGTGGCCTCCGTACTGACGCCGCGGGAGATGAAGCAAGTGCGGGAGTTGGTGCAGAGCCACAAAATGGACACCTACATCGAAAGCGACACCGCGCTGGGCAATTCGAGGGGTGTACGGGCCACGCCGACCATCTACATCACCGCGAATGGGAAGACGGACATTTTGCCCGCAAACCTTTCCTACTCGCTGTTGAAGCGCTTCCTCGACGAGCAGCTCCAGAAATAGGAATGCGCCGGTATTCCACCGCCGGGTACGTGATGGCTGCAGGACGGATCCTGCTGGGGGTCGTGTTCCTTTACGCGGCGTACACGAAGCTGCGCTCATCTTTTCTGCTGTTTGCCATGGCGATCGACGCCTACAAGCTGATACCGGAAAGCGCGGCGGTGGCCGTGGCCCACGTGCTGCCCTGGGTGGAGCTGGCAGTGGGCATTGCGCTGATCGCCGGGATATTGCCGCGGGTTACCACGATCTCCGCAAGCGCACTGATGGCCGTGTTTTTCACCGCCATGGTGCACGCCTACCAGCCCAGCCTGAAAGAGGGTCAGCAGATCAGTTGCGGATGTTTCGGGCTGGGAGAGCCGATCAGCGGGTGGACGCTGGCGCGCGACGGGACGCTGCTCGCCGTGTCGCTGGCGCTGACGGTGGCCGCCTTCTGGGCAACGCGGCGCAAACGAGAGGGCGGGGCCCTGGCGACAGGCGTCGCGCTCCCTGAAAAATCGTAAGCAGGCGGACTCGTGAAATCCCTCGAAGAATATCTCCGGCTGGCCGAACAGGCGCACGGGCATCTGTGCGCGGGTCAGGTGCTGGGCGTGCGCCTGGCCATGCTGGGGATGCGGCGGCTCGGCATCGAGGACCCCGTGAAGGAGCGCAAGCGCCTGGTGACCTACGTGGAGATCGATCGCTGCGTGACAGACGCGGTGGCGCTGGTGGCGAATTGCCGGCTGGGAAAACGGAGCCTGAAGTTTTTCGACTGGGGCAAGGTAGCGGCTACCTTCGTGGACCTGCAAACGTCCCGCGCGGTGCGCGTCTCGGCAAAGGAATCCTCGAAGCAACGCGCGCGGGAGATGTTCCCGGAGATGGAAAAAGAAGCCGGCCAGCAGAAAGCCTACGCCGTGCTGCCGGATGAAGAGCTGTTCGATACCGCCTGGTGCGCCGTCGAAGTCCCGCCCGAAGATATGCCGGGGTTCAAAGGCCCGCGCGTGGTGTGCGCGCAGTGCGGCGAGGGAATCAACTTCAAGCGTGAAGTAGTGGTGGGCGGGCGCACGCTGTGCCGCGCCTGCGCCGGAGCGCGCTACTACCGCCCGGCGCCGTAGACGGGCGAGTCGAAACGCGGTGGCCGGCGGCCACGTCTGTTCCAGCATCCCGCGAAGCCTGGTTTCCCCGCCAGGCGGATCGCCTGCGCGCAACGTGCTCTCGCCGGGCGGCGCACTGCGTTTGCAGCGCTTTCGGGAGAGGAGTACGATGGCTTCTCCGCTGGGGGAGAAATGCCTCTTCGACTCTGCCGGGAGTTCGTCTCTGTCGTTCCAGCCGATTCGTGGGATTTCTTGGAGGTGCGCAGATGAGCGATGAGCAGGACGGCCGTCCGCTCGACGGCAACGGCCCGCCGGCCGGATTGCCGGAGCCGGAGGACGGTGGGGACGCGAAGGGGTTTTCGCGCCGCGCCTTCCTGAAGGGCGCAGGGGTCACAGTTTCGGCGGGCGTGATCGCCGCGGAAGGCCTGCTGGAAACAGCGCCCGCAGCAGCGCCGCAGGCAGCGATGGCCGGTCCTGGTGCCACGCCGATCACGCTGAGGATCAATGGGAAGTCTGTCCCGCTCGAAGTCGAGCCGCGCGTCACGCTGCTGGATGCTCTGCGCGACCATCTGGACATCACGGGGGCAAAGAAGGTGTGCGACCGCGCCACCTGCGGCGCCTGCACGGTGATGCTGGACGGGAAAGCCGTGTACGCCTGCTCAGTGCTGGCGATTGACGCGCAGCATTACGAGATCACGACGATTGAAGGCCTGGCTGCGGAGGGCCAACTCTCTCCCGTTTCGGCCGCCTTCGTGGAGCACGATGCGCAGCAGTGCGGCTTCTGCACGCCCGGATTCGTCATGGCGGTCACCGCGTTTCTGAAGCGCCATCCCAATCCGACGTATGAACAGGTGACCGGCGGCCTGGGCGGAAACCTGTGCCGCTGCGGAACGTATATGGGCGTGCGCGAGGCGGCGCTGGATGCCGCAAAGCGCCTGAGCGCGGGGAGGGCATGATGGCGGACTATCACTGGCCACCGGCTGACAAGCGCTTTCTGATCGGAAAATCCTTTAACCGTGTGGACGGGCCGGTGAAGTCCTCCGGGCGGGCGAAATACACCTACGACGTCAACCGTCCCGGCCTGCTCCACGGGAAAATGGTGCTCTCTCCTCACGCGCATGCGAAAGTGAGGAGCATTGACACCGCAGCCGCGGAAAAAATGCCCGGCGTTCGAGCGGTTCTGGTGATGTTTGAGCCCGGGAAGGAAGTGCTGTGGGCCGGGCAGGAAATTGTGGCGCTGGCCGCGGACACGGAAGAGCAGGCGCGCGACGCGGCGCGCGCCGTGAAGATCGAATACGAAGTGCTGCCCCACCTGGTAGACGACCCGGCGCCGGACAAAGCCGGAGCGGGCCACACGGAGGCCGGCTCAGA
>DATEQM010000219.1:0-11039 GCA_035272605.1 Candidatus Acidiferrales bacterium | reverse complement strand
CCTTCCGGGCGGGAAGAGTTCGCCGTAGCGGTCCAGTGTGGGGGAATTTGAAGTGAAGGTTATCCGATTGGCGTGCCAGGCCTGCCTGGTGGTTGCGGTGCTCTGGATTGCGGCGCCTCCGCTGCAGGCGCAGTCTCCCGTCCAATGCGCGGGACCTCTCTCCGAGGTCCAGGTGATCAAACTGGCTGCCGCCGGTGTCCCCGATGGCCGTCTGGTCCAAATCGTGAACGCCTGCGGCGCCGGATTTACGCTCTCCCGCGAAAGTGAAGAGCGCCTGCGCGCGGCCGGCACCAGCGATGCCGTGATTGCCGCGCTCCGCGAAAAATCTCCCAAGCCAAAGCCCAAGCCGGCGCCGCCCGCAAAGGCAGAAACTCCGAAATCCAGGGAGAGCCCTCGGGAGAAGGTGCCGGAGGCCCCCGCGGCGGAGCCGGAGCCCACCGATCCGAAAGCGCAATACATGCGCGGTCTGGCTCTCGAACAGGGCATCAACGTCGCCGCAGATTTCAAGGAGGCGGCGCGGTGGTATCGGCTGGCCGCGGATCAGGGCTACGCGCCCGCGCAGGCGCGCCTCGGCTATCTCTACGAATACGGAAACGGCGTGGACCTCGACTACGCGCATGCCATGCAGCTCTACCGCAAAGCCGCGGAACAGGGCGAAGCCGCCGGGCAGGCCGGAGTGGGCCATCTCTACGTCATGGGTTTGGGCGTCACCAGGGACGACGACGAGGCGGTGCGATGGGCCCGTCGCGGCGCCGCCGGCGGAGATCCGCGAGCGCTCGAGGACGTCGGGCTCGCCTACGAGTTGGGGCGCGGCGTTACCCGCGATTTTGCCGAGGCCATGCAATGGTTCCGCAAGGCTGCGGACCAGGGTGACGGCTTCGCTTGCATGTGGCTCGGCGACATGTTTGCCTCCGGTCAGGGCGCGCCGGCGGACAAAGAAGAAGGGGCCAAGTGGTATCGCAAGGCCTTCGAGCTCCTCCAGTCGGGAGCGGAGCGCGGCGCCGGAAGAGATCTTCTCGGCCTGGGCCTGCTTTACTCCGGCGGCCTCGGAGTGCCCCAGGATTTCGCGCAGGCCGCGGGCTACGATCGCAAAGCCGCCGATCGCGGCATCGCCGAAGCGCAGGTCAACCTGGGAACGCTCTACTGGAACGGCCAGGGAGTTGCCCGCGACGAACCCGAAGCGCTCCGCTGGTTCCGCAAAGCCGCGGAGCAGGGCTACGCCCCGGCCGAGCGCCGCGTGGGCTATCTCTACGCGCAGGGCAGCGGCGTTTCCCGCGACGATGTGGAGGCCGTGCGCTGGTACCGCAAGGCCGCCGATCAGGGAGACGCCCTCGCCCAGGTCTATCTCGGCTTCATGTACGCCAACGGCCGCGGCGTTTCCCACGACGAAACGGAAGCGGTCAAGTGGTTCCGCAAAGCCGGCGAGCAGGGCGAAACCGCGGGCGCATACTACCTCGGCGTCACCTACGACGCGGGCCACGGCGTGCCGCAGGACTACGCCCAGGCGCTGGTCTGGTACCGCAAGGCCGCGGACGCGGGAAATACGGAGGCGCAGGCCAATCTGGGCCGCATGTACGCGGAAGGCCGCGGCGTCGCGCGAGATGATGGCGAGGCGTTGAAGTGGTTCCGCAGTGCGGCGGACCAGGGCAACCCGCGCGCCCAGGCCAATCTCGGCTGGATGTATTACAACGGCCACGGCGTGCCCACCGATTACGACACCGCCGTCGGGTGGTATCGCAAGTCGGCGGAGCAGGGCAACGCCGTCGGCCAGTTCGACCTCGCCGTGGTCTACTCGAGCGGCCACGGCGCGCCGCAGGACCCGGTGCAGGCCTACATGTGGTATAGCCTGGCCGCGGCCCAAGGCAACGCGGAAGCCGGCAACCGCATGAACGCGCTCGCGAAGCAAATGACTCCCGCGCAGATTTCCGAAGCGCAGCGCCGCGCCAGCGATTGGGCAACGCAGCATCCGCGGAAGTGAAGGAAGAAGTGGCGAGTGGCGGGAGGGCCTTCGGGCCGCCGCGGCGGCCTCAGGATTAGCATTCTGGTCTGATGCTCACGGGCGCCTAGTCTGGTTTATGGACTTTCCGGAAAAATGTCGATTCCAGCGCATGACCGCTCCTCTGACCGTGCTGTTTGCTTGTCTGCTGCTTCCCCTGACGGCGCGGTCGCAGGCCGCGGTGACCTGCGCGCACCCGCTGAGCGAGGTTGACGTCATCCGTCTGGCCGCCGCCGGAGTGCCGGAAGCGCGGTTGATTCACATCGTGAAAACCTGCGGGGTGAATTTTGCGGTCACCCGCGACACTCAGGAGCGACTGCGAGCCGCTGGCGCGACGAACGCCGTGCTGGCTGCCATCCGCCAGAACTTTTCCAAGCCGGCGGCACGGCCCGCGCCGGCTCCTCCCGCCACTTCCCCCGCGCCGCCTCCAGAGAAACCCAGCCCGCCGAATAATTCCGGGCCAAAGCCGCACGTGATCGAACTCCCCGTGAATGGTGCGGGGGAGAGTACCGGGCCGGCGGGGGCCAACGAATCCGAGAAAATTGCACCACCCGACGTTCCTCGATCGGACTTCGAGCGCGGGCAGGCTTTCGAAGAGGGTCGCGGCGTGACTCAGGATTACGCCGAGGCGGCGAAGTGGTATCGCCGCGCGGCAGACGAGGGAAACGCGGACGCGCAAAACAGCCTGGGCTGGTTGTACCGGTCAGGCCGGGGCGTGCCGCAGGATTGGGGCGAGGCGCAGCGATGGTTCCTCAAGGCGGCTGAGCAGGGCAATCCCGAGGCACAGGAAAGCCTCGGCTCGATGTACATGAACGGCCAGGGCGTGGCCCAGGACTATGCAGAAGCGGCCAAGTGGGAACGCAAAGCGGCGGAAAAGGGAAGCGCCACGGCGCAGTTCAATCTGGCCTGGCTGTGCGAGCATGGCAGCGGTCCCGCCCAGGACTACGGCGAGGCCGTGAAGTGGTACCGCAAATCCGCGGAGCAGGGCAATGCGCCGGCGCAGGCCAACCTGGCCATTCTGCTGGCGCACGGCCTGGGCACCCCGCGCGACTCCGCCGAAGCCGTGAAGTGGTACACCAAGGCCGTGGATCAGGGATACGTGCCTGCCGCCACGAATCTGGGATTCATGTACGAGAATGGCATGGGGGTGAAAAGAGACAACGAGGCAGCCATCAAGTGGTACCGCATGGCCGCGGAGAAGGGCGTGGCCGCGGCGCAGGACAACCTGGGCCTGATGATCGCCAGCGGGCGCGGCGCGCAGGCCGACCCGGCCGAGGCCGCGCGGTGGTATCGCAAAGCGGCCGACCAGAACTACGCGCCCGCCGAGCTGCATCTGGCGGAACTGATTTCCACCGGCCGCGGCGTCCCGCAGGACGACGTGGATGCCGCCGGATGGATGCGCAAGTCCGCGGAGCAGGGGAACGCCGACGCCCAGGTCCGCCTGGGCGCCATGTACGAAACCGGCCGCGGTGTGGTGAATGACGACGAAGTGGCCGCGAGCTGGTATCGCAAATCGGCCGAGCAGGGAAATGCACTGGGCCAGTACCATCTGGGCGAAGCCTATGTGCTGGGGCACGGCGTGCCGCAGGGAAACGTGGAGGCCTACCAGTGGTTCACGCTGTCCGCGGAGGGCGGCTTTGCCGATGCCGCGGAGCGGCTGGACGCGCTCGGGAAACTGATGCGCCCGGAGGAGATCGACGAAGCGAGGCGGCGCGCGGCCGCGTGGACGGCCCAGCACGGCGGGCGGTAGAGGTACTGTAAAAAGTACTTTACAACACAAAGTAAGCGTGCTAGCCTGGTCTCATGCGCAACGCACCCTCCCGGCCGCCCTGCCCGGACGGCCACGCCTCGTCGCTCGACTGGCTGTCCTACTTCACGCTGAACACGCTGGAGCCGGCGCTTCCCTGGAAGGACGCCTGCCGGCTCTCGCCCGGCGAGCGGGCGGCGGTGGCGCGTTCCATCCAGCAATTCCAGCTCGGGGAAAACTCCGAGGGCCGCGGCCTGCTGCGCCGGGCGCGCGAGTACGCCACCCGGCGAGGCGACGCGCATTTCCCCGAGGCCGTTGCGCTGTTCATCCAGGAGGAACAGCGCCACAGCCGCATGCTCGGCCGCTTTCTGGAATTGAATTCCATCCCCTGCCTGGGGCGGCACTGGGTGGATTCGGTGTTCCGCCGGATCCGCGCGCTGGCTGGCCTGGAGTTGTGCATGCGTGTGCTGGCCACGGCGGAAGTCATTGCCGTGCCGTATTACACGGCGTTGGGAAAAGCCACCGCCTCACCGCTGCTGTCTGCGATTTGTACGAATATCCTGGCCGACGAAGCCGCGCACCTGGCGTTTCAGGCGTTTGTATTCGCGCTACTGGCGCAGGGGCGCGCGGGTTGGCGGCAGCAGGCCGTGGGCGCGCTCCACTCCCTGTTTCTGAGCGGCACGGCAGTGGTGGTGTGGACTCAGCACGCCAGCGTTCTCCGCGCGGCCCATGGCACGTTCAGGGCGTTCCACGCCCAGTGCCAGGAACAGTTTCGGGCGATCGTCTGCCCCGCGCGGGCGCGCAGTTCTGCTGTCGCGCAATATTCCCGGATCCAGCCGACCACTCCAAAATAAACATGCCCGGAGCTGCGGGGCTGGGCGAAAAGAGGAGAACGCACTCCCGGCGCAACTGCGCGCCGGGCGAGTTTGACAGGGTGTTCCCGCGCCCGCTATTCTGCATCCAAGAGAAAGCCGTGAAACCGAGCCGCTTCTATTAGCTTCTGTCCCTCCGCTCCGTGAACGCCGGAGCTGCTCCGAAGTGTCCGTACTTTCTCGCGCAGTCCAACACCCTGTCCGTCGCACGATGGAGTGAAATTCGATGGCTACGCTGTTCGACAAGTTGCAACAGATCGAGTCGCGCTACGAGGCGCTGACGCAAGAGCTTTCGTCGCCGGAAGTGACCTCGGATTCGGCGCGCTTCCAGAAGCTCGCCAAGACGCACGCGGAAATGGGCGAAATGGTGGAGAAGTACCGGGAATGGAAGAAGATCGAGCAGGGGCTGGCCGGGGCGAAACAACTGTTGATGGAATCCACCGACGCGGAGATGAAGCAGCTCGCCCACGACGAGGAGCGGCAGCTCACGGCGCAGCGCGCCACGGTGGAACAGGAGCTGAAGCGCCTGCTCGTGCCGCGCGATCCCAACGACGAGAAAAACGTGATCCTGGAAATCCGCGCGGGGACCGGCGGGGACGAGGCAGCGCTCTTCGCCGCGGAGCTTTTCCGCATGTACTCGCGGTTTGCGGAATCCCAGGGCTGGCGCGCGGAAGTGCTGGACAGCTCCCCGTCCTCCCTCGGCGGTTTGAAGGAGATCACCGCATCGATTTCCGGGAAGAAGGTCTACTCGCGGCTGAAGTACGAGAGCGGCGTGCACCGCGTGCAGCGCGTGCCGGCAACGGAGCAGCAGGGAAGGGTGCACACGTCCGCGGCGACGGTGGCCGTGCTGCCGGAGGCGGACGAGATCGAAGTCAAGATCGAGCCGAAGGAAATCCGCATCGACACGTTCTGTTCCTCGGGCCCCGGCGGGCAGTCGGTGAACACCACGTACTCGGCGGTGCGCATCACGCATTTGCCCACCGGGATGATCGTGTCCTGCCAGGACGAGAAGTCGCAAATCAAGAACCGCGAGAAGGCCATGCGCGTGCTCCGCGCGCGCCTGTTTGAATTCGAGCGGGAAAAGCAGCACGAGGCCATCGGCGCGGAGCGGCGGGGCCAAATCAAGACCGGCGATCGCTCGGAAAAAATCCGCACCTACAATTTCCCGCAGAACCGGCTGAGCGACCACCGCATCGGCCTCACCCTCCACCAACTCGGCGAGGTCATGGACGGCAAACTCGCCCCGGTGGTGGACGCGCTGGTCACTCATTACGAAGCGGAGCGGCTGAACCAGCAGCTCGATGAGGTTTGATGGCGCGCCGGAGCGAACAGGCCCGTGGGGGAACTCCGGGCGCGCCGCGCATCCGGATTCTGAATTCTCCGGGCAATTTTGGCGTGCGCCCCGCGAGGTGTATTTTCTTCAAATGAATGTAAGAGCGGCATTGCAACAGGCCGTGGCGGAACTGGAACGTGCTTGCGTGCCTTCGCACGGGCTTGCCGCGGAGCTGTTGCTGCAGCACGCACTGGGACGCGACCGCGCGTGGTTCTACGCGCATCCCGAGGAAGAAGTAGGAACCGAGGAAGCCGACCATTTCCGGCGGCTGGTAGCGCGAAGGGCGGCGGGGACGCCGACGCAGTACCTGACGGGGAAGCAGGAGTTCTGGGGACTGGAGTTCTACGTTGCGCCCGGCGTGCTCATCCCGCGGCCGGAAACCGAGCACGTGATGGAAGTCGCGCTCGAGAGGCTGAAGCCGAAACGGGCCCCGGAGAAGTCGGACCTGACGCTCCGTAGAGAGCGCGCGGGCCGCACATTGCGCATCGTGGACGTCGGCACGGGGTCCGGCTGCCTGGCTGTGGCGCTGGCCCGCGAGGTGCCGCAGGCGCGCGTGTGGGCCACCGACATTTCCCGCGCGGCGCTGGCCATTGCCTGGCGCAATTCGGTCCGCTACGATCTCGAAGCGCGCGTCGAGTTTCTCGAGGCTAGCCTGCTCACACCGTTCCTGCTGGGAGGCGAAGCGGAAAAAGCGGTTCCCTTCGATCTGATCGTTTCGAACCCTCCGTACGTGGCTCGCGCCGATCGCGAGCAGTTGGGACGCGAGGTGCGCGAGCACGAGCCGGAGGAGGCGCTGTTTGCCGGGGAGACGGGCCTGGAGATGTATCGCCCGCTGATCCGCCAGGCGGAAAAGGTTCTGGCGCCGAGCGGCGCCATCGTGCTCGAAGTGGGAGCGGGACAAGCCGGAGAAGTGCGCGCGCTTCTGGGCGAGGGCTGGAGCGATATTTCGGTGACCAACGATCTGGCCGGAATTCCGCGTGTTGTTTCCGGTGTGCGCGGTTAGTTCCGGGCGGCGGCAGACCAAAGAGGCATCGGTTTCTATTCCATGCCGAAACTTGCCAGCTTCCGAGCGAAAAAAGAGCCGCAGCGCGGCGGGGCGGGTCACGACGCGGGCCATGGCGGCATCACCATCCTGCACGTGGACATGGATGCCTTTTTCGTATCTGTGGAACTGCTGGACCGGCCGGAGTTGCGCGGCCAGCCGGTGGTGGTGGGTGGCCAGCCGGACCAGCGCGGCGTTGTTTCCGCGGCGAGTTACGAGGCGCGCCGCTACGGCATCCAGTCCGCCATGCCGCTGCGCACGGCGGGAAGGTTGTGCCCGCACGCCGTCTTCCTCGAGTGCCGCCACGAGCTGTACTCCCAGTGGAGCGACCGCATCGCCGCGATCCTGGCGCGGTATTCCCCGCGCGTGGAAATGGCATCGGTGGACGAAGCGTATCTAGACCTCGCCGGAACCGAGCGGCTGCTGGGCCATCCGCTCGCTGCGGCGCACCGGCTGCGGCGCGAGATCTGGGAGAAGACGCGCCTGCCGTCTTCGATCGGGCTGGCGCGCACGCGGCTGGTGGCCAAGGTCGCCTCGGACCAGGCGAAACCTGCCGGGCTCCTCTGGATTCCGGCGGGGAGCGAGGCTGCGTTCCTGGCGCTCCTGCCGGTGCGAAAAATTCCCGGCATCGGGCCGGTGACAGAAGGGGCGCTGCGCGGGCAGGGCATCGAGACCGTCAGCCAACTCGCCCTGGTGCCGCGCGAGCGGCTGGAAGAAGTTTTCGGCCAGTGGGGAGGCGGGCTCTACAGGAAAGCGCGCGGCGAAGACACCTACGAATTTCTCGAAGATGCGGAAGCGAAGTCCATCTCCCAGCACCACACGTTTCCCGAGGACGTGCAGGACCTCGCGGTGATCGAATCCACGCTGAGCCATCTGTGCCAGAAGGCGGCGAAGCGGCTGCGCGACGCGGGCCTGTCTGCCGGCACGGTGACGCTGATGCTGCGCTACAGCGGGTTCGAGACGATCACGCGGGCGCGCACGTTGGCTTCCCCGGCCAATCTGGATCAAGACATCCTGCGCGTGGCGCGGGAGCTGCTCTCGCAGCATCGCGACGCGCGGCGCCGCGTGCGGCTGGTGGGAATCTCCCTGACTTCCTTTTCGCACGGGGAGCGGCAGCTCGAGCTGCTCGATCCGGCACGGCGGGAGAAGCTCGAGAAACTGGCGCGTGCCTCCGACCGTTTGCGCGAAAGATTCGGGTTCGAGAAGTTGCAACTCGGCGGGTCGGTGCGGCGGCCCGAGGATCGCTAAGCTTTTTTCCTTTACTCGAAACTCCATCGCGTTCCGTGATGCGGCCTGCCGCGCCCGCCCAGACGAACGCGCCGGGGCCGCGTGGTACACTCCCGCGACGTGTCTACAAATCCATCTGCAACCGGAGGGGCGCGCGGGTCCGCCGCCAAGCGCGCGGGCCGCTCCGTCGGTCGCGTGCGCACTTTCTGGCAGCGCGTGACCGAGGGGATGCAGATTTCCGATTTGTGGTCGCAGTTCCGGGCCGAAGCGCGCACGAGTTACGGCCTCTTTTCGCGGGATGTGAATTGGGAGGAGGTGGACAAGGGCAAGAGGTGGAAGCGGCCATTCCGCGCGGCCGGAGCGCTCTTCTGGGCCATGCTCATGAAACTCAGCCCGGCGCGGCGCGTGTTGCTTCTTGCGGCGGTGGCGTCGCTATTGTTCGTATCCGCACAGATTGAGACGCGCCACGGAAGTGTGACCGTCATCTCGGTGGGAATCCTCAGCCCCGGCGTGATTTTGTTGTTCATCCTGCTGGCGCTGGAGCTGGCGGACCGGGTCACCATGAAGCGCGACCTGGAAATCGCGCGCGAAATCCAGCGCTGGCTGGTCCCGGAAACCCCGCCGGACATTCCCGGATACGACATCGCTTTCATGTCGCGCCCTGCGAACACCGTGGCCGGCGATTATTACGACACGATCCCGCGAGGCCTTGCCCGGAACCCCAGCGCAAAGCACGGGAAGCTGCTGCTGGTGGTCGCGGACGTCGCGGGGAAGAGCGTGCCGGCCGCCATCCTGATGGCTACCTTTCAGGCCAGCCTGCGGGCCATCGAGGCCACGGGAACTTCGCTCGGGGAACTTGTGCGTAGTCTGAATTTTTACGTCTGCGAGAACAGCCGCAGCGGCCTGCGGTTCATCACCGCATTCTTTGCGGAACTCGAGGCCGGGAGCGGCGAAATCCGGTATACCAGCGCCGGCCACCATCCCGCGCTCCTGCGCCGCGCGGCAGGACAAGTGGAAGAGCTCACTGAGGGAGGGTTGCCGCTGGGCATCGAGCTGGAGGAACAGTTTCCCGCCGGGCAAACAAGACTCGGGGTGGGAGATATTCTCTTCATCTATACCGATGGCCTGGTGGAGGCGGTGAATGCGATGCAAGAGGAATTCGGAAAGGCGCGTCTAACGGATGTTCTGCGTCCCTGCGACGGAACGAATACAGCCGCCGAGGCGCTGGCCCGCGTGACGCGGGTGCTGGACAGTTTCGTGGGCGCGGCGCCGCAGCATGACGACATCACCTGTATGGTGGTGCGCCGGCGGCAGGCGGGTTAGCCGGTGAGTCCCATTCCTGCAGAAACAGGCCCAAAAAGGCTCGGGGTTGGAAACCCGGAGTCGCACCGCCTTGTGGCCCACGCTCGCGTGGCCGATAATCACGGTATGGACGCGCGGCAACTGGCCGAATGGATTTGCGAGGAGCTGCACGGCGCCGGTTACCAGGCCTACCTGGTGGGCGGGTGCGTGCGCGACATCGTATTGGGCCGCCCCCCGCAGGACTTTGACGTGGCCACCGACGCGACGCCGGAGCGCGTGCAGGCCATGTTTCCCGGCAGCCTGGGAGTGGGCGCCGCGTTCGGCGTGATTCTGGTAGTCGATAGGGATTCAGACGTGAAAGTGGAAGTAGCCACGTTCCGCACCGACCAGGGATATTCCGACGGCCGGCGCCCGGATGCCGTCGTATTTGCAAAATCGGCGGAGGAGGACGTACGGCGGCGCGACTTTACCATCAATGGTCTGCTGCTCGATCTGCGCGACGGCCGCATCCTGGATTTTGTCGGAGGGCAGGCGGACTTGCGCGCGGGGATCGTGCGCACTATCGGCAATCCTTCCGAGCGCTTCCGCGAGGATAAGCTGCGCATGCTGCGCGCGGTGCGCTTTGCGGCGCGCTTCGGCTACCGGATCGAAGAACACACGTATTCCGCGGTGTGCGCGCATGCGGGCGAAATCGGCGCCGTCTCCGCGGAGCGCATCCGCGACGAGCTCACTCGCATCCTCACGGAAGGCGGTGCGCGGCGCGGCTTTGCGCTGCTGGAAGAGACGGGATTGCTGGGACACGTCCTGCCGGAAATCGCGCGAATGCGCGGCGTCCAGCAGCCGCCGGAGTTCCATCCCGAGGGCGACGTGTGGACGCACACCCTGCTGCTGCTCGAGCAGTTACCGGCCGGAGCGTCCGCCACGCTCGCGTGGGGAGCGTTGCTGCACGACGTGGGCAAGCCGCCCACCTTCGCGCCCCCGCGCGCGCCGGGCGACCGCATCCGCTTCGACGGACATGTGGAAGTGGGAACGCGCATGGCGGAGGAGATCGCCCGGCGGTTGCGGTTTTCAGGCCCGGAGACCGAACGGGTGGCCGCGCTCGTCGCGCAACATTTGCGATTCAAGGATGTCTTCGAGATGCGGCCGGCCACCCTGAAGCGTTTCGTGCGCCAGCCGCATTTCCAGGAACACCTGGAATTGCACCGCATGGATTGTCTGGCCGCTCACGGAAAGCTCGATGCCTATGAGTTTGTCCGGAAGTTTGTCGAGGAGACGCCTGCCGAGTGTGTTCGTCCCGCCAGGCTGGTGACCGGCGACGACTTGAAGTCGCTGGGCCTGGTGCCGGGCCCCGGTTACCGTGAAATCTTGAATCAGGTGGAGGAGGCGCAGCTTGAGGGCAGGGTGAGCACGAGGGAGGAGGCGCTGCAATTTGTGCGCGAGCATTCTGGGGCGCAGCATCGCCAGTTGATCGGCAACGCCTAGCTGAGCAGGACGGCGCCGAGGGTCCAAGGGAAGGAGAC
>DATEQM010000218.1:0-5040 GCA_035272605.1 Candidatus Acidiferrales bacterium | reverse complement strand
GGGCTGTACTAGAAGTCGCCTCGCCAACCGCAAGGGGGCAAGCGCCAAAGGTATGACCCATGATTGGGGTGAAGTCGTAACAAGGTAGCCGTAGGAGAACCTGCGGCTGGATCACCTCCTTTCTAAAAACACTCGCGGAAGATGCCCGGCTTTGCCGGGCGATCGCCGCGCAGTCCGGTTCTCACGGACCGGCATTTGGCTGACCGATGGCCTTACGGGTTCTGGCCCGTCTCACTCGATGTCAAAGAAATGCCTGGAGAGCTTCGCGCCCCGGTTGCTTCGGCTGCCGGGGCGTTTTTTTTGGCGGCTTCGCCATCGGTCTGGTGCGCAGGCAGTTCCCGCATCTTCGCGACGCGCGGGAGCGTTGCCGAACTGGGAAGATGTTGCGGGAGTCACCGGGAATTCCCAACTTGGATGTAGTGGAATGCCGAAATCCTCCGCGGTCTCAAACTGATACTCTGCTCTTTACATCAGCGCGCCTTCCCGATAGGCTGACTTTCTCGTCCGCTCCGGGGACCCTTCTCTGGACGAGACAACATTCGGCAATGAGATACGTAAGGAGCGAAACGGTGGTGACTCGCGAGGTTGCGGGGGAAACCATCGTGGTGCCGGTGCGCGGCGGTGTGGGCGATCTGAACGGATTGTTCACGTTCAATGAGATCGCTTCCGGGATCTGGCAGCTGCTGGCGGCGAGCCGCACGGCGGACGAGGTTGCGGCCTGGGTGCGCGAGCGGTACGAGGTGAGCGAGGAGCAGGCGCGCACGGATGTGGACGGCTTTCTGGAAGAACTGCGGCGGCAGGGGCTGGTTCACGAAGCCTGAAGGGGAGCGGCAGGCGAGACAGCCGCACAACGGCGAAGCGGTGGCGTCCAGGTTTCCCGGGCGCGACGGGGGTTGATGCAAACGCAGGCAACGTACGGCGACTTCAGCGAGGGCATCCACCGGCGCCAGTTTGGCACGCGGCTGCCCACCGAAGTTTCCATCGAAGTGACGCGGCGCTGCCCGCTCGAATGCCAGCACTGCTACAACAATCTGCCCATGAACGACGCGGCGGCGCGGCGAGAGGAGCTGACGCTCGAGGAGCACCGCCGCCTGCTCGACGAGCTGGCCGAAGCGGGCTGCCTGTGGCTGCTCTACACGGGCGGCGAGGTGTTCGCGCGGGCGGACTTCCTGGACATTTATCGGTACGCGAAATCGAAGGGTTTTCTCATCACCATTTTCACCAACGGGACGCTCGTCACTCCCCGGGTCGCGGATGTGCTGGCCGAGTGGCGGCCGTTTGCCATTGAGATCACGCTGTATGGCGCCACCCGGGAAACCTACGAAGCGCTGACGCTGATACCGGGCTCCTACGACCGCTGCATGCGCGGAATCCAGTTGCTGCTGGAGCGGGGCCTGCCGCTGAAGCTGAAGACCGTGCCCACCACCGTGAACCGCCACGAGGTGTTTGCCATGAAGCGGCTCGCGGAAGAGGAGTTGGGAGTCGAGTTCAAGTTCGACCCGCTGGTGAACCCGCGGATTGACTGCTCGCAGAGCCCGGTGGCCGTGCGGCTTTCCCCCGAGGAAGTTGTGGCGCTCGATCTCCACGATCCGCGGCGCGAGGAGGAGTACCGCCGGCACTACGAAAAGGAGCGGGCGCTGGGAAAGGGTCTGAATGTGGAAGAAGGGCACGTGTACTTCTGTGGCGGCGGTGTGCATGCGTGCGCTGTGGATCCCGCCGGCCGCATGAGCATTTGCGTCCTTTCCCACCGCGACACTTACGACTGGCGGCGGGGCAGCTTCCGCGAGGCCTGGGACGAGTTCTTTCCGCGCGTGCGCTTCAAGGCGCGGACGCGCCCGTCGCGATGCGATCGCTGCCGGATCCAGTCGCTGTGCAGCATGTGCCCGGCGAACGGCGAGCTGGAGAACGGGGATCCAGAAAAGCCGGTGGACTTCCTGTGCCGCGTGGCGCACCTGCGCGCGATGGCCCTGGGAATTCCGGTGCAGGAGCATGGCGACTGTCCCTGCTGCGCGGGAGGCGCCTGGCACGCGGAGCTGGAGACTTCTGCCGGCCGCGTGCGGCGGCGAGAGATTGCGGTTGGAGATTGGGCTCCGTCGCCAGCTCTGCTCCCTGTACTGGTGGAGAGCGCGGCAGGATGCCACAGCGGAGGCTGCGCTTCTTGTTCGGCGCACACCTGAACGCCCGGCGAAATTGAGCCTGCGTGGCGCGCCAGGGGCCTCGCAAGGATGGAGATTGACGATGGATCACGCGGAGCAGCGAGAGAAGGACGGCGGGAAGAAGCCCTACGAACCGCCCAAGGTGACCCAGGTGAGCCTCCGCCCGGAGGAGGCGGTGCTGGGCAACTGCAAGTTCGCAGGCGTTGCCGGCCCGGCCCAGGCTTCCTGCATCTCGCTGGCCTGCAGCTCCCCGGGATCTTGAGCAGAATTGATGGCCAGCCAGACGCTATCCCTAGGCGGGTCGCGCGGAGGCCGTGAAGAGGCCGGAGGCGGAGGCCATTCCCTTTCCTATCGTGTTGCCGGTCTGGGCGTGACGCTCACGTCTCCGCAGGAAGGACCCCTGCTGGCGCCGGAAGCGGGCTCCCGCGAATTTGTTGCGGCTGCGGGTCCCGACGACCTCCATCTCACAGTGGACTGGGCAGACGAGTTGGCCCAGCCCTCAGGTCGCCTTCTATTCGATTCCGGCGGCGTTTGGAAGCTTTTCCGCCAGCGCGAGGGGTACGCCTTTTCGTTCTGCTCACCCGCGCTCGGAGCCGCCCCCTACAAACTGGCCACGGTCAGCCACGAGTTCACCCGCGGCCGCATATTGCTGGCGCGCAGGCACTTCGATTCCCGCGTGCCGCTCCAGCCGCTCGAATACCCGCTCGACGAGGTGTTGATGATCCACCGGCTGGGACGGGGCGCCGGAGTCGAACTGCATGCCTGCGGCGTGGCGGATGCGCAGGGGCGTGGCCTGCTCTTTCTGGGCCATTCCGGCGCGGGGAAGAGCACCACGGCCCGACTGTGGAAGTCCGCGCCCGGCGCCAAAGTGCTGAGCGACGATCGCATCATTCTCAGGCGCGATTTTCCTCGCGACCTGCGCCGCGAGCCGGAGGGCCTGCGGATCCACGGCACGCCCTGGCACGGGGAAGCCGGCGTGGCTGCGGCTGCTTCTGCGCCGCTCCGCCAGGTCTACTTCCTCGAACACGCTCCCAGAAACGAATTCGTGCCGCTCAGCGGCAGCCGCGCCACGGCGGAAATGCTGGCGCGCAGCTTTGTGGCCTATCACAGCGCGGCGGCGCTCGAATTCACGCTGCATTTGCTCGCGGACGTTGTGGAACAGGTGCCCTGCCATGTTTTTCGCTTTCTCCCCGACGCGACTTCCGTGCGGGCCATCGAGGACCATGGACGCGAAGACTGAGCGGCGCGCTTCCGCGCTGTTCGCCGCGCTGGCGGACGATTTGCTGGCGAGGGGCCTCTCCTTCCGCTTCCGCGCCGTTGGCCGGAGCATGGCGCCGGCGATCGGCGACGGCGAAAGCATCGAAGTGAGCCCGGCGGCGCCTGCGGGACTGCGACCGGGCGACATTCTGTTGACGCAAGGGGACGACGGTTTCAAAGCGCACCGGCTGGTGGAGCTGCGGCGCGGCTCGCCGAATTTCCTGACGCGCGGGGACGCTTCGCGCGGCACAGACTCGCGCAGGCGGGGACGAATCGTGGGAAAGGTGGTGTCCGTGGAACGCAACGGTCGCAGGATCGGACTCGTTGGAAGGGCGCGTGTGGCGCTCCAGGCGGCAAACCGGCTGGCCCACTGGCTGCGCGCGGGTGTTGCGGCGCGCGCGCGGAGGCTGGGAATCGGCGGCGCAGCACTCCTGGTGCTGGGTCTGGCGGCCCTACTTGCCGCGCCAGCGGCCCAGGCGCAGGACCTGAGCGTGACGGAGACGGTCTCGCCGAGCGTGGTGGCGGCGGGCGGCGTGATTACGTACACGATCACCTTCAAGAACACCGGCGCAACGGCCGCGACCACCGCCGAGCTGTTTATGATCACGCCAGCGAACACGACTTTTGCTTCCATCACGCGTCCCGCCGGCTGGGGCGGCGCTGCGCCTGCGGTGGGGGCCGCAGGCAACATCACCGGCACCATCGCCTCGTTTGCCGGAAACACGACCGTGACGTTTACCATCAAGGTGACGGTGAACGCAGGGGTGGCTGCAGGCACGCAGATCCTGCAGAACGTGAATGGCACGTCGAACACGGCCGATCCGAACGGGCAGAACAACTCGGCTTCGGCCAGTGTGCTCGTGGAGCCCGCGGCCGATGCGGACATGGCGCTGACTATGGTGGCAAACCCGGCCACGGTATTTGTGAGCGCGAGCTACACGTACAACATTACGGTGACGGACCTGGGCCAGGCGAATGCGGCAAACGTGACGGTGACGGACACGCTGCCGGCGGGCGTGACGCTGGTTTCGGCCACACCCAGCCAGGGCGGCCCCTGCACCGGAACAGCGCCGATCTCCTGTCCACTCGGGACCGTGAATGCCTATGCCACAGCCACGGTGGCGATTACGGTGACGGCGCCGACGATGGCCGCGATGATCTCGAATACGGCGAGCGTTTCAACCACAACAACAGATCCGGTGGCGAGCAACAACTCGGCCACGGTGATCGTGGTGGTGCAGCCGATCGTGTGCGCGAAGCCGGCCAATGACGGCGCGGGAGGCACGCTCGGCGGAATCATCAATACGTACTATCCGCCCGCGGGGCCCGAGATAGCGGCGGCCGGCTCGACGTCCGTGTCTCTGGGCACGGCCTCCGGCTCGGCAACGCCGCCTGCGATCGCGGCCGGCGACTTGCTGCTCGTCATCCAGATGCAAGACGCGGCCATCAATTCCACGAATACGGGCGCGTATGGCGACGGCTCGGCGGGTGATCCGGGTTCGGGTTCCACGGCGCTCAACAGTTCGGGACTGTACGAGTTCGTGACGGCAACGAATGCGGTTCCTTTGACCGGACCCAATACCCTGAACTTCGTGGGGACAGGCGCCAACGGGGGTCTGCTGAATAC
>DATEQM010000217.1:0-2309 GCA_035272605.1 Candidatus Acidiferrales bacterium | reverse complement strand
GGATAGCTGGCGTTGTCCACCAGGATTTCCTGCGCCGTGATGGTGATGTCCACGGCCTGGCGGAAGGCCTCCACGTCGAACTGCCCGTTGCGCCCCAGGAACTTCAGCAGGTTCAGCGACGCCAGGTTGCACGCCGTGTCGTCCAGGAACATGTATTCCGAGCAGGGATTCGAGGCGTTGATTCGCGCCGTGGCCTTGCAGGTGTGCCAGCGGTTCACCGTCGAGTCGAACTGCATCCCCGGGTCGCCGCAGTGCCAGGTGGAATCCCCGATCTGGCGGAGCAGGTCGCGCGCTGGATATTTCTCCGCGGGCTGCCCGTCGGTCACGCGGTGCGTCCACCAGTCGCGGTCGTCTTCGACGGCGCGCATAAAGTCGTCGGTCACGCGCACGGAGTGGTTCGCGTTCTGGTAGAAGATGGAGCTGTACGCTTCGCCGTCGATGCCGGAGTCGTAGCCCTGCTCGATCAGCGTGTGCGCCTTCTGCTCCTCCTTCATCTTGCAGTTGATGAATTCCACGATGTCCGGGTGGTCCACGTTCAAGATCACCATCTTCGCCGCGCGCCGCGTTTTTCCGCCGCTTTTGATCACTCCCGCAAAGGCGTCGAACCCGCGCATGAAGCTCACCGGGCCCGAGGCGATGCCCCCGCCGGAGAGCGATTCGTGGCCCGAGCGCAGCGTCGAAAAATTGGTGCCCGTGCCGGAGCCCCACTTGAACAGCATCCCTTCCGTCTTCGCCAGGCTCATGATCGAGTCCATGGAGTCCTCGACGGAATTGATGAAGCAGGCCGAGCATTGCGGCTTCGCCTGCACGCCCACGTTGAACCATACGGGCGAGTTGAAGGCCATCTTCTGCTCGACCAGCAGGTGCGTCAGTTCATCCCGGAAGGCGTCGCGCGACTCCGGGCCCGCAAAATAGCCCCCCTGTTCGCCCCAGCGCACGATGGTATCCGCCACGCGCTGGATCAGGTGGCGCACCGAGGATTCGCGTTCGCTGGTGCCCGGCTTCCCGTGGAAATATTTTGACGCCACGATGTTCGTGGCCGTCTGCGACCACGACTTCGGCGTCTCCACGTTGTCCTGCCGGAAGATCGTCTGGCCCTTCTCGTTCCCGATCTGCGCCGTGCGCCGCTCCCACTCCATCAGGTCGAACGGAGACGTTTTGCCGTCGGTGAACAGACGGCGGAATTCGAGTCCCGATTTGCGCTGGAGTTGCGTGGCCACGCCCGTGTGCCCGTTCAATACCGCTTTTCCCCCCATGTCCGCCACCCCTCTCGTTTTCTGATTTCGCCGGTCCGCGCACCGGCCCGGAGAGGCTCCGCAGCATGGGGAAACCTCTCCAGTATACCGCCGATCAAAAGAAGCGAGTTCCGGCCGCTGCCGTGGAAGGTAACCCCCGCCCACCTGCGGAAGTTTCGCCCGTGGTCAGCCGGAATCTGCCGTCGCCCGCCGGGGTCCGGCCGGAAAGGTCTTCCCTGAAGGGGGAAGCAAACCCAGCGGAGCGGCGCACTCAAAGAAAGAGGCGACAACTCCCCGGTCGCTTCGACTGTTAGGACTAACCTCCGGCGGGAAGCATCCGAAGCCGGAACGGTCTGCTGGGCACCCTGCCCGCTCCGGTTTCACTCCCCCGTGCTGGGGCGGGAGTATGCTCCGAGCGATAGGGCGTGTCAAGAGGTCAGATACAAAATAGTGGGGTGGTGTGCGCAAAGTGTCCAGATATTGTGGTCCAATTCCCAAATCGGCCCGTCGAATCCTGTCCCGCCCTCCGATTTCCACCGTACAATTGTCCGTCGGGATTCCATTCATGTCCTCGCGATTGCGCACCGACCTCACGCTTCTGCTCGCTCTCTGTCTTTGTCTTTCGAGCGCTCCTCTGAGCTACGGAGCGCGCGCTGCCGCCGAGCCCGCTCCGAATGGCTGTTTGGAAGTTCCCGCGCTGAGCCTGGCTTCACAGCCGCGCCCCCGCGGCATTTCCAACTTCGGCCAGGTCACGCCCGCGCTGTTCCGCGGCGGGCAGCCGACATCGGATGGTTACCGCGAGCTGAAGCAGATGGGCGTGGAATTCGTGGTCAGTTTCCGCCACGAAAAGGGAGAGAACTCGCTCGAGCGCCGCGCCGTGGAAGCTCTGGGCATGCGCTTCGTAAGCCTGCCCTGGCACGCCTGGGACACGCCGGCCGATGACGAGGTGAGCCGCTTCTTCGTGCTCCTGGCCGCGAATCGCCAGAGCAAGTTCTTCATCCACTGCCAGCAGGGACGCGACCGCACCGGCGTCATGGTGGCGCTCTACCGCGTGGCCGTGGACCACTGGTGTCC
>DATEQM010000216.1:0-5333 GCA_035272605.1 Candidatus Acidiferrales bacterium | reverse complement strand
AATGAGCGAGGCGCAATGGCTGCCGTCGAGCCAGCGGGAAATGGCGGTGGTCGGGCCGATCGTGAGCCACGAAGTGTTCTTTTTCGTGCTGATCTTCAGCGTCGCCGTCCTGCTGATTCTGCGCGAGTGGTTCGCCGCCCGCGCGGTGCCCGCGGCGGAGGGCGAAAACCCGGCGGAACGCCGGCGCCGCGAGTGGGAACACCGGCGCCAGCGCCGATGGATGCTGCTGGCCGTCGGTTCCTGCCTGATCGTGGTGCTCGGCCTCACGGCGGATTTCGTCTACACGGAGGTGGCTGCCGCTCCCGCACCGGCGCAGGAAGTGACGGCGCAGGACAACGTGGTGCACATTCCCACGGCTACGGTTGAGGATGGCCGGCTGCATTTCTTTACCGTGAACGTGAACAGCACGGAGATCCGCTTCCTGGTGATCCGCAGGCCGGGCGGAGGCTACGCCACAGCACTGGACGCCTGCGCCATCTGCGGCCCGATTGGTTATCGCCAGGAGGGTCAAAACGTAATCTGCCGGAATTGCGGCGCCCCCATTTACATCCCTACGATCGGCCAGGTGGGAGGATGCAACCCGATCGCCTTCGCCTCGCGCGTCGAGGCGGGCCAGATCGCTTTCAATGTCGCCGCCATCGCGGAAGCGGCCCGCTCCCTGCCCGCACACTAAGCGATGTTCTTCCGCATCCTCGGCGAATCTTTTCTCCGCAATCCAGCGCGCAAATGGCTGGAGGGCGCGGCCCTGGCCCTGGGGATGGCCATCACCACGGCCGCCATGCTCACGGCGCTCGACGTGAGCGACCGCATGGCGCGCGAGTTCCGCCGCCTGGGAGCGAACCTGGTGGTGACGCCCAAAGCGGACACACTTCCGCTGGTGATCGCGGGCACGGACCTGCGGCCCGTCGAGGAAGGGGCCTATCTGCGGCAGGACGACCTCGGTAAGTTGCGCATGATTTTCTGGCGGTTGAACATCGTTGGCTTCAGCCCGTTTCTGGAAGCGCCCGCGGAGCTCGACCGCGGCCCGAACCGGTTCGCTACCCGCCTGATCGGCACCTGGGCGGCCCATAGCGTGGCTGTGCCGGACGGCACCACGTTTACGACCGGAGTGCTCTCGACGCACCCGTGGTGGAAGCTCGATGGCGCGTGGTTCCCTGATTCTCCGGGCGCCGCGGCCCGGGCCGCGGAGGATGCGAGAGGCGCTCCCGGGGGATCGAAAGCCGCCGCGACACCGCTCGATGCCGTGTTCGGAGCTTCGCTGGCCAGCCGCGCGGGAATTCACCAGGGCGACGTGGTTCTTCTGCGGGCCGCGGGCCGCGAGGTTCACCTGCGCGCCAGCGGGATCCTGACCACCGGCGGCCCGGAAGACCAGGCCATCGTGGCGCCGCTGGCCTTTGTGCAGGATCTTACCGGGCATCCCGGCGAATACCGCCGCCTGCTGGTCAGCGCGCTCACCACTCCGGAGGATCAGTTCGGGCAGCGCGACCCGGACACTCTGAGTCCCTCTGAGTACGACCGCTGGTTCTGCACGCCCTACATTTCTTCCATCGCCTTTCAGATCAAACAGGCGCTCCCCGGCGCCGAAGTGCGCGTTGTGCGCCAGGTGGCGGAGACGGAGGGGCGCGTGCTGGGCCGCCTGAGCGCGCTGTTCTGGCTGGTGAGCCTCACCGCGCTGCTCGCGGCCGCGCTGGTGATCGGCTCCGCCTCCGCAACCACGGTGCTCGAACGCCGCCGCGAGATCGGACTGATGAAAGCCCTGGGGGCCGGCCGCGGCCGCATCCTTTCTCTCTTCCTGGCCGAGCAGGTGCTGCTGGCGCTGGCGGGCGGTTTCCTCGGATTTCTGGCGGGCGAGGGCCTGGGTTTTCTGGTTGGAAAGATTGTTTTCGGCATTCCGGCAACGGGCCGCCTGGTTCTTTTGCCAGTGATGATGGCCCTGGCGCTGTCGGTCACACTGGCCGGCAGCCTGTGGCCGCTGGGGCACGTGGCGCGCCTAGAAGCTGCGCCGGTACTGCGGGGGGAATGATGTTCTGGCGTCTACTGCGGCAGATGATCGTGCAGGGCCGCGGGCGGCTGGCCGTGGCGCTGGTCGCGCTGGTGAGCGGCGCGGCGGTGAGCGCCGCGTTGCTGAACCTGGAATTTGACGCGGAGCGGAAGATCACGCGGGAACTGCGGACGCTCGGCCCCAACGTTTTGGTCCGTCCCGCTGCCGCTCCCGGCGCCGCCGAGGACGCAGGCGCGACCTTCGGCGGAGAGGCTCTCGATGCTCTGCTGGCCACGCGAACCGGCGCCGAGGCGGGAGAGGTTTCCGCGCTGGCACCCAGTCTCTACGCGATCGTGCACGCCGGCAACGATACGAGCCTGGTCCTTGCCGGCACCTGGCTCGACGCCTTCCCGCGCCTCGCGCCGTGGTGGCGCGTGGACGGCGCCTGGGTGACGGAGCGGAATGACGCCACTGCGTGTCTGGTGGGCCATCAGGCGGCCGCGCGTCTGCAGCTCCGCCCCGGCAGCGCGCTCGAGCTGCGTTACGCGGACCGCACCGCAGCACTGCGCGTCGCAGGCATCGTTTCTACCGGCGGCCCCGAGGATGACCAGGTGTTCGTCAACCTGCCCGTCGCCCAGCAACTTTCCGGGCTGCCCGGCAAAGTGAGTGTGGTCCAGATGATCGTCGGGGGTTCGCCCCAGCAGGTGGAACGCATTGCGGCCGGGCTGGCTGCGCGCCTTCCCGGCCTCGACGTGCGCCCGCTGCGGCAGATTGCGCAGGCGGAAGGCCAGTTGCTCGCCCGCGTCCACGATTTGCTCTTCTGGTCCGTGGGCCTGATTCTCACGCTTACCTCGCTCTGTGTGCTCTCCACCACCGCTGCGCTGGCCGTCGAGCGTCGCGCCGACGTGGGCCTGATGAAAGCGCTGGGCGGCGGCATGAACCGCATCATTCGCCTGTTTCTGGCGGAGGCGGGACTCCTGGGCGCCGCCGGCGGCCTCAGTGGAGCCCTGCTCGGCGGCCTGCTATCCGCATGGATCGGCCGCCGCGTGTTTGGAACGGCGGCCTCGCTGCGTCCGGAGGTCGTTCCGCTGATCGTTGCCGTGATGGTGGCGGTGGCGCTGCTGGGCGCGCTGCCGCTGCGCCTGCTGAGCCACGTGCGCCCGGCCACCGTATTGAGAGAGAGCGAATGAGCATCCTGGTCGAAGTCGAGCACCTCACGAAAGAGTACGCCGGGGTCCGCGCGCTCGACGATCTCAGTTTCACCGTGGACTCGGGCGAATGGATCGCCATCATGGGTCCGTCCGGCTCAGGAAAAACCACCCTGGTCAACATTATCGGCGGCCTCGATGCGCCCAGCGGCGGCCGCGTGCTGGTGGCCGGCGCGGACATCGGCCGCATGGACGAGGGCGGCCTGACCCGATTCCGCGCGGAAAAGGTCGGATTTGTCTTCCAGCAGTTCCACCTGGTTCACTACCTCACCGCGCTCGAAAATGTGATGCTGGCGCAGTACTTCCACAGCATGACGGGCGAGGGCGAGGCCCAGGACGCGCTGGCCCGCGTCGGGCTGGCCGATCGCGCAACACATCTGCCCTCGCAGCTCTCCGGCGGCGAGCAGCAACGCGTGGCCATCGCCCGCGCACTGATCAACCATCCCCGGATCATCCTGGCAGACGAGCCCACCGGCAATCTGGACGAAAACAACGAGCACATCGTGGTCGGCCTTCTCCGCGAGCTGCACACCCAGGGCCATACGATTCTCCTGGTCACCCACGATCCGACCATCGGCCGTCTCGCCGACCGCCGCATCGAGCTGGCCCATGGCCGGCTTTCCCAGATCACCGTCTATTCCGCCGACGACCAGGAACGCTTCGACCACCTGCTGCAGCAAATCTGGATCTGCGGCGAGGAAGGCACGCCCGCCCGCCTGGAGCGCATCCGCACCTTCGGCCAGCTCGATCCCATGCGCATGCTCGGCCGCATGGCCGATTCGGGCCTGGTCTCCGTGGCCGATTCCGAAATCCTGCTGACCACTTCCGGCGAGGCCCGCGCCCGCGACATCGTCCGCCGCCACCGCCTGGCCGAGCGCCTGTTCACCGACACGTTCCGCATTGACGATCCCGAGGCGCGTACGCAGGCCTGTAAATTCGAGCACATCATTTCGCCCGAGCTGGACCAGAGCATCTGCACCTTTTTGAATCACCCGAAAACGTGCCCGCACGGAAATCCCATCCCGCCCGGCGATTGCTGCGGGACAAAGAGCAGGTGAGCCACACTCATGGCCCCATTTTTCGATCCCCGCAAACGCCCCACGTCGGTGAACGTCTACGTCTCTACGGGCAAGGGCGTGGACATTGAGTGGGGCGACGGGCACGCCAGCCATTTCGATTTCGTCTACCTGCGCGACAAATGTCCCTGCGCCACCTGCAACGAGGAACGAGACAAGAAAGCGCACGCCACGGTGCCCGCCGGCCCGGCGCCCTCGCTCCCCGGCCTGGGCCCCTCCCTCCCCATGTTTAAGCCCAAAGCCACCGCGCGGCAGGCCAAAGCAGTCGGCCAGTACGCCATCCAAATCGATTTCAGCGACGGCCATTCCACCGGCATCTACAGTTTCGAATATCTCCGCAGCATCTGCCCCTGCGAAGCTTGCGCCCTGGAATTCCGCAGCACTCCTGAGCCGCAGGCCTGATTCCGCCGCGCGCCGGCGGTATCTCCGCGGCGGTGGCCGCTTTCCAGGATAGGCGCACGGCAGCGCCGTCCGCCTATCTTTCTCCCACCCGCGAGCGTATAGTTCGCCGGTTGCCCTGAGACCCGCTATGGCCTCCGACTCCGCGAGCGGCCCTTCCACCGTCGTTCCCAGACCAGCCCCGCCGCGCATCCTGATCGCTTCGACCGCGCTGCTGTCCTTCATTTCCTTCTGGCGCGCCGCAGCGATCGTGCTGAACGATCTGGCCTCCTCCGCCTACTATGCCGGGGGAATCGCCGAGCAGGCGGTCGGCAAATCCGCTCCGTGGTTCATCCTCGGCATCATGCTGTTCTCCTACGCGGTGCGCGCCGTGTACGTGGAAAGCTGCAGCATGTTCGTCCGCGGCGGCGTCTACCGCGTGGTGAAGGAGGCCATGGGAGGAACTCTGGCCAAATTCTCCGTCTCCGCGCTGATGTTCGATTACGTGCTCACCGGCCCCATCAGCGGCGTTTCCGCCGGCCAGTACATCGTCGGTTTTGCCAACGAACTGCTCCGCTACGTCCACCTGCCGCCGATGGGAAACGAAGACGCGGCCGCCGCCGCCTTCGGCATTTTCGTCACGCTCTATTTCTGGTGGCAGAACATCAAAGGCATCCCCGACTCCAGCGA
>DATEQM010000215.1:0-34253 GCA_035272605.1 Candidatus Acidiferrales bacterium | reverse complement strand
GATCGAATCGAACGCCCGGAACTGCACCTTGGGGTTGTGCTTGGAAAGCACCTTGGTGATCGCCGCCGTCAGCGTGGTCTTCCCGTGGTCAATGTGACCGATGGTCCCCACGTTCACGTGCGGCTTGCTGCGCTCGAATTTTTCCTTCGCCATTGTGCTTCTGCCCTCAGTCGCTTGAGATGACGTGCCCGGAACTGTCCGTCCTTGCCACAGGAAGAATTTGTGGAGGAATTTCCCCCGCTACCGATTCCCTCGTTTCCGTGACTGGCCCTTCGAAACCTTCCGGCGCACGCGCCGGAAAACTCTGGAGCGGGGGACGGGATTCGAACCCGCGACCACCGGCTTGGAGGGCCGAGACTCTACCGCTGAGTTACCCCCGCATCGCTGCCGCGATTCTTTCTCCTCCGCGCGGGAATGGGAGTGGCCTGGAGCCTGGGACCGGGATTGAACCGGTGACCTCGTCCTTACCAAGGACGCGCTCTACCAACTGAGCTACCCAGGCCCACCGGACGCCGGCCCGCCGCGGCGGGCAGCGCACGATCTGCCCGCGGCGCGAGTTGTCGCTTCGCGCCGCTCGCGCAATTTCCGGCCGGCCCTTCTCGATCCCTTCGCGCTTCCCGAGTGCCCTTTGCGATTCCTGGTGGACGGGGGAGGATTCGAACCTCCGTAGCCCGCAAGGAGCGGCAGATTTACAGTCTGCTGGTTTTAACCACTCACCCACCCGTCCACACAAAGAGCCGCGTGGACGCAAAAAGGGCTTGCGTCCAGAGACACAAACCCTGTTTTCGCCTGGCTCTCGAATCTGCTCCGCAGTGGTTGCGAACCGTTTCGTCAGTCTGGATGAGCTGGCGGAGGGAATTGAACCCCCGACCCTCTGATTACAAATCAGATGCTCTACCAGCTGAGCTACGCCAGCCTAGGAAAACCTACATAATATAGCAGCGCGGCATCTGAATTGCAAGCGGCAGCTTCCGCGTTGACAACAGAGGGGTTGTGGAAAACTCCAGGGCCCGCGGATGACCTCAAACTACCAACCGTCGCCGGGCTGCCTGCCTTTCCGCAGGTCCCGTCAACCCTTTCCGCCTAGTCGCCGCTCGCGCTGCCCTTGAGGAATTTGAAGGGATTTACCGGGGTTCCGTAGACGTGCACTTCAAAGTGAAGGTGGGGGCCAGTGGCGCGCCCGCTGTCGCCCACGTAGCCGATCACCTCGCCCCGCTTCACGCGCCTGCCGGGCTCCGTTCCGAAGCCGGAAAGATGCCCGTACACCGTTTCGATGCCGAAGCCGTGATCCACGGTAATCGCGCGGCCCAGGCCCGTACGTAGGCCCACGTCCATGACCACGCCATCCGCCGAGGCCCGGACCTCGGTTCCGTAGGGCGCGGAAATGTCCAGGCCGGAGTGGAACGCGCCCTCACCGCTGAACGGATCGAGCCGCTGGCCGAAAGTTGCCGTCAATTCCCCAACCACGGGCCAGAGGGAAGGCGTGAATTGCATGTCTTCCCAGTTGCGCCCGGGGGCCAGAGTGAGCCCTTCGGAGGAAAGCGCCACGGCCGTGGCGTTCTTCATCAGAAAATGGAATTGCTCGACGGACTGGTTGAAGGCGGCCTCGCTCTCCGGAGGAGCACTAGGGCCGAGGAAGGGCGAGCTGCGTGCGCCCAGGATGCCGTAGCTCATGGCCACGTCGGTGGCCAGCGACTGCAGCGAGGAGATCTTCTGGTCCGAATCCTTCACGCGGGCTTGCAGGTCCTGGAACTGCCGCTTCAACCGCGCCTGGTCGCGCCGCAAATCGTTGTAGCTGGCAGCTTTCCATAGCATCCGGCCATAGGAGCCCACGGCAGCAAGGACGGTGATGCCTCCGACCACCGCGAACAGCGCCAGCAGATGCAGCGCATAGAACGGTATCCTTAGTTTGCGCAGGGATCCGCTCTCGCCAGAGACAAGGAGAAAGGTGAAGGGTTTTGGCATTCTGTGGCTGAGCGTCCTTCTAAAATGTAGTTGTGGGATCACGGCCGTTGCCCCCGCAACTGCCGTCCGCTGAGACCCAAAATTCCCGGATCGCGAGAACTGCTCCAAAACCTAAGGGAGTGTAATGAGCCGGAAACAACGAAGTCAAGAAGAATTGACGCGTGTGACCTGAGCATGTTCACCTCCAAAGCGAATTCCCTTCTCTCTCTTTTCGGTGGAAATCTTTCTCCGTTCTCGCGTTATTCTTCTGCTCGGTGTCGCTTCTCTCCCCGGAAAGAGAGGGCGTCACAAGATGGCCAGCGGCGGCCCAACAACCTGAAATGAGAAACGAAGCCTCCATCATCGCGCGCCTGAGCCGCATGATTCCGAGCCGGACGGGCGTGCGGCCGTCGGGTGATGTCCTGCTCGGCATCGGAGACGACGCCACCGTCATCCGTCCGCGGCCGGGCTTTGCAACGGTCCTGAGCACGGACGCGTTCGTCGAAGGGGCGCATTTTCTGGCAGGTCTCCATCCCCCGGACGCGGTCGGCTACAAATCGCTGGCGCGTGCGGTGAGCGACCTCGCGGCCATGGGCGCCGCACCGCGTTATTTTCTTTTGACGCTCGCGCTGCCCGCGGAGAAAGCAGGCGCATGGCTGGAACTTTTTGCCCGCGGCATGGCCCGCGCCGCGCGGCGGTTCGGGATGCGCCTGATCGGCGGCGACGTATCCCGGCACGATCGCGTGGTCGCGGCGCTCACCGTGATCGGCGAGGGGCGGCGGGGCGGTGTGCTGACGCGCAGCGGCGCACGCCCCGGCGATGCGCTGTACGTCACAGGCCGGCTGGGCGCGGCGCAGGCCGGCCTCGAACTCTTGCTGCGCGAAGGCCCTCGCGCGATCTCGCGCCGTGCCAATTCGTATTCTTTGAAGCGACATCTCCACCCCGATCCGCGCCTGGCCATCGGCGCCTGGCTGGCCGCCAACAAACTTGCCTCTGCGGCCATGGACATCTCCGACGGGCTCTCCACCGATCTCGGGCGCCTGTGCGCGGCCAGCCGCGCCTGCGCCGTGGTTTACGCTTCGGCCCTGCCCGTCGTCCGCGACGCGCGACCTGGAGGGCGTCGCAGATTCGCGCAACGTGAGGAGGCCAGCGCGCTGCGCCGCGGCCTGCACGGCGGCGAAGACTACGAACTGCTGTTCACCGTGCCGCGCCGCCTGGCTTCCCGCGTTCCGCCCGGCTTCGGCGGCGTCTCGCTGACGCGCATCGGCGAAATCACGTCGGGCCGCGGCGTGGTGTTGCTGGACGCCTCTGGCCGGAGCATGCAACTGCGCCCGCTCGGCTGGGATCACTTCGCGCGCCAATAGCGCAGACGCTCGATGGCATCGCCTCGGCCTCCCCGCCTCGCTTTCAGGCGCGCCCCTTGTAAACGCTCACGCGGTTGCGGCCTTTGGCCTTCGCGTCGTAGAGGGCTTCGTCGGCCGCCGCGAGAAGATCCTCGGACGTGGCGCCGTGGACGGGGAAAGCGGCCAGACCCATCGAAAACGACACGGAGTCGAGCTTGTGGTTCAGATGCCGGACTACCATTTTCCCGAAGCCCTCGCGCAATTCTTCCGCGCGCCGGCGCGCCACTTCCAGATCCGCGTCCACCAGCAGGATCACGAATTCATCGCCGCCGTAACGGCAGGCAATATCTTCCCCGCGCGTGTTCTTCTGCATGAACCGGCCGAAGGCGCGGAGCAGGGCGTCGCCGGCCTCGTGCCCGTGCGTGTCGTTGAAGGGCTTGAACTGATCGAGGTCGAGCATGACGATGCCCAGCGGCCGGGCATTGCGGTCCGCGCGGCGCACCTCGCGGTCCAGGGATTCCGTGAGGTAGCGCCGGTTGAAGAGGCCGGTGAGCGAATCGCGGGTGGACTGCGTGCGCAGCGTTTCCCGCAAGCGCAGGTTGGCGAGCGCCAGGGCGATATCCGCGGCAAAATTGACCGCCAGGCGCTGCCTCTCCTGCTGCGCGCGGAGGCGCTGATCCAGCGGGAGCTGCGCCTCCGCCGCACCGCTGCGCACGTAGAGCATGCCGATGGCTTCGTTGTGCGCCAGCATGGGCACGCAGACGTAACACCCGCCGGCACACGCGGCGGAGTGCGCGCAGTGGAGCGCCAGGCCGTCGGGGCTTGACAGGTGCACCTGCCCGGTGCGCAGGGCCCAGCAATCCTCCGGCGCGAACAGCGTTTCGCGGAGCGGCTCCTGGCCCCACACCACGGTGGCCTCCATCAGCGCCAAAGAAGGATTCAGCAGGCACAACGCGCCCGAATCGAGGGGAAAAAGCCGCGCCGCGAATTCATGGACCACCAGGAAGGCTTCCAGGGTGCTCGCGCAGGTTTGCAGCAGTGTGCTCATCTGTTTGATGTGCGCGCTCTGGCGGCTTTTCTCCTCCGTCTCGCCGAGCAGCGCAGTGAGCCGCTCGTTGGCCTGCTGGCGCTCCTGCTCGACGCGGCGGCGTTCGCTGATTTCCTTTTGCATTTCGCGCAGCGCCGCCTCGAGTTCCTGCGTGCGGCTGCGGACCCGGCTTTCCAGCTCCTCGTTGAGGGTCTGGAGCTGCTTCATCACGCGTTCGCGTCCAGCAATCTCCTGGGCCAGGCGCGCGTTGGCCACTTCCATTTGCCGCGGGCTGGGGAGCTTGAGCGCCTTGGGGATCAGCAGGACCAGATAGCCCGCGGCGCCGGCCGAGGTGATCGCCGCCACACCCTTCACCGCGCCTTCCAGCCAGTACGCGTCGTGCCACAGGTTCCACACGTCCAGAAAGCTGGCGGCCCCGCAGGCCACCAGAAACGCGCTGAACCACAAAAGCACGCCTTGGAACGGCACATCACGGCGCTTCTTCACGAACCAGAGCAGCAGCACGGGAATGGAAATGAACGCCGCTCCTACCATCAGGCCCGAAACCACGTGGAGGGACACCAGCGGCCCGTCCCACAGGTAACAATATCCGCCCGGCAGGTAGGGCGATTCGGCGCTGAGCAACACGGAAACCCCCATGGTCATTTGAGCGTCGAGGAAACGCAGCGGGAGGGTCGCTTGCTTTCACAAACGGCAGGAGGGCCCGATCCAGCGTTCAGTTCCACGGCGATCCTTCGCCTGCGGACGCAACTTCAGGATACGCATCGGGAACACGCGGCAACAACTGGCCCGAAGGACAGTCGTGGACCAGTGCAAACAGTACCGGCGAACAGGAAAGCAAAAATCAGAGGCTTGGGGAGGAACCGGTGGCGGGGTGGGAGCTCGCCGGCGCGGGCTTGTGAGGAGCGGGAGGCGGAACGGGTCTGGCAATTTTCTTCTCGCGGATGCCGTGCTCTTCCGTGTCTTCCGTGGGAGCAGAATCCGGGGTGTCCACCAGCACCACGCGGGAGGGGGCGAGCTTTTCGAGCGGCACGACATTGGGAAACTGCTCCGGCGGCTTGTCGTCGTAGACCTGCTTCATGAATTCGATCCAGATGGGCAGCGCGGCCCTGGAGCCGGTTTCCTTGTTGCCCAGCGGAACGCTGTCGTCGTCGTTGCCCACCCAGGTGCCGGCGGTGAGCGAAGGCGTGAAACCCATGAACCAGGCGTCGGTGAAGTCGCTGGTCGTGCCGGTCTTGCCCGCGACCGGCCGCTTTAATTCCCTGGCTCTCATCGCCGTGCCGAACTGCACCACATCCTCGAGCATGGCGGTCATGGTGCGGGCGACTTCCGGCTTCAGCACGTCATACACCTTGGGCCGCGCCTCTTCCAGCACTGCGCCGTCGTACGCCGTGACGCGGCGAATCAGGTGCGGCTCGATGCGGATGCCGTCGTTGGGGAATACGGTGAACGACGAGGTGTGCTCCAGCAGCGTGATCTCCGCCGCGCCGAGCACCAGCGGCAGGTAGGGCTGGAGGGGCGCGGTGACGCCGAAGCGTTTGGCCATCTCGATCACGTTCTGGATGCCGATCTCGGCGGCAAGCTTCACCGCCGGAACGTTTCGGGAGCCGGCCAGCGCCCGCCGAAGCGTGATGCGGCCCTCGAACTTCCCGTCGTAGTTGTGCGGGGAATAGTCGTGGCCGCCGCTCTGGAGGGTGATGGGCGAGTCCACAATCGTCTCGAAGGGATCGTGCCCCTCCTCGATGGCCGCGGAGTACAGGTAGGGTTTGAAGGAGCTGCCCACCTGGCGCGTGGCCTGGGTGGCCCGGTTGAACTTGGAATCCTCAAAGCTGTAGCCCCCGATCATGGCTTTGATTTCGCCCGTAGCGTTCTCGATGGCCACGAACGCGGCCTGCGCCGTGGGTTTTTCCTCCAGGTCCACGCGCGCCGTCGTTCCGGAAATCTCCCGCAGGTGCACCAGAGCCAGATCGCCCGCTTTGAGAAGTTTCGAGGGGCGCTTTTGCCCCGTCCAGGCCATGTCGGAAGGCATCAGCGTGGCGCGATACGGCCCGATGCGCAGGGTGGCGGAAGAATCGCCGGCCTCGAGGACCAGCGCGGTCACGTAATCACCCTTCTCCATGGGCCGCCGCCAGTCCTCCGCCTCGTATTTTTCAAGCGTGCCGAGATGATCCGCCAGGATGTTGGTGAGGCCGCCCTTCCAGCCGTGCCGCCGCGTGTAGGCGAGCAGTCCGTCCTTGAGCGCGCGATTGGCGGCGCGCTGCATGGCCACATTCAGCGTGGTGTAGACGCGCAGGCCGTGTTCGTGCACCGCCTCCGTGCCGTAGCTGTGCTCCAGGTATTTGCGGATCTCCTCGACAAAGTACGGGGCGAGATTGTTCGTGGGATATTGCACGTGCAAACCCAGCGGCAGCTTTTGCGCCTCTGCCGCCGCCTGGGGCGTGAGTTTGCCGTCGGCCACCAGCCGCCCGAGCACCAAATTGCGCCGCGCCAGCGCCCGGTCGGGATGCAGCAGAGGCGAATAAGTGGGACCGCGGACGATGCCGGCGAGCAGAGCGGCCTCCGGCAGGGTCAAGTCTTTCGCCGGCTTCCCGAAATAGAACTCCGCGGCGGCCTCGAACCCGTAATTCCCGTGGCCCAGGTAGATCTGGTTGCAGTACATCGTGAAGATCTGTTTTTTCGTGTAGTAGCGCTCGATCTGGATGGAGAGGAGGGTTTCCTGGATTTTCCGGCGGAAGCTGCGGTCGGAGCGATTCAGGAAAAGAGTGCCGGCGAGCTGCATGGTGAGAGTGCTGGCGCCCTGGGTGATCCGGCGGCTGATGACGTTATGCCAGGCCGCCTCAAACACACGCGGCACGTCCACGCCCCAGTGGTCCTGGAAGTGCTGGTCTTCGGTGGCAATCAGCGCGTCGCGCAGCACGGCGGGGATTTGCTCGTAGCTCACCAGGATGCGCCGCTGGAGCGCAAAGCTGCCGACGAGCTGGCCGTCGTCGGCATAGAGTTCCGTGACCGTGTCGGGTTTGTAGTCTTCCAGCGCGCGCACCTCCGGCAGTTCGCTGCTGTAGACGAACAGGACGCCCACGGCGGCGCCCGCGGCGATGGAAACCAGGATCAGAATTCCGTACGCGGCCTCGCGAAGCCAGCGGGGAAGACGCGCGTGCGGGACGGGAACGTCAGGGGATGCCATGGCCGTGCGAGCTTCCATCTTACCGCAACTCAGCCCATGGCTCGCGAATCGCGTGGGTGGCGCGGAGCGAAATGGGGACTGCACGGAGTGCAACGACGGAAGGCAAAGCGCGCTCCGCGCACCGGACCTACGGGCGGAGGACGGCGGGGAGCGACCCCTGCTGCTCGAGTTGAGCCAGTGACGGCTGGTTGGGGCTGAGCGGGCGGTTCACGAAGAGCACCTTTCCGCCGCTCTCCGCCAGGATGTAACTGGATTGCCGCGGAAGCCGGATCAGCACGTCGTGGGTCAGGTCTTTGGGAGCCAGCAGGAAGACGCGCTGGGGGCCGTTCCACAGGGCGGGAAATTCATTGTCGTCGAGGAAGACCTTGGGGGCGTCGGGGTAGTAGGAACCAAACTCGAGGCCCTGGATCTGTCCGTTATAGAGCAGGACCTGCCGGTGCACGTAGAATCCCAGCGCGCTGGCGCCGTAGTATTCGCCGTAGATGGCCACGGCGTCGTCCGGTTTCAGGTAGGCCAACAGGTCGTCCGCCAGGCGCCTGGAGGACATGTGCGGCTCGAAGATCTGGAAGGCCGAGTTTGCCACGAAGAAAAACGCGGCCATCACCAGGGAAAGCGCGACGTTGGCGCCCAGCGTCCAGCCACGCCGCCGCAGCCAGTACACGGTCCCGAAGCCAAACAGGAACAGCACGGCCGCCAGCGCCGAGGGAACGCGCAGAGCGGCGAAGGCGCGCGTGGTCAGGTCAAAGAAACTGGCCGTGGCCACGGTGTAAAAACCCAGCCCCTTCAACTGCAAAAGGTCGCTGATGTCGCCCTGCACCCGGACATTCCGCGAGGCCCACAGCAGCCAGCCCAGGATGCCCGCGGCAACCACTCCCACCGCTGCTACTCCCGCCTGGAGCCGGCGCATCCATGCGGGGGATGCCAGCTCCGCCCAGGCAATTCCGCGGCCCAACAGCAGCGCAACCGCAGGCCATGCGCTGAAGCTGTAGTACTCCATGCGGCTGGCCGTCAGGGAAAAGAAGACGAAGATGAAGCCGGCCCAGATGCACACGAACAGCAGCGCCATGCCGGGCGCATCGAGGCTGTGCCAATCGCTCCGGCGCGGCAAACCGCGAAACGCCACCGGAAGAAAGAAACACCAGGGAAAAAACCACACCAGGTGCGCCGCCAGCCACAACCCCAGCGGCACAGCTGAAAAATCGTGCGGGTAGCGGTAACCCAGCGCGCGTAGCACCTGTTCGTTGATGAAGTAGTACCAGAAAAAACCCGGCGCGCCGGGCCGCCAGGCCCGTATGCCCGCGATCACATGCCAGGGCACGGCGATGGCGATGAAAATCAGCAGGCTCGAAACCACCGGCAATTCCCGCCAGGAATACCGCCGGCCCGTCATCCATACGAAGATCCCGACGATGGCCACGGGGAAGACGATGCCGATGAGCGAGCGCGTGAGCACAGCCAGCGCGCACATGGCCGCGGCGCCCCAAAAGCCCGCACGAAGAGAAATCACTCCGGTCCACGCGCACAGAAAGAGATAGAAAGCAGCCGTGAATTCGAGCGAGTAGATCGCTTCCGGGATCATGATGCGCGTGAACATGTACGTCCCGATGCTGGTGCACATCACCAGCCCAGCGTAAAATCCGGCGCGGTCGCCGAAGAAGCGCCGGCCGAACAGGTAGACCATCAGCACCAGGCCCGCCACCGCCAGCGCCAGCGGCAGGCGCGTGGAGAACGCACTCTCTCCCAGCAGCAGGTAGCTCACCGCCACGGCCCAATAGTGCAGCGGCGGTTTTTCCATCCAGCGAATGCCGTTGATGTGCAGCACGGCCCAGTCGCCCGTCCGGAGCATCTCCTGCGAGACCACGGCGTGCCCGGCGTCGGCGTCATCGAGCAGCGCCGGATGGGCGGCGTTGCCCACGTAAATCAGCAGGGAAAGCCCCAGCAAAATCAGCAGGGCGACGGTACGGGAGAAGGGCAGGCGCTGGGCGGTGTCCGTGTTCATCCGGGGGAGCATTATTCCGGAAAGCCGCCGGGAAAGGAAATCGGCGGCGTGGAACTTTTTCTGATGCGGGGACGCGCTCGCGGGTACAAATCTTCCAGGAGGGGTGCGGAGCTGCGGCTCATCCGCCGGGATGCGCGTGGAGCGCGCGACGATCGAACGGTCACGGCATGCTCGCAGGAACAACGCTGGTGTGATCCGCGATGATCCGCCATCCGCCGGGGAAGCGCCTGAGAACCAGACTGAAAACACCGCCGGTCGGTCCCGCCTCGCGTTCGAGATGCCATTTCCCCAGCACCAGCGCAGCGTCAGGACAGAGCGGGGTGATCTCCAGGCCCGAGAATGCGAGCGTGCCCATGGCCCTGCGATCGGGATAGGTTTTCCGGTAGCGCTCGAGGAGAGCCTGCCAGCCGTGAAGGATTCCCTGCGAGCCGGCGAATGCGGTCTGGTCCGAATTCCAATAGCCGGCGAGAAAACCATTCAGGTCGCCGCGATTCCAATCCGCCGCCTGGCCATCGAGCAGGCTGCGGATCTCGGAGGTGACATCCGGCGCGGCACCTCCGGCCCAGCCTGGACTCGATTCCCTGCGGGCTCCGCTCGAGGATTCTCGCGCTTGCGTGGCGATGGGACTGGCTGGCACGCGGTGGGCCAGCAGGGTTATTCCCGCCAGCAGAGCCAGCAGGCATACAGCGCCGATGGTAAAAGACCGAGCTGTGGTGTGCATCGTTGGCCTCCTGCGCTCCTTTTTCCCGGAGCGCTCCGGGGTGACCGCGCATTAAGACTGGCTCAAAGTACAGTGTCCAGGAGCCTAGTACCTCAGCCCCATTGATGAGAAGCGACTCCCTGGCGATACTACCCGGGACGAAGGAAACATGGTGGGCGTACTGATTCTCGTGTTCTCGCTGGCGGCCCTCGGGCAGTTCGGGGTGTTTTACTTCCGGGCGGTTCTGGCGTCGGTCGCATCGCAGCCCCTGACCGGCTATGTGCAACAGATTGAAGGGTTTCCGAGCCGCCCGTTGCGGGGGGCCGACTTTCAACAGCTCATCGAGCTGCAGCAGCTCTGCCCCCAAGTGGGCCCCGACGGACGCAGCCTGCGGGCCGCTCGCACTTACTATCGCCTCCTGGCGACACTGAAACACCTCATCAACGGTTTCGTCCCATCGCTCTATGGCTGGGCCGAGCGCGAACAAACGCTGTGCACCCAGTTTGCCGCTGTGCTGATTGACCAGCGCCTCGCGCGCACCGCCGCTACTGCCGCGGACATGCGTTCCTACTGACGGCCGCTCCTGCGCCCTACAGGCAGAGCCCCTGCCTTACCATCTGTCATTCGCGCTCCCGGCCGCCCGGCAGTGCGCCCGGGTATCCGGCAATCCTGACTGAGGAAGCGGAGCAAAATCTCCCGTTCCTCTTCGGCCGCGCCTGTGCGGCTCGCCGGCCCATGGTCGTGAATTCCCGGCTAG
The DNA here is from genome assembly GCA_035272605.1 of Candidatus Acidiferrales bacterium. Classification (GTDB taxonomy): domain Bacteria; phylum Acidobacteriota; class Terriglobia; order Acidiferrales; family UBA7541; genus JOPF136. The sequence continues at coordinate 23,278 of DATEQM010000215.1, read as the reverse complement.
GATGACGCCGGCAGGATTTCCGCGAGGCGATCCAGATGCCCACATTGACAATGCCGGACGCGCTGCGGTTTCTTCGCTATGGCTACTCCGCAGTCCTGGTGATGGTCGTGCTCCTCACACTGGCCGCCGAGACGCTGCTGCCCACCCGGCCTGCGGAGCCGCCGGTGATCGTCAACCTTCTCTACGCCCTCGCCGCCGGCGACGCTCTCATCGCTCTTGTGTATCGTCGGAAATTTTCCGGACCGGCTGCGGAAGCGCTGCACACGAATCCGCAGGACGGCGTGGCCCTCGCGAACTGGGTGAAGGGGCAACTGGTGCCGCTGCCCATGGCATTGGGCATGGGTGTGATGGGGCTGGCTTCGCACGTGCTGGGCGCGCCCACCCGGCGCGCCGGGCCAATCTATTTCGCCACAGTCCTTCTCCTGCTGGTCGCTTGGCCCTCCGAGCCTGCCGGCTAATCAGTACGCCCAGCGGAGCAGAATCGCGCCCGAGGTGTACCCCGCCCCGACGGAGAGGAGCATCACCAGGTCGCCCCGGTGCAGGCGCCCCTGCGCCACGGCATCGCACAGGCAAAGCGGAATTGTCGCGGCTGTGGTGTTGCCGTAGCGATCGATGTTCACCATCACTTTGGAATCGTCGAGGCCCAGCCGTTCCTGCGTCGCCCGAATGATCCGCAGGTTGGCCTGGTGCGGCACCACCAGCGCGAGATCCTTGGTGGTGAAGCCATTGCGCGCCAGCAACCCGTGCGCCAGCTCCGCCATCCTGCGCACCGCATATTTGAACACCTGCGCTCCGTCCTGATGGACGTAATGCATGCGTTTTTCCACCGTCTCGTGGGACGGGGGGTGCAACGAGCCGCCTCCGGGCATGTATAGGCACGGCCCGCCAGATCCGTCCACGTCGTGCGTGAAATCCAGGATTCCTTCCCTGGGGTCGCCCGTGGGCTCCACGATCACCGCTCCGGCCCCATCGCCGAAGAGCACACAGGTGGCGCGGTCCTTATAATCCAGGATCGAGGTCATCACGTCGCTGCCGATCACCAGCGCCTTGCGGTGCGATCCCGCCCCCACGAACTGCGCTCCGACGGTGAGCGCGTAAACGAACCCGCTGCACGCCGCGGAGAGATCAAAGCCCCACGCGCGCTTCGCCCCCAACCGCTCCTGCACCAAGCAGGCCGTGGCAGGGAACATCATATCCGGCGTCACGCTGGCGACGACGATCAGCTCGATCTCTTCCGCGGGTGTACCGGTTTGGTCCAGTACGCGGCGCGCGGCTTCCGTGGCCAGATGCGATGTGGCTACCCCATCCTCCACCACGTGCCGCTCGCGGATTCCCGTTCGCGTGCGAATCCACTCGTCGCTGGTGTTCACGATCTTTTCGAGGTCGTGGTTGGTCATCACCCGCGGCGGCGCATAGCCAGAAACGCCCGTGATTTTCGCCGGGATTCTTCGGCTCCTGATCCCCTCAGCAGGCATCCGCCAGATGCCCTCCTTTCAGTAAGGTAGCGGCATTCTACGCAACGTGTAGTGGCCAGACAAGGCTTCTCGCACGGCAGGATGTCCCCCCCTCCTCCGCTACCTCTGTTAACGCCGGGGGCCGCGATGCGTCCTTCCGATTGCAGCCGCAAGGGAGGCCGTCATGACCCGCTACGGGAGGCGTATTCGCCTGCACTGGGTGGCCGGGTTCCTGGCAACCGCGACGCTGGCATTCGCGCAGTGCCGCGCCGCAGCGGCCCAGCGGGCGCCGGAGGTCGCGAACGCTCCGGCGAACCTTTCCGGGCAGGCATCCATCGCCGGCGCGGACGAACCCGGCGAAGGGCTGGTGATTTCCGGCCGCGTGTTCGCGCCGGATGGGGAGACGCGGGTCGCGGGCGTCACCGTGTACGGCTATCACACGGATGCCACCGGGCATTCCACGAAAACGGGCACCATCCGGCCGGCGGCCTATCCCGGCCGGAGCATCCCGGCGCATGTACACTTTATCCTCTGGGGCGCGGGCCACCCGCGGCGGTGGGTGGACGAGTCGCGCTTCGAAGGCGACTCTTTCGTGACCTCCTCGATGTTGAGGGAAGCGGCCGGCGCCGGAAAGTTTGCGGCGGTGCGGCCGCTCGAGCGCGGCGCGGACGGCGCGCTCCATTGCACCGTGAATTTCAGAGTGCAACGCGTGTCGAATTTCAAGAATTGACGCCGGAGGAGGAAAACTCTCGAGACATGCAGGCGGAGACAACCCGCTCCGGAAATGCCGCGCTCGTGGCCGCCGCTCGCGCCGGCGACCGTGGCGCCTTCGATGAGCTCTATCGGAACTACGCGCGCATGGTGCACGGCATCCTCCTGGCGCGCGTGCCGTACGACGCGGTCGAGGACCTGGTGCAGGAAGTGTTTTTTCAGGCGTTCCGTCAGTTGCCGCGGCTTCGCGATGCCGCGGCGTTTGGCGGCTGGCTCGCGGCCGTGGCCCGGAATCGCGCACGCGACCATTTTCGCAGGGCTCGCCCATCGTCGGAACTCGCTGACGTGCACGCCGCGCCCGGAAATCTCTCCGCGGAGGTGGAAGCCGCCGCAGCACTCTCCGCCATCCGGGGACTGCCGGAAGCCTACCGGGAGACGCTCATTCTTCGGCTGGTGGAAGGCATGTCCGGACCTGAAATCGCCGAGCGCACTGGCCTGGCCCACGGCTCCGTGCGCGTGAATCTGCACCGTGGGATGAAGCTGCTGCGCGAACGGCTGGAAGGGAGGAACAGACATGCAGAGCCCTGACGCGCTGGACTATCTGTGGGAGGCCGCCGGACCGCCCGATGCCGAGGTGGCCCGCATCGAGCAGCTCCTGGGCAGATACCGGATGAGCGAGCCGCCGCGCCGGCTGCCTCCGCTCCAGACGGCACGCGGGTGGGAACGATTCGTGTGGTCGCGCACGTTTCGTGCGGCAGCGTTTGCCGGCGCGGTTGCACTGCTTTTGCTGTGGATTGCTCCGTGGACGATTCGCCGCGTGGCCGAGCCAGGAGACGCCTGGCAGGCCCGCACGTTGGCGGGAGCGCCGCGCATCAACGGCCACCCGCTGGGCGCCGCAGGCGAGCTCCACACCGGAGGTCTGCTGGAAACCGACCGGGCGTCGCAGGCGGAAGTGCGCATCGGCCTGATGGGACGCGTCACCGTCTTCCCCGATTCGCTCCTGCGCGTGGCGGAGATGCGCCCCGGGCGTTATCGCATGGCGCTCGAACGCGGGAAAATTTCGGCGCGCACGCTGGCTCCCCCGTTCACGTTTGTGGTGGACACGCCGGGCCCCACCGCCTACGACGTCGGCTGCGTCTTCACGCTCGAGACCGACGAGAGTGGCTCAGGCCTGCTGCGCGTGACCTCCGGCTGGGTGCAGCTCGAGCTGGACGACCGCGAGGTCCTGATCCCTACGGGCGCGGCCTCCCTGCTTCGTCCCGGCGGAAATCTGGGGACTCCGCACTTTGAAGACGCGAGCGAATCTTTCCGCAGTGCACTCGCCCGGCTGGATTTCGAGCCGCAGGACGCTGCGGCGCGCGCCGCAACCCTCGCCGATCTTCTCGCCGCCGCACGCCCGCGCGATGTTTTCTCTTTCCAGGAGATGCTGCGAACCGCATCTGGTGTGGAGCGCCACCGGCTGATTGACCGCGGCATGGAACTCTTGCCTCCCGCGCCTGGCGTAACCCGCGCCGGCCTTCTGCGCGGCGACGAAACCATGATGTACACCTGGCGAAAACAACTGGGCCTGGGGGCACCGAAGCGCTGGTGGATCAACTGGCGCGACATCCTGCCGCAGTAGCACAGTCCCGAAGCCTCGGGATCGGCCTGTGTGCCGTGCCACTTGAATTGGACCAGCCCCTCCCGTGTTTGCGGCCTTCCTCCGCGCCTTAGCCCGCCGCCGGCCGGAGAGGTCCGTTCCCATCCCCCCAGCCGTCCGCGCCTTTCCACATCCACACTCGCCCGTTAACACTCCGCCGCGTTCTCCGTCTTTCTGCGCAGAACTCCATGGCCGCACGAGCCCGGGGAATTGGAGGAATTCGCCATGCAACTTCGACGGATAGTGCTCGCGATGTTCCTGGCCCTCTTCTGCCTGGTCGCCATAATCGCTGCCGCAGCGCGCGCACTCGCCAACCTGGCGGAGACCAATCCTCAGCCATCGGAGACCTTCCATCGAGTCGTGATCCCCACCGGCCACCGGCCCGGATCCATCGCGGTCGCGGATGTGAATCACGACGGCAAGCCGGACATTATCGTCGCCAACACAGAAGACGAAACGGTAAGCGTGCTGCTGGGAGACGGCCAAGGCCATTTCGCCCCCGCGCCCGGCTCTCCTTTCGCATGCGGCAAAGGGCCGAATGACATCGCCGTGGCGGACATGAATGGCGACGGAAATCCGGACCTCATCATTGCGAACACCGGGACGCCGTACATCACCATCCTGCTGGGCGACGGCAAGGGAGGTTTTGCCCCATCACCCCATTCGCCATTCGCCACGCAGTCCTACCCGCACGTGCATGGAGTCGTTGCTGCGGACTTCCTGGGCAACGGCAAGCCGGCGGTGATCACCGATAGCTGGGGGCACAACCAGATCCTGATGATTCCCGGTGACGGCAAGGGAAACCTGATTCTGCCGGGGAAATTCTTCAACACAGGCAAGCGGCCTTACCAACGGCTGCGCTCCGCCGACTTCAATGGCGACGGAAATCCGGACGTGGTGACCACAGACATGGACTTGAACGCGGTAACGATTCTGCTTGGGGATGGCAAGGGCGGATTGACGGAGGCGGCCGGTTCGCCGTTTGCCGCGGGGGCCGCTCCCTGGTCCGTCGCGATCGGCGACATCAATGGGGACGGCAAACTCGACCTGGCAGTTCTTCCTTATGAGCCGGATGTCAGGGAACCGAAGGATGTCGGCGTCACGGTGCTGCTGGGCGACGGCAAGGGCGGATTCACAAAGATGCCAGGCTCGCCTTTTTCGCTTGCGGGATGCCGCGGGCCGGACCGAGTGGCAATCGGAGACGTGAACGGGGACGGAAGGAGCGACATCGTTGCGGCGTGCGCGCAGAACCATCGCGTGATGTTGTACCTGGGAACAAAAGGCGGAGGGTTCCAGATTTCCACGCTGGACGTACAAACCGGCTGGTCGGGACTTGCCGTGGCGGATGTGCTGGGTGATGGCAAGAAGGAGATTATCGTCTCGAACGGCTCGCTGGATGACGATCCGAAGAATCAGCCCGGAACAATTACGATTTTCTTCAGCAAGTAGTGCCGATGCGCGGCCTGTATCCCGGTGGCGCTAAGAAAAAAACTCCACTAAAATAGTTCCATGCCGGAGAAGAAGTTTCCTTAACTCCCCCATCGCCAATGCTCCCCGAGCCCCCTACCGAACAATCTCATATCGCATCGTGAGCTCCGCCGTCTTCCGCAGCATCGCCGCAACCGAGCAGTATTTCTCCTCGCTCAGCCGCACGGCATCGGCCACGGCCTTCTCATCGATTGGGCCGCCCTCCGGCCCGGTGCCGCGCACGCGAAACACAACTTCCAGCCGCGTCCACACCTGAGGCGGGGATGGCGCGCGTTCGCCGGAGACGCTCACTTCCAGGCTCTCCGGCTTCTGCCTCTTCTTTGCCAGGATGATTACGATGTCGGTGGCCGTGCACGACCCGAGCGCCACCAGCAGCAGCTCCATCGGGCCCGGCCCGGTGTTGCTCTTGCGGTCGGAATCGAGCGCCAGGCGATGCCCGGACGGCGTGGTGGCTTCAAATCGTTCGGACTGTTGCCAGCGGATTGTTGCGGTTTGCATGGAAGGCCTCCGAAAGTGTGAGACACGCAGGAATACCTGTCCTACCTTTCCCGCGTGCTCACCTGGGGTTGCGGCAGGCGCCGCAGGACTTCCAGGAAGGTGCGCACCAGCTCCGCATCGAACTGCGCCCCGCCGCAGCGCTCCAGCTCCGCCATGGCCTCGCGCGTGGTGCGCCCGCGCTTGTACATGCGGTCGCTGGTGATGGTGTCGTAGGAATCCACCAGGCCGATGATGCGGGCGCCCAGGGGGATTTCCGCGCCGGCCAGCCCGGCCGGATAGCCCGAACCGTCGAAGAATTCGTGGTGATGCAGCACGATCTCGCGCAGCCGCCCGGCCATCCTCCTGACCGTCGATACCGTCTGGCTGTCGCCCGCCGAAGGAGGCACATCGCAGAGCGGGTCGAGGAGCTGCGCGCCGAGGGTGGCGTGCGTCTTCATCACCTCCCACTCCTCCGTATCCAGGGGGCCGGGTTTGTTGAGGATGGCTTCCGGAATTCCGACTTTCCCCACGTCGTGCAGCAGGCCCGCCAGGCGGATTTCCTCGATCTCATGCGGCGTCAGCGCCAGCGACTGCGCCAGCATCACCCCGTACGCGGATACCTTCTGCGAATGGCCCTGCGTGTAGGGGTCCTTCGCGTCAATGGCGATGGAGAGCTGCGTAAGCGTTTCGATCACCGCACTGGTCAGCGGCGCCTGCGAGCTTCCCAACTCCTCGCCATTGTCCGTCGAGCCCAGCAGGTTGCCGCTGAGCGACTGCACGAAGTGCTGGAGCCGCCGGAGAATCTCCTCGAACGCCTGGGGGCCGGTGGTGAACTGGCGCTTCAACTCCACGCCCAGGTAGGCTTCCAGGACGTCGCGCTTCCAGCGGCGCGCCTCGTCCGTGTCGTAATGGTCCGCGGTGGAAACGGCGTTGCCGCCCTGGTGCTTCGAGACGTACATGGAGGCGTCCGCCACTTGGATCAGTTCCTGGGGCGTCGAGCCGTGCAGGGGAAACGCGGCGATGCCGAAACTCGCCGATATATTTTTCTCCCGCAGCATGGGATCCGACGCCACGCTGGAGCGCAGCTTCCCGCCGAGTTGCCGCGCCTGGTCCACGTTGGTTTCCGGCATCAGCACCACGAACTCGTCCCCGCCGTAGCGCGCCACCACGTCCGACCGCCGGCAGCTCAGCTCCAGGATTTTGCCCACGCGCTGCAGCACCACGTCGCCCTCGAGGTGCCCGTAGAAGTCGTTCACGAACTTGAAGCGGTCCAGGTCCATCAGCACCAGGGAAAACGGCCGGCCGGCCCGCGTGGATCGTTTCCATTCCGCGGAAAGCGCCTCCATGAAGAAGCGGTGCGTCTTCACCCCGGTCAGGCCGTCGGTGATGGCCTGCTCCTGCGCGCGCTGGAACGTGAGCGCGTTGTGCAGCGCGCCGGATACCTGGTCGGTGAGCGTCTGCAGCAGCGTGATCTCGTCGTCGCTAAAATCCCAGGCCGTGGAGGTTTCCACGTAGAGCACGCCCAGGAGCTGGTCCGCATAAATCAGCGGGAAGCCGATGGCCGAAACGGAATCGGGCAGCACCGGCTGGATGCCGCTCGAGGCCACATCGTGCACGAAGATCATCTGCCCGCTGCGGGCCACGTGGCCCAGCAGCCCGTTGTCGAACGGGATGCGCTTCCCCTTCCCGCCCTGGCGCCGCCCGCCCTCGGCGTGCACCACCACTTCCTTGGTGGCGTAGTCGAGCAGCGCGATGCCCACGTGGTCGTAGGCCAGCGCGCTTTCCATCTCCGCGGTCATTTTCCCCAGCAGCTCTTCGGGATCGAGCGTGGTGATGGCGTGGCGCGAGACGTTGTTCAGCAGGAGCAGGTGGCGCGCCTTCTTGCGCTCCTCTTCGAACAGCCGCGCGTTCTCCATGGCGATGCCCGCCTCGCTCGCCAGCACCCGCAGCAGCTCCAGATGGCCCTCGTCAAATGCGCGCTCCTGCGGGCTGTGCACCCCCATCACGCCGATGGCGCGGTTGTAGAGGATCAGGGGCACGGCGCAGAAGCACTTCATCTGCGGCAGCAAACCCTCGAGATTCAGCCGCTTCAGCTCCTCGTCCAGCCGCTCACGCACCAGCAGCGGTTGCCGCGTCTCCAGGATATATTCCGTCAGGTGTCTCCCCACCGGACGCGCGCGCCGGGGCAGCCGCTTGCTGTCCAGAATCTCCACCTCGTACCGGATTTGCGCCGCCTTGGGCTCGTGGATGGTGATGAAGAAGTTGCTCACGTCGAACAGCCGCTGCATTTCCGTGAAGATGTGGTTGAACAGCTCCTCGAGGTCCAGCGTGGAGCTGAACACGCGTCCGATCTCGTTCAGGGTGTGCAGTTCCTCCGTGCGCCGCGCCGTCTGCTGGATCAGGTAGCTGTTCTCCACCGCCATGCCGATCTGGTGGCCCAGCGCCAGCAGCAGCCGCAACTCCGCCGGGGTGAAGCTGCGGTTGTCGGTTCCTCCCAGCAGCAGCAGCCCGAACACCTTCTCCTTGGCCTGCAGGCTGATGCCCGCCAGCGTCCGTATGCCCTCCGCCAGCGCCAGCTCCCGGAAGCGCCGGAAGCTCTCTTCGCGTTCCAGGGGAGCCCAGGAGGAACTCCGCGCGAGATCGCGCAGCACCACGAGGCCGCCGAGGCGCTTCACCAACTGCACCTGGTAATCGTCCAGCTTTTCTTCCTGGATGGAGGCGCAGAAGGAATCGCTCAAGCCCGCGGCCACCACGGATCGCGGCCCCAGCGGGTCGCCGTGATGCAGGAAGAGAGCGCCCATCTGGATGCGCGCCACGCTCAGCACGCGGTCCAGCGCCTGCGCGAGCATGCGCTGGATTTCCCCACCCATGAACCCGGAGGTGGCCAGGTTCAGGTTGGACAGCGCCAGCATGTTACGTTCGACGCGCCGCTTCTCCTCTTCGTAGAGCGCCATCACCATCAGCGCCCCAATGAGCACCTGCGGCACCACGAACAGCAAGCGCACCTCGGTGGCCAGCCACTCCGCCAGGGCCGTCCAGATGGCGCCGACGGCCAGCACCCCGCCCCAGCCCAGGAACGCCCCGGCGAGAAACAGGTCGGGATACGACTGCTGTTTGCGGCCTTCCTGCCAAAAGGTTTTTGCCACGAAGAGAAAAATCACGCCGCTGGCCAGCGCCGGGGATACCGACAGCCACTTGAGGTACACCACCACCGCCCAGGCAACCAGGATCACCGCGGAGATCGCGGCCTCGGTCGAGGCCAGCGCCGCGCCTGCGTACTTCTGCCCGCCCAGCGCGAACAGCAACGCGCAGGCCCCCAGCATGCTCGCACTGAATGGTTCTCCCCACGCGCCGCTACCCAACCAGTATTCCGCCGCGCGCGGTAGGGCGCACAGCGTCAGCGCTCCCCACGCCGCCGCCCACCACAGCAGATAGGCCTGTCGCTTCAGGCCGTAGAGGAAGGCGAAAAAGAGGCCTGTGAACGCCGCGGCCAGAAACAGCGCCAGCGATACTGTGCTTTCTTGTACGAACAAGGTCGCGCTCAACCCGGGGGATAGCTGTCCGCCGTGCCCGCCCCCCAAAATTCGCGGGCACTCCGTGGAGCCTGTCAGGGAAACAGCAACACTATCACGTCACCGGGCTTCGCGTCCGGTGGCTTCGTTCGGCTCCCCAATATGCCGCAGTGTGGGACTATAGCGGGGCGTTTCGAACAGGGTCAAGACTCTTCGTTGCTGGCTTGGAACTTGCCTAACTCGTGCGGTGAGAATGGGCGCAACACAGGAAGATAAAGGCAGCGCCCGCTCGATTTCTCTTCGCCCCTCCGTTAGGATGCTAAGCTTTTGACTTCGCCAGGGGTCGAGACCATCCCATGCCTTCATCCGCCAAACCGCGCGTGCGTTTCGCTCCTTCTCCCACGGGCTACCTGCACGTGGGGGGGGCGCGCACGGCGCTGTTCAACTGGCTGTTCGCGCGGCACGAGGGCGGCACGTTTATCCTCCGCGTGGAAGACACCGACGTGGAACGCAACCGCCCGGAACTGGTCGAAGGCATTCTGGAAAGCCTGCGCTGGCTCGGCCTCGCCTGGGACGAAGGGCCCGTCTTCCAGTCCCAGCGGCTGGAGTTGTACAGCGCTGCCGCGCGCCGCGTGCTCGACGCCGGCCACGCCTACTGGTGCTTCTGCGCGCCCTCGTCCTACGCGGGAGCGGACGCGGCCCCAGCGGAAGCGGAAGGCGACGACGCGCCCGCCGCCGAGCCGGTGAAGGCCGCGCGCAAGTCCGCATGCAACTGCCGCAATCTCTCCGCCGACCAGCAGGCCGCCGAGCGCGCCCAAGGGAAGCCCGCGGCCATCCGCTTTCGCGTCCCGCAAACCGGGGTGACGCCCTACGACGACGCCGTGTTCGGCCCGCGCGAAGTGGCCAACGAAGAAATCGAAGATTTCGTGCTGCTGCGTTCGAACGGCGCGCCCACCTACCAACTCGGCGCGGTGGTGGACGACATCGACATGCGCATCACGCACGTGATCCGCGGCGCCGACCATCTGTCGAACACGCCGAAGCAGGCGCTGCTCTACCGCGCGCTGGGCGCCGAGCCGCCCATTTTCGCGCACGTTCCGCTGATTCTCGGTCCCGACCGCAGCCGCATGTCCAAGCGCCACGGCGCCACCAGCGTCGCCTCCTATAAGGACGAAGGCTTTCTGCCCGAGGCCTTCCGCAATTTCCTGGCCCTGCTCGGCTGGTCGCCTGGCGGGGACGTGGAGCTGCTCTCGGGCGAGGAAATGATCGAAAAATTCTCGCTGGCCGGCGTCAGCCGCACCAACGCCGTCTTCGACCGCGCCAAGCTCGAATGGTTCAACCAGCAATATCTCCAGAAGCTGCCGCTCGAAACGCTGCTGCCCGCGGTCGAGGAACAACTGCGCCGCGCCGGCCTGTGGCGCGACGAATGGGCTGCCGGCGCCGGCCGCGACTGGCTCGCGCGCACGGTGGACCTCATCCGCCCGCGCACGCGCCTCCTGCCCGATTTTGCCGGCTGGGCCCGCGCCTTCTTCTCCGACGATTTCTCCTATGAGGAAGCCGCCCGCGCAAAATTCTGGAAGGAGCCGCGACTGGCGGAATGGCTGCCCAAACTCGCCGATGCCTATGCCGCGCAACCCGAATGGACTCACGACGCCTGCGACAAAACCCTGCGCGACCTGGCCGCCGCCGAAAACGTCAAAGCCGGCGTGCTCATCAACGCGACGCGCGTAGCCATCGTCGGCGTAGCCGTGGCCCCGCCGCTCTTCGACACCATGGTTGCCCTGGGCCGCCAGCGCGTGGTGGAACGGCTGCGCCGCTCCCTTCCGCACCTCAGCGCCCACTGATCCAGCAGAAGTGTCCTTATTGTTTGCGAAAAATTTCAGGATGGACGGGTTTTGCCGCCGCGCCTTCGCCGGCCACTTCAAACTCCGCGGCGAGCGGGAGCTTTGCGGGCGGGAGGCAGAGCTGGTCGTTGCAGGCCTGGAAGCGCAGCGTCATGGGAATTTTCACGGGGCCCGTGGGCGCGCTCGCCGCCACCTCGAGCGTCATTCGCACCACGATCCGGCCCTCGTAGACGGCCATGGGCTGCGCCGCGAACGGAAATTTCTTCACCTGCGCCTTCGGGTACTCGGCCGACACCACCCGAAAGCCCGCGGGCAGTTCGGGCGTGAGCGTCAAAGGGATCAGATAATCCTCGAGAACTTTATTTGCCTGGACGTGATAGCCCGGCGCCACCTGTGCCACCGCCGCCACTTCAAACTGACGCCCCCGCGGCACCGGCTCGAGCGAAACATACACCCGCGTGCGAACCGCGTCCGACGCTTTGAGCGGCCGCGAGCCGTCCTGCGCCCCGGCAGGCGGCGCAGGCGCCGCGATCAGCAGGCAAATCGCCGCGAACACCGCGCCGCGCCGCGCCCTTCTCGCTCCGATCTCCGTGCCCTTCGTGCCTCTGTGGTTCATCCTTCCTTTTTCTTTCTCCATCAGACCGTGACCGTCTCCCCGATTTGCTGCGTCAGGATGCGGCTCATCACCACCGTCAGCGTCTCGCCGGTCTTCTCCATCACAAACGCGACGGCCGCATCCGACCATCCCAGCTTGAAGCTGGTGGAGAGCGCGGAAATCCAAATCTGCCGCGCCGCAGTGTTCGGGCTGATCACAAACCGGGTGGGTTCCGGCTCATCGAAGTAGAGTTCGAGCTTTTCCCCTTCGCCTTCCACCTCGAAGTCGTGCTCGTCGCCCAAATCGAGCAGGCGCTTGCGCAGCGCCTCGAGCGCCGTATCCGCGTGCTTCCGGAATTCCTGCTCGTCCACCTCGCCTCCTTTACTTAGATCTCGTAAGCTCCGGACTTTAGAGCAGGCCCTGGATGTCCCGTTCGAGTCTTTCCGGGTCCACCGGGCCGATGGTGGTCTTCACCCGCTTGCCGTCGCGCGAGACGAGCACGGAAGTAGGCAACCCCACGATTCCGCCGATGCCGCCCAGAAATTTGTCCGCCACGTCCGAGTCGCCGATGAGGATGGGATAATTTATGGCCATTTTCTGGCCGTCCACGTCGAACCGCTCCTTCTCCACATACGGCTGCACCACGCTCTTCCCCTCATCGTCCATGGAGACGCCCAGCACCACAAATCCCTTGTCGCCATATCGTTTTTCGAGGTCAATGAGCCAGGGGATTTCGGTGCGGCAGGGATCGCACCAGGTGGCCCAAAAATTGACCAGCACCACCTTGCCGGCGAATTGCTGCAGGCTGGTCTCTTTGCCGTTGAGATCCTTGAGCACCAGCTCCGGCGCGGGCTTCATTCCCGCGGTGGAGATTTTCGCCACCGGCTTCCCAGTGTCCGCATGGCGCGGGCCGACCGCGCTCTGCTGCGTCCGCCGCACCACGAACCCCAGCGCGACGATGATGGCGATGGCGGCGAGAATCCGGCTGGTGTTTTTCATGACGTTCACTCGCCTCTAGAGCGTGAAGTAGCGGTTCAGGAATCCCAGTTTACCCGACAACCAGATGAAGTGATTCGTGAAAACCAGCGAGCCTACCACCAGCAGCAGAACTCCGCTCAGCACTTCCACCGCGTGCAGGTGCTTCCGGAAGCGCTGGTAGAAATTCATGAACCGGCTCACCCCCAGCGCCGTCAGCAGAAACGGAATCGCCAGTCCCGCCGAGTAGGCCACGAGCAGCAGCACGCCCTGAATCTTGGTCTCCTGCGCTCCGGCGATCAGCAGCACCGCTCCCAGGATCGGCCCGATGCACGGCGTCCATCCGAAGGCGAACGCGAATCCCAGCAGGAACGCACCCACCATTCCCGGCTGCCCACCGACGTTGCGCATGTGCACGTCGCGGCTCAGCCAGCCGGAGAGATACGGTCCAGCCAGAAAAATCAGCGACGCGGAGTACAGCTCCACCGGTTTCACGCTGCCCAGCATCCCGGGCTTCCAATGGAGCGCCATTCCCGCAGCCACCAGCAGCCCGCCCGCAGCGAGCCCCGCGCTGATGGGGATTTTTACCAGCCATCCCACCAGGTGCAATCCAAACAGCACGATGATGGCGCCCGCCACCGGCGCCAGCGCTCCACGGTTCGACCGCAGGAACTGCCCCACCGTCGTCGCCCCAGCCCCCAGCGACACGAACACCACTGAAAATCCCACGACGAAACATACCGCGCTGGCCAGCAGCGTGCCCCGCGCACCCTCGCCGCGCCGCAATTGATCCACGCCGATGCCCGAGAGCATCGATATGTAACCCGGCACCAGCGGCAGCACGCACGGCGATAGGAACGACACCAGCCCCGCCACCAGCGCGCCTAAATAGGTTGCTTCCATTCCATCCTCGATGGGAGAGGCGGCAGCCGCCGTCCCAGCCTGCTCCCCAACGCAGCTCCACTCTCCACGATTCTAGCAAGCCTGAAGTTTTGATGCCCCGCAGGCAGCACAGGCTTCAGCCTATGCTCTTCCACTCGCTCACCCCACCTCCGGCCGTCTCGTATTCCACTCGGTGGCGTCCTCGTATATTTCGGCGAGCCGCAGCAAGTCCTCCTCGCGCCCCTCGAACCCGATCAATTGCGCTCCCAGCGGCAGATCCTCCCGCGTCGCCCCGCACGGAATCGAAATCGCCGGCGCGCCCCATAGATTTGCCGGCCGGCACAGCCGCAGCAAGGCCCCGCGCACGTCTTCCTCCGCGCCCGCGGTAACCACGCGCTCCTGGCCGATCCGCGGCGCGGCAATGGGCACGGTCGGCGCCAGCAAGGCATCCACGCGCTCCCCGCACCGCTGGAACTCCTCCGTGGATCGCCGGCACACCGCACGCGCATCCAGATAGTCCGCTGCGGTGATCCCCGCGCCCTTCTCCAAGCGCGCGCGCACGTCCTCGGAGTAGTCCGCCGCGCGCGCGGGAAAGTATCCCGCGGCGCGATGGTACTGGTAAGCCTCCGCCAGCGCGATGGGCAGAGTCGCGCGATTCGCCGCGTCGAGTTGCGGCAAATCCACCTCGGCAAACCGCACGCCACGCTGCTCCCAAACGCCCCGCGCGGCATGGATGGCCGCGAGCACCTCCGGCGCGATGCGGTCGAAAAAGTAGCTGCGCGGCCAACCCACGCGCAGCCCCCGCGCGGTCCCGCGGCCGCCGCGCCGCCGTTGACGCGGCCCCGCATGGGCGGGACCGCCATCTTTCGTTTTTCGCTCCGGCCCGAGCATGGCCTCATACAGCACCGCCGCGTCCGCCACCGTCCGGGCCAGCGGCCCCGCATGATCCAGGGACGCGCACAGGGGCACAATCCCCTCCACCGGCACAACTCCGAACGCCGGTTTGAATCCCACCACCCCGCAGAGCGCCGCCGGAATCCGAATCGAGCCTCCGGTATCCGTCCCCACCGCCGCGACGCACAGTCCCGCGGCCACCGCAATCGCGCTCCCCCCGCTCGAACCGCCGGGAATTCGCTCCAGGTCGTAGGGATTGTGCGCCGGGCCGTATTGGACGTTGTTGCTGGTGACTCCGTAGGCGAACTCGTGCAGGTGCGTCTTCCCCAGCACGATCGCGCCCGCGGCTCGCAGCCGCGCCACGATCGCTGCATCCTGATTGGGCACGAAATCGGCCAGAATTTTCGACCCCGCCGTGGTACGAACTCCCCGCGTCCAGATGTTGTCTTTCAGCGCGATGGGAATCCCGTGGAGCGGCCCGCGCCATTTTCCCCGTATGATCTCGCGCTCCGCCTGCCGCGCTTCCGCGGCCGCCGCGTCGCCCAGCACCGTCAGATATGCATTCAGCCGCGGGTTCAGCCGCTCGATGCGTTCCAGATACACCTGTACGAGTTCGACCGGCGAAAGTTTTTTGGCCCGCAGCAGTGCCGCCAGCGCCGTGATGGACAGGAATGCCAGCTCCGCCCCGGACCCCGGCGTCCGCGCACGGCCTTCCACCGTCGTCTGGCGGCTCAGAAGAGTTTCTCCTGCCGGCGGATGTTGCCCACGGTTCCGAGATTGGCGATCAGCAGCGCCACGCGGAATTGATTCTCATCCCGCACCGACCCCAGCGCCAGCCGGCGATACTCGAAGGCCAGCCCGCAGCACGAACTGTTGTAGCTCGCCACCACGGACTGGTTTTGGATGAAGTGGTTCAGAAAATCGTAGCTCAACCCCGTGGTCAGGTTGAATCCCGGCCGGTTCACCTCTCCGTATCCCGCCTGGAGCCGCACCTGGTTCGAGTGCGGCTGCAGTACGGTGTCTCCGTGCGTCAGGAAGTGCGCCAGCGTGAGGAACGACTCGCGGTACGGTCTGAATTTCGCGAGCGTCCCCGTGGCCAGCAACGTATTCTTCTGGGTGTCGTATTCCTCCAGGAGCTGCAATTCGAAGCGTCCCCCGGGCGTCAGACGCAGGTCGCTGATGAGCGGCGAGAACCGCCGCACGCCATCCGCAAACGAGAAAGGCGAGATGGAATCCAGCGCCTGGAAGACGTTCCGCTGCCCCGGAACGATCGCGCCGCCGAACGTCGGATCGAAGTAATAGATCTGCGCCACGCGCCAGCTCAGCACTTCATTCGACCCCTGCGAAGTGCCGTGGAACAGCCGCTGCGTGATCGAGTACTCCACCTGGTTCGTGTCCGTCAGCGTGTCGTTTTCGTCGAACCGCAGGATGCCCGCGAAATCGTTCACGCCGGTCACGTACTGGTAGTTCACCTCCGGCTCGATCACGTGCTTCCAACGCGAATCCCCGTCGCCGTAGATCCGATCGAAGGACGGCGGCCGCAGGTCAACCGTTAACTCCGCCGTCTTCCGGACCAGGGAAGTATTCAGCACGGTGCCGGCCGATTCCTCCGAGCCGTATCGAGTCACGCGCACGGCAAACGTGGTCGTCAGTCCGATCCACGGCCCCCAGCGCAGCGGCAACGTCACTCGCGGCGCGATCTCCGTCCGCTGCACGAACGTCGGTGTTTCCAGTGTCGGATCCGTGCGGCTCACCCCGTCCTCGTAGGTGTCGATCCCCAGATACACCGGCCATTTCCACGGCGCGATGTCCACCGAGTCGAACTGCACCTCCGGCGCCGTGCGCAGCGAGACGGACGGTTGCGGCGGAGTATTTTCCGTGGTTGTCGGAGGGGTTCCAAAATAGTTCGTATACGCGTTGCCGGCAAAGTTCAGGCTGAATCCCTTGAAATTATTGGTCACAAAGCCGGTGCTGATGACTTCCGAGTTCACGGCATCGGCGTAGGTGGACGCAAACGCCAGCCGGAACGTAAGGGTACTCAGCGTGTTCACGTCCGCCACCGCCCGCCAGCCTCGCGGCAACTCCGCGTCCATCTTGAAGCTTTGCTCGTGCCCGCCCTGCGGCTGGGGCACTCCGTTCGTGCCCGGCAACCCCCGGTCGTCCACACCGAAAAAGTGGTACGAGGCGGAAAAACCGTCCGCCGGTTTGGCGCGCAGGTCCACGATGAGCGCCGGCCCCCGCCGGCTGAACAATTCCGTATTGATCGTGCTGTCGAACCAGCTCACCGGAGCCCAGTAGAACGCGTCACCGAAGATGAAGCCCTTCAGCGTGGACTGCCCGATCTCCGGGATCAAAAATCCCGACTGCCGCAGATGGCGACCGACCGGAACGCTGGCGAACGGCAGGTACAGGATCGGCACTCCCAGCAGCCGAAAATTCGCGTCGTGCATCCGCGCGCTCTTCTCGATGCGGATGGTCGCCCGCCGCGTGTAGAACTTCCAGGCGGGACGGTCCGCCGGACACACCGTCACCCAGGCGTTGTAAATCTGGTAGGTCTGCTCGCCGATTCGGCGCACCTCGCGCGCCGAAAAGAGGAACGGGTTCTGGCTCACCAGCACGTTGCGGTTCGCCAGGCGCACCGCCCGCACCGTCCCGCGCACCCTGTGGAATGTTCCCTGCCCCGTCCGGAAGTTGTAAACGCCGTCCGTCGATTCCAGGCTTTGGGTGTCGGTGTCGTAGCGCACGTGGCCGGTCGCCCGCGCTTCGCCCGTCTCCGAATTGTACTGCGCGTGGTCCGCGCGCAGCCGCACCAGCCCGTAATGAATGTCCACGTCGCCGTCGGCGTAAAACGTGTTTCCCTGCTTCCGCTGTTGCTGGGCCTCGAGCTGCACCATCCCCCCCCGTCCACCGCGGGCGGGCACACGCACCTGCTGCGCCGGGCTGCCGGAGGCCGGAGAGGGAATCAGGAAAATCAGGAAGGGAAGGAACAACGGCAATCGGAAAAATGAATTCCGATGACTCGCGAAACTGTTCCCACGGAAAGTCATGAACAAAGAAAAGTCAGCCTAGCACGTGGTACCCGCTGATTCCAGCCGGCAAACATCGGTTTTCACGGACCGTGCTTCACTTGCCACCCGTCATTTTTCACTCGTTACTGCCCCGTTGCCGTCGCCGGCGGTTCTTTTTTCCTGGTGAAGCGCCGGTGGATGTCGGGCCAGAATTCTTTCATCATGAAGCCGAACACGTCCGAACCCATTTGCGTCCCCCAGACGCTCAAGACATTTGTCACTTTCTGGTCCGCCTCGGGGTGATAGCTGTAGGTCGAGACGCCGGCAGCAAGCGCGCTCCCGAAGATCTCCGAGGCGTTGAATTGTTCTCGCCCGGAATCTCCGCGAATCACAAAAATCCGCGTCGTTGCATACCACGCTCGATGGCCGAACCCGCCGGCGCCCATCCGGTAGTACCGCGGATCCTGGTGCAACAAGGAAGGCAGCGCCGCGCCCACCGTGAAGTTCTCAATCGTGCTGTCGGAAAAAAACGCGCCGTAACGCTTCGCGTAGCCTTGCGCCCCTTGTCCATACCCCTCCAGGCTGTTTTGTGCCTGGCTGATACCCGCGAGAATCGCGTTGTAAACAATTGGATAGGGATCGAACGCGCCGCGAGCGACCGCCTTGAATTTTTGTCCCGGCGTCAGTGGCGCCAACTGCCCTTTATTGTCCACGGTCAGAAAATTCGGCATCACTCCGAACATCCGGTTCTTGGATATGCCGGTTTTATCTTGCTGGTCTTGCGGTTTTTTCTCCGGCTCGCCCGGCTTCGCCTTTTCCTGCGCGGACCCACCCGTCGAAGGCTGCTGTCCGCCCGGCGCCGGCGACTGCTCCTGCTCCCCCGCGGCCTTCTGTTCCGTGGGCTTTTGCGGATCCGGATTCAGAGTCTGCGCGGACACGCGCCCTGCCGTGGAGAGCGAGATCGTCACCACCAGCCCGAAAACAGCCCGGGGGAGACGCAGTTGCCCTTTCCTGACTTTCCTCATCGCTATGGTTTTCCCCTGGCCAGAGCCGCACGACCCCAGCCCTGGGCGAAACCGAATCGCTTATCCTGACCTTTCCGAAGGCCTTTTGGAAGATGCTTTCCAACCCCCGCCTCCCGAGCTCGCTCCCCCGTCCCCGCCCGACCAGCCCCCTGGTCGATGGCCCTAGTGTGATGCGGCTATTGCACCTGGGGTTCGCCACATTTCTCCACGCCCGCTCCACAATTCTTTTCCGGGGATATCCGCGGCCGCGCGTCGAGCGTTCGTTCGCTGGTTGAACTTCCTGCCAGCGCGTTTCACCCGCGCCGCCCGGGACTGCTATTCTTCGTCAACCGATATGATTCGCCTCGAAACGGAAAGACTCATTCTGCGGGAGTGGCGCCGCTCCGATCTCCAGCCCTTTTCTCGGATCAATGCGGACCCCCGAGTGATGGAGTTCCTGCCCGCCCCTCTTTCCCCGCAGCAGAGTGACCGGTTTGTGGATCAAATTGAGCGTCACATCCAGGATTACGGATTCGGCCTGAGCGCGGTGGAGCTGCGCCAGGATCATTCCTTCATCGGCTTTATCGGGCTGGCAGTCCCATCCTTCCAGGCAAACTTCACGCCGTGTGTCGAGGTCGGGTGGCGCTTATCCGCCGATCATTGGGGCCACGGGCTCGCCTCCGAGGGCGCCCGGGAGATCCTCCGCTACGCATTTGAAGACCTGAAGCTGGACGCGCTCGTCTCCTTCACCGTGCCCGCGAACATGCGGTCGCGCCGCGTAATGGAAAAGCTGGGGATGACTCGCGATCCCGCCGAGGATTTCGACCACCCCAATCTG
Source organism: Candidatus Acidiferrales bacterium (assembly GCA_035272605.1). GTDB lineage: Bacteria > Acidobacteriota > Terriglobia > Acidiferrales > UBA7541 > JOPF136. The sequence continues at coordinate 3,957 of DATEQM010000215.1, read as the reverse complement.
CCTCACGGCCACCCGTTGCGCCGTCACGTGCTCTACCGCCTGCGCCGTTCGGCAGACCACGGATTCCGCACGGACTAAGCAAGGGCAGCGCAGTTGCCTCCCCGGCGGGACCGGGAGCCCTTGCCCTTTTTCGATCCCGGGACTGCATGGCAGATCCCTCTGATCTGCCTTCTCCCTCCGGCCTCCTTATCCTCCGCCTGCGCGCCGGTTGTAGGAGGGCCTCTGTGGTGAATTCCCCGTCCGCCTTCTCGGCGCTCCTCACTGCTCCGCCTTCGCTTCCCCAAACAGCTCGGCAACACGCTCCACGAGTTCCCGCCCCGCCTGGCTCGCCTCCACCGTCGAGAATTCGGCAGGAAGAAACAGTATGCGCACCTTCGGCACCACCCGCCGCAGCGCCTCCATCACTCGCTCATTCCCTTCCATGCGGTGCCCGGCAACCACGCCATCCGGCTTGGTGGCCATCAGGAAGCGCGAGAAATCGGCCACGCTCTGCGTGGTCATCACCTCATAACCCGACCGCCGCAACACCATTCCGAGATAGGCCAGCACGTCGGTGGACTCGTCCACGCACAGCAACTTCCTTCTCTCACCCTGCGCCGCTTCGTCCACCCCGCTGGCACGCCGCCGAAACGCCTCCACTGCCTGCGCTTCCGATTCGTACATTTCGAATACGCTATGCAGGTTCGTGATGCGCAAAACCTTCAACAGGTCCGCCGGCACCTGGCAGAACTTCAAGTCTCCGCCATGCGTCCGCAACGACCGGAAAATACGCACCAGCACGCCCAGGCCGCCGCTGTCCACAAAGCCCACCTCGGCCAGATTCAGCACCACATTTTTCGTTCCCAGCGTCAGCTTGGTCACTTCCTCCTGCAGCGCACGCCCTTCCTCACCGGCCGTGATCCGCCCGCGGCAGCTCAACGCCACCACCCTTCCGATCATTTTGCTGTTGAATTCCAGCGGCATGGGCCGTGTACGGTACCACATTTCAGCATCCGGCCTCGACGATCCGGGCTCGGTCGGGAAGGATGCTCGCTCCGCCTGCAGGCACGCGTATCGCCGAACGCTCGACTCCGCTACACTCTCCCAGCTTCCACTACCGGCCGCCTCGGCTCAACTCGCCTCTAGCCATTTTTTCTTCGAGGGTGTATCCTCCGCCCAATTTTCCGGCTTCTCCGGCCGGAATTGGGGCGCCTGATGGGTGGTTGGAGTTCACGGCTTTTTCTCGGACTCGGCGTCTTTGCCGCCGTCCTCCTGACGCCCCTGTTCGGCGCCGGACGAACCCCCGCCAGCCCGCAGTTCAGACCGCCCCCTGCCGGTACGGTCTCGGATTCTGGCAATGGCATCACAGCCTCCCTGCGCGTGATGGTCGCTGAGCCGAACGGTGAGCCGGCCGAGTTCGCGCTTGTCACGCTCTCGATGACCATGGGCGGGATGATTCAGCAAGCCACCACGGAGGCCGGCCAAACGGAATTCGACGGCCTCGCTCCCGGCGACTACTCCGTCCAGGTGGTTTCTGCCGGCTATGAAACTGTCCAGGAGACCGTCAACACCATTTCCCTGGGCACCATGCTCCATGTCGCCCTCCGGCCCCTCCCTCCGGGGGGTTCGAACGGCGCATCGGGGCCGCCCGCAATGCCACTCCTGGCCCCCAAGGTTCAGAAGTTCGTCGCCCTGGCCCTTCAAGCTCTTCGCGCCGGCAAGACAGCCGACGCTCGCCAGCCTCTGGAGGCGGCGTATAAGCTCGCTCCGAGGCATCCCTACGTCCTTTTCTTGTACGGGCTCTATTTCTCGCGCATCAATTACAAGCTCGAGGCGGAGGACTGCTGGCAGAAGGCCGTCAATTTCTTTCCCAAGTATGTTGACGCCCTTCTCTACCTGAGCGATGCCCTAGTGCGCGATAACCGGGCTGCCGATGCCGTCCCCTATCTCGATCGCGCCATCGAAGCGGCCCCAACGGCCTGGCGGCCTCATGCCATGAGGGCTCAGGCCCTCCTGAGGCAGCAAAAGTACGACGATGCCATCCACGAGGCCGATCGCGCCCTCGAATTGGGCAAAGCGCAAGCCGCCACCGTCCAGATCCTCCAGGCCCACGCTCTCGTCGCGCAAGGAAACAAGAATCGCGCCATCACCGTGCTCCAGAATTACCTGCACGACCGGCCCGACGATTCCGCCGCTCAGAAGATGCTGGATTCCTTGCGCGCACCCGCGACCCCGGCGCCCGTTGCAGCCCCAGCGGCCCCGGTGGCCCCCCCTCCGTCGAACGCCGCGCCGGCGAAGCCGGCTCCCGCTGCGCCCCTGGTCACCCCGCCCGCTCTACCCTCGGCCTGGATGCCCCCCGATGTGGACGAAAAAGTTCCCGCGGTCGAGCCCGGCGTTCCTTGCCGCCTCGACAGCGTGTTGCATCGCACCAGCCTTCGCACGCAAGAACTGATCCGCAACCTGGATCGCTTTACCGCCACCGAGTCGCTCATCCATGAAGAATTCACTCCCGATGGGCAGCCCGCAGCCAAGGAGTTGCGCACCTTCAATTATCTGGCCGAGCTGGGAGTGTCGCGTCCCGGCTACTTGAACGTGGAGGAATATCGCGAAGGTGGCCCCGCCTTGGAACAGTTTCCGGGCAATATCGTTACCCATGGCCTGCCCTCCCTGGTATTGCTCTTCCACCCCACGCAAGCCCCCAACTTCGATTTTGTCTGTGAAGGTTTGGCGCGTTCCCCGAGCGGCCTCGCTTGGCTCGTTCATTTCCGTCAAAATCCCGATAAGCCCGCCACCATGCGCGTCTATCGTATTCCCGGCCATTCCTTCCCCGTCGCCTTGAAGGGCCGCGCCTGGATCGCCGCTGATTCCTTCCAGGTCGTGCGCCTGGAGACAGACCTGGCCGCCACGATTCCGGAAATTCGCCTGGTCGCCGAGCATACGGACATCGCATACGCCCCCGTGCGCTTCCCCAACAAGAAGGTCAGCCTCTGGCTCCCGCAGTCCGCCGAGATCTATTTCGACTGGCGCGGCCAGCGCGTCCACCGCCGCCATTCCTTCAGCAATTACGTCCTCTTCTCCGTGGACGACAAACAGAAAATCCTGCCGCCCAAGGACGCTGGCGCGACCGCTGACAAGTCCGCCGCCAACTCCGACGCGTCCGCCGCTCCCCGCCCTGCGGCATCCTTCCCGCCGGCCAAGCAGCAATCCCCTCCTCAGCCCTGAATCGCCGCGCGCCTTCCCCCTGTAGCGGCGACTTTCGCCCGCCGTGGCGGGTCTCGCGCTTTTTGGCGGGAACGTCGCCATCCTAAAATTCTTCCTTCCGATCGTAGGGGCGGACCCATGTGTCCGCCCTCCCGAGTGCCGAAGTTTACCCGCCGCGGCCAGGCGTAGGAGGGCCACTTCCTCAATCCTCGTCCGTTCTCCCCGCTTGTGACCCCGGCTGCCCGCGTCTTATACTTCCGCGGGTAACGTCCTGAGGAGCCCCACTATGAAAGTCGGCATCATCGGCGCGGGCGGCGTGGGCTCCGCGTGCCTGCTGTCCCTCGTCATGCGCGGAGTTGCCTGCCAGGTCGTTGTGCTGGACAAGAATCGCGAGCGCGCCAAGGGAGTCGTCGCCGACCTGCAATACGGCGCCACGCTTTCTCCCGCAGTCGAGCTCCGCGCCGGCGACTACCCGGACCTGGCCGACGCCGTGCTCGTCGTCATCACCGCGGGCATCAACGAAAAAACGGGCGGCGCCACCGACCGCGGCGACCCCGCCGGCAGGCTCAAGCTGCTCGAAATCAACGCGGGCGTCTACCGCGAGATTGTAACCAGCGTCGTCGCGGTGGCGCCGCAGGCGGTGCTCCTGGTGGTCACCGATCCGCCCGATCCCCTGGCCGATCTGGCTCGCCATCTCGCCGGCCACGAGCGCGTGCTGAGCACCGGCACGTTCCTGGACTCTCTGCGTTTCCGTTTCCATCTCGGGCGCCAACTGAA
>DATEQM010000214.1:0-38845 GCA_035272605.1 Candidatus Acidiferrales bacterium | reverse complement strand
ACCTCGCGCCAGCAAAGCTCCACAATCTCTTGCCGCGATTTCTCCACCAGGTCATAAGACGCGCTGATGACGAGCTGGAGATACTGGACGCCGGACGGCGCTGGTTGCGTAGGTGGACGTAGGAGCACGGTCCCGCCAGTGCGGGATGCCCCTACCACCGAAGGTCCGTCTTGTGCCACGTTGTCCGCATACAACCTCGTTTTGTTGAAAATCCACTGTGTCGTCCGCTCCAGAAGCGCCATGTACGGCTCCGTCGTCACCTCGCGGTCCAGCCACAGGTGAACGCCCGTGATCGGGGATGACCGCAGTTCACGCAAACCGGAAAACACCGCCTCGCCGGCCACCACGTCCGCGGGCAATAACTCCAACAGCGCGTCGTGCGGAACCGCCGCGAGATAAATATCCGCCCTGATCTCCTCACCATCCGCCAGCACCGCCGCGGCCACTCGCCCGGCCTCGACCCGCAGCCCACGCACCGCTGTCCGCGTGCGCACCGCGCCCCCTCGCCGCTCGATGGCTTCCCGGCAGCCCCCGTACAGCTCTCCCAACGGGACCGTGGGAATCCCCACTTCGAACCCGCGCCGGTTCTTCAAGAATGCTTTCCAAAACACGTCCACGCCATAGCGCACCCCGGCGCGGTCCAGTTCCTCGTCCAGCGCGCTAACCAGCACGCTCCGCCACACCCGTTCGATGGCCTCGGGGGTCTGTCCCTTGCTGCGCAGCCACTCCAGCATCGTGCTGGAATCGCCGTTCGGCGGCGCGCCGCCCCACCGTGCGATGTGCAGCATGGCGCGGCCGATGCCCCGCTTGTCGCGCCAGGAAAGGAACGGCAACATCAGGAACGAAGGCGCCAGGTGCAGGGGCGGAGGGAGCGACGACGATTCCAGCACCGCGCGGCGCCCCGCGCGATCCAGAAAAACCACGCGGTTGTAATAGCGGATTTTCCCCGACGCCCCGACTCGCCCGTAGAAGTCTTGCAGGTTCGTGCAGCACGCCATGGTTACGTGCTGGCAGTTGTCCACATGCTCCCCGTCGGGCAGCAGATAGGACGCGGCGCGGCCTCCGAGGTGCGGTTTTCTTTCAACCAGTTCGACCCGGTGGCCCGCCTCAGCGAGTGCGAGAGCCGACGACAGCCCGGCCAGTCCCCCGCCCAGGATCAGAATGCGTTTCGAATCCATTCTCCTCCGACCACAGGCCGAAGCGCGCGCGCAACACGATCCAGGTCTTCTCCGCCGCCGAGAGCCGCACGCGCGCGCTGGTCACGTCGTAGTCCCGCGCCTCCATCTTGCCCAGCAGCCCGCCGTAAATCCGCGCCAGCGCCCACAACGCCGCGCGGCTGTCCTCTTCGATCAGGGGAAGCAGCGCCGCGCCCTCCTCGTAGAATCCCCGCGCGCGCTGGGCCTCAAAGCGGAACAATTCGCGCGCCGCCTTCGAGGGTGGCGCTGCGGCCAGCTCGCCCGCCCTGCACCCGAAGCGCTCCAGGTCTTCCTGCGGCAGATACACGCGGCCCAGCGCGAAGTCCTGCGCCACGTCCCGCAGGATGTTGGTGAGCTGGAAAGCCAGCCCCAGGCGGTCCGCCAGTTCCAGAGCGCGCGGATCCTTGAACCCGAACACGCGCACGCAGCACTGCCCCACGATTCCCGCCACTTCGTGGCAATACACGCGCAAATCGTCAAACGCGCGGTACGACGAAATCCCCAGGTCCATCTCCGCGCCTGCAATCAATTCATCCAGGTATCCGCGCGGGATGCCGTAGGTGGAGAGCGTGTGCGCCAGCGCGGGCAGAATGACCGCGCCCGAGGTCTCCCCGCGAGCCACGCGCTCCACCGTCTCGCGCGCCAGCTCCAGGCCGCGCGCCTTTGCGGCACCGTCCCCCGGCGCATCGCTGATGTCGTCCACCCAGCGCATGAAGGCGTAGAGCGCGCACAGCGCCGAGTGCTTCGCCGCGGGCAGCAGGCGAAAACCATAATAGAAGTTGCGCGCTTCCACCCTCGCAATCCGCCGGCATTGCGAGTAGGACTCCGCGAGCTCGCCTCCCAAAGCTTCGGGACCGGACGCGTCAGGCATGTTTGGTCTCCGCCGCTTCCCTCGCTGCGGGAGAAGCGCTTGCGGCGCCCGGCGACCCATCCACGGGAGCCGCGCCCTGCCGCTGGAAAGGAGAAAATAGCCGCGACACCAGCGCGCGCCCCAGCAGGCGCGCCTGCGCCCCGCGCGAGATGGCCGGCCGGCGCTCAATCGTGTTGTAGCCCATGGCCTCGATCGCGTCGAGCACCGCCAGCCCGCCCCGGCTGAACATGTCAATGTCCGTTCGCAACGGCCCCGCCACCTGCCGCGCCAGCGGCCGCCCCCGCGCAAACAGCATGCGCGTGTACTCCACCAGCTCTTTCATCATCCGCGCGTAGCGCGCGTCAAATCGCCGCGCCGCCAGGTCGGCCTCGGAAAGCCCGTGCGCGGCCAGATGCGCCAGCGGAATGTAGATGCGTCCTTTGTCCAGATCGCGCGCCACATCCTGCCAGAAGTTCGCGAGCTGGAGCGCCGTGCACGTCCAGTCCGAGTATTCCTGCCGGGCCGCGTCGCGATACCCGCACACGTAGAGCACGATGCGTCCCACCGGGTTCGCGGAATAGACGCAGTAGTCCATCACCGAGGCCCAATCCGGATGCCGTTTCACCGTCTGGTCGCGCCGGAAGGCGATCAGCAGATCGGAAAATGGTTTCTGCGGAATGTCGTGCCGCCGCACCGTCTCCCCGAGCGCGATCAGCACCGGATGCGTCGCCCGCCCGGCATAGCACAGACGCAGTTCCTTCTCCCATCCATCCAGCAACTCCAGGGCCCGCGCGGAATCCGCGATTTCATCGCCCAGGTCGTCCGCCCAGCGGCAATACGCGTACACGTTGTAGAAGCTCTGGTGCAACTGGCGCGGCAGTAGCCACGAAACCACGTTGAAATTCTCGTAGTGGCTCGTGGCCAGACGCTGCGTATACGCCTGCGCCTCCTCCGGCGAACATCCCGCCGGGGGCATTCCTTTCGCGATTTCCAGTTCGGCTGGAGTCTCCATCTCTTTCGCCCACGCCCCACTCAGGGCCCCAGAGGCCAGTCAGGACCCGATCAAGGAATCACCGCCGTCTTCAACTCCCCATTGCGGCTCTTCATCTCTTCGAAAATCCGCGGCAACTCCGCCAGCGGCCGTTCCGCGGTGATGAACTCCCCGGTGTCCACTTCTCCCCCGGCGATCGACGCGAGCGCCTCCCGCATGTGCCGCGGCGTGTGGTGGAACGTGGAGCGAATGGTGATCTCCGAGTAGTGCAGCTCGCTCGGATCCATGCGCACCTCGACGCCCTTCGAGCAGCCGCCGAACAAATTCACCGATCCCCCACGCCGCACCATCCCGATGGCCCATTCCCACGTGGCCGGCTGGCCCACCGCTTCCACCACCGCATCCGCTCCCCGGTTTCCGGGCGTCAGCCGGCGCACCGCGTCCACCGGCTCCAGCGTTTCTGTGACGTCAATGGTTTCCGCCGCGCCCAATCTCCGGGCGTTCTCCATCTGGCTAGCGCGTTTGCCCACGGCGATCACGCGGGCCCCGCGCCGCGAGAGCACGCGGGTGAATTTCAGCCCGATGGCGCCGCAGCCGATCACCGCAATCGTCGCACCCTCCGGGACCCGCATTTCCTCCACGCCGCGCAGCACGCAGGCCAGCGGCTCCGCCATGGCCGCGTCGCGAAAACTCACGTGGCCCGGAATCTCCAGCAGATTTCTTTCTACGATTCGCCCCGGCACCCGCAAGAACTGTGCGTACGCCCCGTTATTAAACAGCAGGTCCGAGCACAGGTTCGCCTGTCCCGCCCGGCAATAAAAACATTCTCCGCAGGGCGCCGAATTCGCCGGTACCACGCGCGCTCCCGGCTGTACCGTGCGCACCTCCGAGCCCGCTTCCACTACCGTGCCCGCCAGTTCGTGCCCGAACAGCGCCGGCGGGGTGATCATCCGCGCGTGATATCCACGCTTCCACACCTTCAAGTCCGTGCCGCAAGTCAGCGCCACCTCCACCCGCACCAGCACCTCGTCCGGCCCGATTCGGGGAATCGGCACCTGCTCCACCCGCACGTTTTCGCAACCGTACAACACGGCCGCGGTCATTTGCCCGTTCGTATCCGCCATGGGTCTGCCGTTCAGGGCGTAATCACTACTTTACACGAGTCGGCCACGGGATGCGCCGCGAGGTCGATTGCGCGGGGAAAATCCTCCAGAGGAAATGTATGCGTCACCAGATCGGCGAGCGGCAGCCGCCGTGAAAAAACCAGCCGCGCCGCTTCGCCCTGCAAGTCGGCGTCGGCGCTGTAGCTCCCCAGCAGTTCCTTTTCTTCCACCCCGGCATGGTGCGCCGCAAACTCCACGCGCATCACCGGGTCGTTGTGCGCAAACAGCAGCACCCGTCCCCCCGGCCGCGCCATTTGCAGGCCTTCTTCCACCAGCGCCGGCGCCGGCACGGCCAGAAGCACCGCATCCGCCCCGCGCCCCTCCGTGCGCGCCAGGACCTCTTCCCGGACCGCAACCGCCCCCGGATCGAACGACTCCGCCGCCCCGCAGCGCACGCTTCTCTCCCGCCGCTGGGGCATGGGATCGGTCGTGTATACGCGCGCACCCTCCAGTTTCGCCAGCATCATCAGCAACAGCCCAATGGGCCCCTGCCCCGCCACCACCACGTCCTCTCCCGCCGCTACCCGCGCTTTCCGCACCGCTTTCCAGCACGTGTTCACCGGCTCCACGAACGACGCTTCCAGGAAACTCACGCCCGCGGGAATCGCTTCCATCCCCCGCTCCGCCACCCACGGCATCACCCGCACGTATTCCGCAAACCCGCCACCGTTGGGATCGAATCCCGCCGTCACTCCGGTCTTTTTGTAGGTCGGACACTGCGAGTAGAGTTTTCGCCGGCAATAAAAGCACTCGCCGCAGGGCACGTGGTGGAAACTGATCGCGCGGTCGCCTGGTTTCCAGCGCGAAACTCCGCGGCCGACTTCCACCACGGTTCCCGCCATCTCGTGCCCGAAGATCTGCGGCGCGCGCACGAACCCGTGGTGGATTTTCTTGATGTCCGTCCCGCAAATTCCGCACGCCGCCACACGCAGCAGCACCTCGCCCGGCCCGATTTCCGGCACCGGCACGTCCTCAACCGCCACGCGGCCCGCCCCGCGATACACTCCCGCGCGCATCCGGCGCCCCGCGCGCTTCGGGCTCTGCCCCGGCACGCCCGCGATTTCCGCCGGTTCCATGGGCAGCCCGCTCATCACTGTGCTCCCGCCATGGCCGCGTATCCATCCCTCGCTTCCGCCAGATCCGCGGTGTACCGCTCCAGAAAAGCCGTCAGTCCCGCCAGCGCCCGCCGGCTGTCTCCGGCCAACTGCAGCAGCCCCAGCAGCGACCCGGGCTTCGCCGCGATCGAACTGAGCAACCGCACCGGCCGCACCTTCCCTTTGGCATTGAGCACGCGGTTCAAATCCAGCGGCAGATCCTGCCCCGCGTCGTCCGACACCACCCGGATGGCCACCGCGGGAATATTCACTGCGGTCGCCGCCGCCAGCACGCCCGCGCTCTCCATCTCCACGGCATCGCCGTGCGCGGCCAGAGCCCTTTTTGCGGTCGCGGAGACGATCACGCTGGGGCTGGTCAGGAACCGCTCCACTACCGTCGCCCCGCAGGCCGCCGCGCGCTCGACGAGCCCGGGATCGCACGGAAACACGCGTTTCCCGCGCGCCTCCCCCACCTGCATCGCCGCTAGCACGTCGCCCCGGCTGTAATTCTCTTTCACCGCGCCGGCCAATCCCGACGAGATGCAAACGTCTGGACTGCACTGCAGCGCATATCGCGCCGCCCGGCGGGCCCGCACCGGGCCCATCCCCGTCAGCGCCACCACGATTTCCGCTTCCCCCATCCGCGTGCGGAACATGGGACAGCGCGTAAAATCCAGCCCCGCCGACAGGTTCGGCAGCCGCGTAAACCTGTGCCGGCGTCGCCAACTGGCAAACTCGGTGGGAACCGCGAAGGTGACCAGAATTTTCATAATGGGTGGCACAGACTTCAGTCTGTGTTCCCGCCCCGAAAATCAAACTAATTCCTGCTACCGCAATCCGTCAGCGCGCCGCGACCGATTCCAATTCTCTCCCCGTCCCGCTACGCAGCCCGCTGTTGCCGCACCGCGGACGCTTTCCCGCCGGCGCCCCGCACATAGCCGTGCCCCTGGTACCACCGCACCGCGCGCTCCAGCGCCGCGGCAATTGGGCCCGGCAGGAACCCCAGCTCCCGCTCCGCCTTCGATGTTTCCACGAACATACGGTGCCGCGCCATCCGCACGCCTTCCAGCGGAATGTGCGGCTCGCGCCGCAACATCCGGCAGAAGGCCGTGTCCACGCACGCCGCCGCCATGGCCACTCCATGGGGTATGCGCACGCGCGGAGCCGCCCGCCCGGTGATCCGCCCGAGTTCGCTCAGAATCTCCAAGAGCGTCATATTCCGTCCACCCAGGATGTACCGTTCTCCCGGCTTTCCGCGCTCCGCAGCCAGCAGATGCCCCGCAGCCACATCCTCCACCGCCACTACGTTCAGTCCCGTCTCCACGTAGGCGGGCATCCGCCCGTTCAAGAAATCCAACACGATCCGCCCCGTCGGCGTCGGCTTCCAGTCTCCCGGACCCACGGGCGTCGTCGGATTCACGATTACCACCGGCATCCCCTCCCGCGCCGCCGCCAGCACCTCGCGCTCGGCAATGAATTTCGAACGCTTATAGTGCCCGACCATCTGCTCCAGTCTCGCGGGAGTGGTTTCATCCGGAAGCCGGCCGTCTTCCGTCGGCACGGCCACCGTCGCCACCGTGCTGGTGTACACGAACCGTTCGACCCCGGCATGCCGCGCCGCTCCCAGCAGGTTCCTCGTACCCTCCACGTTGTTGCAATAGATTTCCGCCGGGTCGCGCGACCACAGGCGGTAATCGGCGGCCACGTGGAATACGCGCCGCACGCCCCGCAGCACGGCCTCCAGCGATTCCGGCCGGCAGAGATCTCCGATCACACGTTCGCAGGCGATCTCCTCCAGGACCTCCGTGCGGCTCGTGGGCCGCAACAGTACGCGCACCGGCTCGCCCCGCTCCGCCAGCAGCCGCGCCACGTGGCTGCCGACGAATCCCGAGGCCCCGGTAACCAGCGTGGTCATAAAATGTTGAAGGAGCCGTCCTGATAAGCCTGTTTCTGTGGAGGTGGAGGAGGCGTGGCTCGAAAATCCGGGGCCCCGGTGCCGTGGCCGTTTCCACCGCCGTTGCCCGCATCACGCGATTTGCCCCGCGCCCCGCCCATCCGGCCCGACACCTGCCATTGCAGCATCTTCCAGTTGTCCCCGAATTTCCGGTGGCTCCCCAGCACGGCGGAGGGCTCGTAGCCCACATGCACCATGCAGTCCGCGCAGCGCGGGTCGCGTCCCCGGCCGTATTTCTCCCACGGCGTCTTCTCGATGAAGTCGTCGAACGTGGCGTGGTGCGTGTCCGTCATCAGGTAGCACGGGCCCTTCCAGCCACGCGGGTTGTACGTCGGATTTCCCCACGCCGTGCACATCAGTTCCCGCTCGCCCCGCAGGTATTCCAGGTAGATCGGCGAAGTCATTAGGTTGTATTTCTCCAGCAGGTCGCACGCCAGCTTGAATTTCTCCCGGATCATCTCCCGGTCCATGAAGATGTCCTTGGTCTGCACTGCGGCGTAGGAGTACGACGGCGAGATCATGTGCCCGTCCACGCCCAACTCGCACAGATACTCATAGAGGTCCGCGATCTCCCTCAGATCCGTCTCGCGATAAATCGTCGTGTTCGAGCACACCAGGAAGCCGGCGGCCTTCGCCGCTTTGATTCCGTCGATGGCCTCGCGGAAAACGCCGTCCTTCTCCACGGCCAGGTCGTGGTTCCGCTCCATTCCGTCCAGGTGCACGTTCCAGAAAAAGCTGGAGGACGGCTGGAACTCGTGCAGCCGCTTGCGGATAAACATCCCGTTGGTGCACAGGTAGATATGCTTCCCGCGATCCAAAAATTCCCGTGTCAACCGTCCGATCTCCGGATAAATCATCGGCTCGCCGCCGCAGATGGACACCACCGGCGCCCCGCACTGCTCCGCCGCCGCCAGGCATTGCTCCACCGTAAGCATCTCGTCGATTGTAGATTTGTACTCGCGGATGCGCCCGCATCCCGTGCACGTCAGATTGCACGCGTGCAGCGGCTCCAGCATCATCACCAGCGGGAATTTTCCCTCGCCGCGAATGCGTTTCCCGGCGATGTAGCCGGTCAGCTTTGTCGTCAGTTTCAGCGGAAATCTCATGCTCCCCCTCGATGTCCGTTCCCACCCTTTTTTTCGATGCCGATGGTGTTCCGCGCGCCGTTCCTATCTCGAAATTTCGCGATCGCGGCGCCAAAACTCGCCGCCACCGCACCCCGGCCGTTCCCGTTTCCGTTGCTGTTCCCGTTCACCGGCCCCGCCGCTCCCTGCCGCGCCCGGCCCCGCCGCCGACTCCTCCGCCGCTCCGCACGCCACGCCTCCAGGGATTCCGGCGAGATCAGCATCGAGCGGAACTCTCCCGCCCCAGACCGCAGGTTGCGGCAGCGTGCCAGCGCGTACAGCGGAAAATAATGCCGGTACAGATGATATTTCAAATAGAAAACCTCGGGAAACCCCGTGCCCGTGAACTCTGCTTCTTCCCAGGAGCCCTCGCGGGTCTGCGTGTCCAGCAGATAGTCGCGCGCCCTCTCCGCGGCTCGGTCCTCCGGCCCCCCCGCGGCCAGCAGGCCGATCAGGCCCCAGGCCGTCTGCGACGCGGTCACCGCCCCGCGCCCCTTCCGCTCTGGATAAGCATAGGAGGCGATGGACTCCCCAAACCCCCCGTCCGCATTCTGCACCGATTTCAACCACTGCACGCCACGCAGCGCGTAGGGTTGCCGCGCCAGCCCCATAGGTTCCAGCGCCCGCAGCACCCCGCTCGTCCCGTACACGAAATTCACTCCCCAGCGCCCGAACCACGAGCCATCCTCGCACTGATCCTGCTGGAGGAAATGCAGGGCGCGCTTCAATACCGGATGCGACGGGGCCCACCCCAGCCGCGCCAGGCACTCCGCGACCCGCGCGGTCACATCCGCGGTGGCCGGGTCGATCATCGCGTTGTGGTCCGCGAACGGCACGCGCGTCAACAGCCGGCAGTCGTTGTCTTTATCGAACGCTCCCCATCCTCCATCTTTATTCTGCATGCTCACGACCCAGTTGAGCCCCCGGCGCAGCGCCGCTTCCATCCGCGGCCGGTCCGGATAGTCCACCCGCTGCAGCGCCATCAGGATGAAGGCCGTGTCGTCCACGTCGGGATAGAAATCATTGCGAAATTCAAACGCCCAACCTCCCGGCTCGACTCCCGGGTTCTTCACCGCCCAGTCGCCGGGGCCCAGGATTTGGTTATCCAGCATCCACGACGCCGCGCGCACCAGCGCCGGGTGGTTGGGCGGCAACCCAGCCTCTTCCAGCGCCACCATGGCGATCGCCGTATCCCATACCGGCGACATGCACGGCTGCAGCCGGATCGTGCCGTTCTCCTCGATCTCGAATCTCTCCAGTTCCGCGATCTCCCGCGAGGTGATCGGATCGTCCGGCGCATAGCCCAGCGCCATCAGCGCGTAAATCGAATTCATCATCGCCGGGTAGATCGCGGCCAGACCCTCGCTCCGCTCCAGATGTTCCAGCAGCCACTTCTCCGCCTCGCGCAAAGCCCGCTGCCGCAGCGGTTTCCAGGGCAGCCGCTCCACGAATTTCATCCCCCGATCCACCAGCAGGAAGAAGTTCCGCCAAGTCAGAATCTTCGAGTCCCACGCAAATGCCCGGTAGCGGTGTTCCGGTTTCAGGAACAGTTCGTCCAGCCGTGCCCCCTCCGGAATCTTCCACGCCGGCCGTAGCGCGTACAGGATCGCCATCGGCACCAGGATTCCCCGCGACCACGACGAAATCTCGTACAGGTTTACATAGAACCAGTGCGGCAGGATCAGCAGTTCCGGCGGCATCGCCGGCACCATGCCCCAATCCGCCGCACCGACCAGCGCCAGGTAGAACCGCTCGAACGAATTGATGCTTTCCAATCCGCCCAGTTCGTGCACGCGCTTCCGCGCGCGGGCCATGTGCGGGGACTCCGGCGCATCCCCCGCCAGTTTTAACCCCAGATACGCTTTCACCGTGGCGTTCAGTTCCGACGGGCCGTTCGCGTAGATATTCCATCCCCCGTCGGCGAGCTGGTGTTTGCGAATGCACCGCGCCAGTTTCTCCACCCGTCCGCGATCGAATCTCCCGATGACGTGCAAGTAGAGGATGTAATCCGATTCCAGCGTCGTGTCCGCTTCGAGCTCTCCCAGCCAGTACCCCTCGGGCGCCTGACAGCTCAGTAGCCAGTCCACTCCTCGCGAGATCGCCTGGTCCAGGCGTTCTTCTAGGCAGGGGATGCGCGCCGGCGCAGCCGCTGCACTGCCGGTGGGGTGGGGATTCCAGCTGAAATTCTGATTTGCTGTCATCGTTCGGTCAGTCGTCCGCCCTTTGATTAGTATTCTCCAACAGCGTGCGAGGCCACCGTTTGAAAAGCAGCCCCCCTCACGTTTCAAAGAGGGTCAACAATACAAGGGAATATAGGTTTCCCCCCTGGAAGCTCCTACAAGCATCGTAGATGAGCCCCCCCTCCCCTGCGCCTAAAATTATCCCAGCGATACACACTGCGGTCAACCCAGAAGATGCTGCCCGGTTGTCTGAGGATGCACACCAGCGAATAACCTCTCTCGAATCAACGCCAGCAACTCCCCCGGGAGCGCCTCCCCCAGCCGCAGCTCATAGTTGGGCTTCCCGCGAATCAGGCGCTCAGAAACCCCCTCCCAAGCCGATGCCGTCAGGCTGCTTCGCAGCACAAAGGCATCTGCCCGGTCCATGAACCTCTGCGTGGACTCCTTAAAATCAGGCAGCAGCGGGTCCAGAACCACTAGGAACATTGCCGGGCGGATGAATCCCAGAACGGCATTGCTTTCCACGATGACGTTTTCTGTCCCTTCCAGCGCGGCCCGCAAGAGCGGCATCCCCTCCGCCAAATTCCCCTGCCGGGTCCGCAGCCACAGCGACCGGCGCGCCCCAGCTAGCAAGAACCTCGAGCTATCCGTCCGCCCGCTCCGGTCCGTCTCCTCATCCAGGACAGCCGCGTGCGTGGCAGAGGCGCAGTCGCAGGGCTCCCCATGCTCCGAACAAACCCCATGCCCAAACTGCGTGATTTTCACCGCCGTCCACCCAGCCTCCGGCATCGCCCCGATCAGGTCCACGACCAGCGAGGTCTTCCCTATGCTCCGTGTATGCCCGCCCACGACAATGTAGCGCGTACTGGACATGGCCCAGCTCCACCTCAACGGTTTGCCAGCGTAGCAATTTTTCCCAGCCCAAGTAAGCGCTGGTCCCCGGTCACCAGCGTCAGATCCAGCACCTGCGCCGTAGCGGCCAGAAAGCGGTCCGCTGGGTCCCGGTGGGGGACATCCAGCTCCTGAGCGGCGATTACTACCTCATGAGTCAGGGGAGCTTCGCGCAGATTCGCGGTTGTTTTCGCCACCCACTCGCGAAAGCTTACGTACAAATGAAGCCGCCCTTTCCTGTGCAGCAGCGAAGCCTCCCAGGTACTTACCGGCGACAGCCACAACTCATTGTTTGCGTCTCCCAGTTCCCGCTGCACACGCGGGGACAGCCTGTGCGGTTCCCTCAGGCTCCAGAGCCAGATATGCGTGTCGAGTAGCAGTCTCACTTCTTGAGTGCCTCGATGTCCCGCAGTTCAATCACTGGTGAAACCACATCCCCCATAATGTCCATGAGGTCTTTCATGGAACCAATCCAGCTCCTATCCTCCCCCTCGGCAGCCGGGGGAATCACATCCACGATCGGTTTGCCCCGGCGCGTCACCCGCAGTGGCGTCTTCGTCTTGTTCACCTCGTCGAGCAACCCCAGACACTTCGCCTTGAATTCTGAGATGGCCACCTGCCGGATCCGCTTCCCGTCTTGCTTGGCCATGCGCTCCTCCTACCGACTACTCTATCACACCATAGTCATTCAGTATAGTCATCTCTAGCGCGTTGGGCCCGCCATCCAACCGCTGCCCGCAGCCGCAACCCTCTCCTCCGAGTCTGTTCTGCCTCTCTCCTTCTTCCCATCCTCAGCGAGCAGAGCTCACGGCGTATCCTTCCCTCGCATCCCTCCCGCAAGCTCCATCAATCGGTCGCCCACTTCCGACAGCCTGCCCAGCCACGCAAGCTGCTCCAAGTATTTCCGAATCGGCCGCGCCGGAGTCCCCCACACCGGCTCTCCCGCCGCAATCCGCTTCCCCGTGGGAATACCCGCCTGCGCCCCGATGATCGCTCCGTCTTCAATCCGCACGTGGTCCGCAATGCCCACCTGTCCGCCAATCACCACGTATCGCCCCACCACGGAACTCCCCGCCAGCCCTGCCTGCGCCACAATCAGCCCGCCTTCTCCAATTTGCACGTTGTGGCCGATCTGCACCAGGTTATCAATCTTTGTGCCCGCGCCCACCCGCGTCTCTTCCAGCGCCCCACGATCCACGCAACTATTGCAGCCGATCTCCACGCCCTCGCCGATCTCCGCGCGCCCGATCTGCGGGAATTTCCAGTGCCGCCCTTCTCCCGACACGTATCCAAACCCGTCGCCTCCCACCACCACGCCGGCATGGAGAATCACGTCCCGCCCCAGATGCGTTCCCGGGTAGAGCACCACATGTGGATAGAGCGTGCAGCCCGCGCCCAGCACTGCACCACGCCCCACGCAGCAGAGCGCACCGATCTGGCACCCTGGCCCGATCTCCGCTCCCTCATCAATCACCGCATACGGCCCGATGGCCACCCCATCGCCCAGCTTCACTCCCTCGCCAACCACGGCGGTTGCGTGCACGCCAATCGCCGCCACTCGAGGTACCGGAACCAGCAGCGCGGCCGCCTGGGCAAACGCTAGCTTCGGATTTCCCGCGCGCAATATCGTTTTCTCACCCAGTTCGATCCCGCTCGGCGCTACCACACATCGGGCCAGAGATCGTGCGGCGCGCGGCGAATGCTTCGCCGTCTCGACAAAAATCAAATCCGTTTCCCGCGCCCGCTCCGGGCTGGCCAGTCCTTCCACCGCCGCCGCGGGGTCCCCCTCGAGGGTTACCTTCAATCGTTTCGCCAGTTCGCGCGCAGTTATCATCGCTTCCTCCCGCCTCCGACCTGTTTCCCGGCCCACTCCTCATCTTCTTTACTTCCCTACCTCCCTACTTCCTCCGCCTCCTAGAACGGATACAGCGGCGGCTCCCCGGGCGGGCGCGTCTTCCACCGTTTGTGCACCCAGAGCCATTGATCCGGAAACTTTCGCGCATATTGCTCGAACACTTGCACAAACCGCGCGGTGTTCGCCACCACGTCCGCCTCCGCGTCCCCGGTCCTCACCAGTTCGAGCGCCGGATCGAGCTGCAAATGGTAGCGCCGCTCCGCCTCGCTCCAGTACACGTACCCCGGCATCACCGCGCAGTCCGTGCGCAGCGCGATCCGTGCCACCCCGCTGGATGTGCACGCCGGAACGCCGAAGAACGGCACGAACACTCCCTCCTCGAGCGTGCTGTTCACGTCCATCAGCACGCCCACGTCTCCGTTCTCCCGCAGCACGCGCAGCATCTCCCGCACCGCTTCGTTCTTGTCGATCGTGCGGTTCCCACCCAGCGTGCGGTACCGATCCACCAGCGCATTCACCCTCCGGTTTTCCAGCGGCCGCACCAGGAAGTGCAGGGGATGGCCGTTCAGCGCCTGCGCAAACGGCGCCAGTTCCCACGCCCCCATGTGCCCGGTCAAATAAATCAGCCCTTTGCCCCGCGCCTTCGCCGCCAGGTAGTTCTCCATCCCGTCAATCGTGATGATTCGCCGGATACTCTCCGGCGTGTCCCGCGGGAACTGCGAAAATTCTCCGCCCATCCGTCCGATGTGGCGCATCAGCCGGAGCCCCGTGGCGCGTCGCTCCCCCTCCGTCATTTCCGGGAACGCCAACTTCAGATTGAACAGCGCCGCGCGCTCCAGCCGCGGATTCACACGGTAGAACACCGCGGCCACACCCGCACCCACCGCTCGCGCCATCCGCCGCGGCAGCATGCCCACCGCATGGAGCACGCTCCATGCGGCAACATATTCCAGCCATTCACGCACCGGCGCCATTCTCCCACATCCGGCCACCTCTGCCCCGGGCCCCGACGAAACCACACCCCCGGTCCCTTGGGGCGAAGCTTTGATAGACTCGTGCCGCCTTGCCGATTCCGACTCCACTGCGCCGCGCCGCCGCCCCGCTCCTTCTCGCCCCGGTCGTCTTCCTCTGTTTTTTCTCCGGCCTCGGTTCCTTAGGTTTGGTCGGGCCCGACGAGCCGCGCTACGCCTCCATCGCCCGCGAGATGGCGCGTAGCGGCGACTGGGTCACCCCGTGGCTCAATGGCACGCCCTGGTTTGAAAAACCCCCGCTTTACTACTGGTCCGCCGCCCTCGGCTTCCGCCTCTTTTCCAGACCGGAAGTCGCCGCACGCGCTCCCTGTGGCTTGTATGCGCTCTTCGCCCTGCTCGGGATTGTGCTTCTCGCGCGACGCTTTTATGGTCCCGACGTGGCTCGCGCGGCCGCCTTCATGCTGCCCGCGACCGTCGCCATGACGGGATTCGCCCACGCCGCCGCTACCGACATGCCTTTCGCTTCCTGCCTCACCCTGGCCATGCTCGCCGCTGCCGTCCTTCTCCTCGACGATCATCCGGCCCGGGCACGCGCCTGGGAGGCCGCATTCGGCGCCTCGCTGGGCCTCGCTATTCTTGCCAAAGGGCCTGCGGCGCTTGTGCTCGCCGGAGGGAGCACGGCCCTGTGGGCCATTGCGACGGGAAACCTCCGCAAAGCCTGGCGCCTGTGCCGTCCGACCGCGACACTTGTGTGCGTCGGAGTTGCCGTGCCCTGGTACGCCCTGTGCGCCGCGCGAAATCCTGGCTTCTTGCGCGTGTTTTTGCTGGAGCACAACGTGGAGCGCTTTCTCACCAGCCGTTACCAGCACCACCAGCCGTTCTGGTTCTTCGTCCCCATCCTGTTTATCGCAGTCTTTCCCTGGACGCTTTTGCTCGTGCCCGCGATCGCCGATGGTTGGCGTGAGTTGCGCGGCGCTACCTGGCGCCAATCGCCCGGCGCATTCTTCGCCGCTTGGGTTCTCTTCCCTTTCCTCTTCTTCAGTACCTCCCAATCGAAACTGCCGGGCTACATTCTGCCCGCCGTGCCTCCCCTCCTCCTCCTCCTGGCCCGCGGCCTGGTCCGCAGCGCAAATGGCCCCGCTCATGTCCCGTCTACCCGGTTCCTCTGGGTTTCCTCGGTGCTGATAGCCGCCGGACTCGCGCCGTCCGTTTACTCGTACACCACCTCGGGGTCGCTCCTTTCGCGCGCGTTGCCCGCTGCGCCGAACATCACTCTGAGCGGTTTTGGAATGCTATTTTTCATTGGTGGAATCGTGATGGCGGCCGCGGGCCAGCTTCACGCTCTCTGGAAGAGCGCCGTGATTGCCTCGGGCGTGTTTGCTGTGTCGGTGGGATTGGCGGTCTACTCTTTGCTGCCCGTGCTCGGGCCCTGGATCTCCCCCCGCGAACTGGCCTTCGAAGCCCGCGACCGCGCCGCCGGCGGGGCCATCGCCGTCTATGATCTGCCCCGCGCGTGGCAATACGGCGCCGAATTCTATCTGGATCGGTTCCTGCCCGATTGGAATCCCGCTCTGCCCGCCCCGGTCTGGACCATCACCACCGATCAGGGCCGCCTTGATCTGGCGCGGCGCGGCCTCCGCTGCCGCCCGGTCAAACCGTTTTACGGCCGCCAGTTGCTGGTCCGCGTGGAATGAGCGCAGTCAATGAGCGGTGAGGGCGTTTCCGTGCGCGGCCGGCCCGAACGCAGGCCCCGCATCAACGCGAGCGAGCAGGCACGGGCGGCAGCGTGCGCAGGAAGAAAGTGAGTACGGCATTGTCATAGGTCCGCTTTTCATCGTTGGTCATGGCCAGGTAGCTTGCTTGCGGCATCACCCACTGCTCGCGCGGTTCGGGCGCCGCGCTGAACAGCCGCAGCGTGGATTGCGCCAGCACCGGATTGTCCCGCAGCGCGATAAACAGCTTCGGTGTTTTCGACAGCGCGCTAAGCCGGGCCGAGAGAGGCGGCTGTCCCCGGTAAGGGAGTTCCGCCAGCCGGAATCCCACCCGTGCCATCCAGCCGATCACCGGCATGGACCCGTATCCTTCCCGGTCCAACTCCTCGGTGAAAAAGTACAACGGATCGTCATACACGGAGTCAACCACGACCGCCGCCACTCGCCGGTCCGCGGCCGCGGCGGCCAGAGCCGCGTACCCGCCCACGTTCGCACCCCACAGCCCGATCCGTGTCCGATCCACATCGGTCCGCTGGGCCATCACCGCAATGGCCGTCAACACTTCGTTGGTTTCCCGCGGGCCAAACGTCGTCGAGCCCGGTGACTTTCCATGTCCCGAGAAATCGAAAACGAAGACGTTGTACTGGTTCTCCTCCAGCGTCGTGGCCAGCGTCACCACGTCGCCCCGCTGCCAGCCATACCCGTGGCACAGTATCAGCACCGGAGCCCCGCGCAGCCCGGGGAAAAACCACCCGTCGCGGCTTCCCTGCCCCGGCGCCGTATACTGCACCAGACTGATGTGCCCCAGCAGGTCCTCGGGAGTCAGTGACGTCCCCGTGCTCACCGGATGCATCATCCGGTAGTCGATATATGCGGCGATGCAGCCGCACACGACGATCAGCAGCACGAGGAGAAGCAGCAAAAGCGTGAGTGCCCCGCGGATCGGTGAGGAGGGGTCGCGCAGTTCTTCGAAAAAGTCCATTCGCTCCGAACATCGCCTTTCTGCAGGCGATACGCGCCTCTAGGAGACGGCGCATGTTAACACAATCAAGGGCGGCGCCAATGATCGGAGGACCTCCTCCTTGCGCCCTTCGACATCGGGTAACGCATCCGCGGGTTGTGGGCCAGCGGCGGGCGGGGCACAGGCAGGAAATCTTGCGACCTATGGTTGGTGCGGGCATCCAGCCCCGTTATAATCCCCTTGCCGGCCGCTCTCTCATGGAAATCGTCCCGCTCAGACAGACGACGCCGCGCCAGCTCGATCCCCTCTTCGAAGAGGAGGCGGACCGCTGGCTACAGGACTTTCGCTGGGACTATCGTCCCTCCCTGGCCCTCATCCGCCGGTTCGTCGAGACGCGCTCGCTCGACGGCTGCGCCGCCTTCGAAGAAGATCGCGTGGCCGGCTACGGCTTCTATGTTTTTGAGGAAGAGAAAGCCCTGCTCGGCGGCCTGTTCGTCGCCCGCAGCGCCGGCGACCCCGGCCTGCCGGAACGCCTCCTGGCCGCCCTGCTCCTCCACTTGCGCACGCGCGCGGAAATCGGGCGCATTGAAGCGCAGCTCATTCCCTTCGGCCATTCGCTCGATCTCGCCCTGGAGCACCATCGCTTTCGTCTCCACAAACGTCAATTCATGTACCTCGATCTCGACAAACCGCGCCCCGCCGCCTCTCCCGCCTCCGGCCTGCGTCTGGAGCGCTGGACGGACCGCTGCTTCGAGCCCTGCGCACGCCTCATCGAGCGCGCCTACTCCCGGCACGTGGACAGCGACATCAACGAGCAATATCGCAGCGAGGGAGGCGCCTCGCGCTTCCTGCGCAACGTGGTGCTCCTCCCCGGCTGTGGCCAATTCCTGCCCGAAGCGTCACTGGTCATCCCGGGGAACGGGCGCAATGAGCTGCAGGGCGTGGTGCTCACCTCCGTGGTCGCGCCGCGCGTGGCCCACATCACGCAGATTTGCCTGTTGCCCAGCCTGCAGGGCAAAGGCCTCG
The DNA here is from genome assembly GCA_035272605.1 of Candidatus Acidiferrales bacterium. GTDB lineage: Bacteria > Acidobacteriota > Terriglobia > Acidiferrales > UBA7541 > JOPF136. The sequence continues at coordinate 20,877 of DATEQM010000214.1, read as the reverse complement.
GCCGCAGCCTCCTGGAAGCCTCGATTGCCGCCCTCCAAGAACGGCACTTCGAAGGACTCTCGCTAACCGTGACTTCCTCGAACGCTCCCGCCGTCCAGCTCTACGCGACTTCCGGCTTCCGCGTGCTCCGCACCTTTTCCGCTGCAGTCTGGGACGCAAAGCGCCAGCCTCGCGCCGGCGGGTAGAGGCATCCGCCTGTGGCGGACCGCCATTCTCCTGCCGCCATCTCCCTGCCCCCTCGACCCCGCCCTTTTCCAGGGGAATTGTGTTGCCACCTGCGGTGGAAAATCGTCTCTACGAGGATGTCGAATCGTCTCCGGAGCGGTGGAGAATCGCGCCTCCATCCTGCACCGCCGAATCCTTTCCCCTATTTCTGCACCCGTTCCTTCAATAATCCCTTCAACTCATCCACAAACTCCTTCACATCCTTGAAATCCATATACACCGACGCAAATCGCACGTACGCCACCTTGTCCTGCTTCTTCAGCCGCGCCATCAGCATTTCCCCGATCTCTGTGGACGTCCGTTCGCGGTTCGCCGACTCGTGCACAAACGCCTCCACCTCGTCCACCAGCGCCTCAATCTTGGGAATCGGGATGGGCCGCTTTTCGCACGCCTTCAGCAATCCCTGCAGCAGCTTCTGCCGTTCAAACCGCTCTCTTCGTCCGTCCTTCTTGATGATCATGTAAGGGATCTCGTCAATCCGCTCGTAGGTCGTAAACCGCCGGCGGCACTTCAGGCATTCCCGCCGCCGCCGGATCAGGTCGCCCGAGCTCGCCTCGCGCGAATCCACCACTTTGTCTTCCTTGTGCGAACAATACGGGCATTTCACGTTTGCATCCCTCGCGCTGTGGCGGCGGGTTTATTCCGCCATCCTTCCGCTCCCCCGCCATCTCCCATCTTCCTCTTCACGGCTTCTCCTCGATCGTCGCCAGTCCTCCGCCCGCCGTCATCCGCCGCAGCTCCCCCAACCCCATTCCCGCATGCAGCAACAACGGAATCCCCGCCAGCGTGCAGCTCGCAAACGTCACCAGCCACAGTGCCGCTGCTGCCACTATAGCGGGCTCTTCCTTCACTCCCAAGAACACCGTCAATGCCAGGAACGATCCCACCAGCGACCCTCCGCCCACCATGGGAATCTGCAGGGTCGAGCCCAGCATCGTGCACGCCAGCGTGATCGCCGCCGCCCGCACGTCCAGCAACGCCAGGCTGCCGCCAAAACTCGCCAAAATCCAATGATAGATGAGCACGATCAGCGTCCAGTGCACCGCCGTCAGCCCCACCGCCACCCCCAGGTCCTGCCAGGTCCGGATCGCCTGCAAGCCTCCCAGGAACCCCGCGATCAGTCCTGCCATGCGCTTCCGCCAGCCCGTCCGGCCATGCCAGCGCGCATTCGCCCGCGCCAGCACCCCGCCGTCGTGGGCCCGCAGATAGATGAGAAAAACCACCGCCGCCACCAGCCCGGCAAACAGCGTGAATCCCGCCTTCTGCAGCAGCGGCAGCAACGTCGATCCCGCCCCCGCGGAATTCTCACTCTCCCGCGCCCGCAACAGTCCCGGCAGCAACACCAGGCTCCATCCTGCCAGCAGAATGGTCACCGAAATGTCAAAAACCCTCTCCACCACATAGATTCCGAGCATCGACGACACTGGCAAATTCTCCCGCCGCGCGATCAGCACCGGCCTCACCGGCTCTCCCGCCCTCCCGAGCAGCACGATGGCCACAAACCCCATCAACGTGGCCCCGTATACGCTCCACACGCCCGCCGGACCCACCGCACGGCTCAACCGCACCCACCGCAGCGCGCGAATCCAGAAGCACAGGTAGATGGCAGCCACGGACAACAAAAGCAGCCCAATATTCGCCCCGCGCACCGCCGCGCCGAGCCCCGCCCAACTGAACCCCTTCAGCGAGATCGCCCCGCGCGCCTCATACAAGAGCGCGCCAATCACGGCCAGTGCCACTACGAGGAATAGGATTTTTCGCGCAGTACGGCGCATCGGCCACTGACCGTAGCAACTTCCTCAACAAAGTGTCAAGGAATCCCAGGTAGCATGGGCCACCGCCGTGCGCCTGTGTCGCCCATGCAACGCCGAACCCTTTGCGGCCAAGACGGCCTCTCTAGATGACGCGGCGCGATTCAGCGATATCCGCCGGGCGTCCTTCCCCCGGCTTGAAAGGCGTGCCGAGATTCGTTAGTTTTACTTGGGTCGGCCGGCGCGCGTGCGCGCTCCTTTTCGCGGTACAGGGGGCGACGATTCCCAGGCAACTCATCGGCACGTTTGTTGTTTTTGTCAGGCGGCTGTGGCTGCCGCTGGTGTTGTTTGCAGTGTTCAATGCGCTGTGCGTCGTGGTTTTCGGCAGGCTCGAGAATTTGCGCTGGGTGGACGCCCTTTTCTGGATCACCCACCCGCACTCCATCGATTACCGCACGGCGCACACCTCCACCAAGTTGTTTTCCCTGTTCGTGTATGTGGGGGTGTTTGCGTTTCAGATCTGGGTTGCCGAGCGCGTTCTTTTGACCATCTTCAGCCAGCAGGGCAGGGAGGCCTGGAAATCCATGGTGAACGAAGTCAGTATCGGCAGCCTCCGGGATCACTTCATCGTGTGCGGCTACGGCCAGGTCGGCCGGACCGTCGTGGACCAGCTCAAGCGCCTCAAGCTCCCCTTCGTGCTCATCGAGACGAACGAGGGGCTGTATCGCGAGCTCCTGAAAGACGGAATCTTTGTCATCCAAGGCGATGCCAAACGCCACGATGTGTTGGAGACCGCCGGCATCGCCCGCGCCCGCGGCATCTGCATCGTGATCGACAATGACGCCGACAACCTCTACATCACGGTCACCGCCAGGTCGCTCAACCCGAACGCGAAGATCATCACGCGGGCCGGCCAGCAGCGCTATGCCGCGGCCATGCGCAGCTCCGGGGCCGACGAGGTGATTATCCCGGAGTACGAGGGCGGCCTCATGGCCGGAAGAATGATCGAGAAGTACGGCTCCATCTCTCCCAAGCTCGAATAGGACTTCCCGGCATCCTCCGTCGTTGGCGCGGCGCCGCGAGGGCGGAGCCCCTCAGCCGTTCAGCAGCTTAGCGATCACATCTGCCGCCGTGTAAGCGGACTTGCCGGGAGGAAGAAAGTAGGAAATTTTGCTCAGGTCATCCCCCGAGGTCACCAGACCTTTTTCCGCGTATTTGCCGCCGCGTGCCTGGGGATGCCCGATGTTCGCCAGCAGGGCGTTGCACAGGCACTTCCTGCCGGCCGTGTCTTCCGCCTTTCCCTGCTTGGACACGTAGACGGTCACCGGTTCCCCGGCGCAGCGGAAATCAATGGCGCCCTCCGGCGTCCTGTACGCCTCGCGGAGATAGCCGACATCACACACGCGGGGCCTGGCCAGGTAATCTTCTTGCTCCGAAAGCGTGCCTTCCAACCGCGCGACTTTGAACGGAAAACTCGTCGGAGAGGCCACAGGATCAGTGAACACGGTGGCCTGGCCGCGCATCGCCTTCTTCAACAGCGCCTGCTTGTAATCCTCCCGCAAGCCCGATTCGGCGCAGAAGGCAAATGCAGTTCCCACTTGCACCCCGGCGGCGCCGGCCGCCAGAGCCTCCCGCAGCTTTTCGGCCGAGCCACATCCCCCCGCGAGCCAAAACGGCAGCCCCAGTTCGCGCAATTTGCCCAGGTCCACCGTGTCGCGTTCTCCATAGATGGGTTCGCCCGCTTCGTTGAGCTGCAGTTTTCCGCGGGGCGGGGCGTTGTGTCCTCCGGCGGTGGGCCCTTCGATCACGAATCCATCCACCCGGCCGTTCGCTTTCTTCTGCAAGGCTGCGGCAAGAGTGTTGGAGGCGACGATGGCCAGAAAGTGCGGGCGAAAAAGCGGTGCAAGCTCACACCCCGCGAAATCTCGCGGCGCGAAGGCGATCGTGGTGTCGTCACCTTCCTGCGCGCCCGCCACCTGGAGCGCGTAGGTGGCCGGCTCATGCTGCGCCAGGCGGTCGAGGATACCGGGAATCTTCATGGGGATGCCCGCGCCCATCAGCACGTACAGCACGCCCGCCAGCATGGCCCCATAAAGAGAGGGTAGATGCGGAATCTGAATTTTTTCCAGATAGTTGATGCCAACCGGATTCTCATGACCTTCGCGGGCGAGGGTCACTTCCACAAAGTTGGCCACAATACACAGCTCGACGAGCTCCCGAGGACTGTCCTGGGCAAGTTTCGGCAGGGTCTGGTAGGGCTGGCCTTCCGGCTTGCCGCCGGGGACGTAATACTTTTCCCAAACACGTTCCGCCATCGCGGAGAAGGGAAAACGGTCCAGGCCGCGGCGCATATGCCCGCCGGGATCGCCGTCTTGCAGCCGCCGGGCCAGCACCTGGTCCAGAGCGGTCCCGGAAACAACGCCCAGTTGGCCGAGTTGCGCGACTGCCCGCGCCAATCGCCAACTGGAGATCCCGATGCCCATGCCGCCCTGAATGATGGTCGGATGCCTGCTCAACGGGCCTCCCGGATCCTGCACACCACAACTTGCCCTTGAAAAACGTGGTCGAATGGGGCGAGCTTCCGTCGCAAACCGTCAGCCAAAGCCAAAAATAACCGGCTCCGACACCAGCGGCAGGGCCAGAACCAGCTTACCCAAATGTTAGCTTCCTCCGCGTGGCCATTCTATGTCTGCGAACCTCGTCACACGAAGATGTGACGAATGACCATCCGGGCAAAAACTCCAACAAAGAGGAGAATTGAAAAAAACAACATAGCGCGCGATTTCCCTGGGGCGCGCGTGCTAGAGGCTTAAGCCGAGCGGGGACGCGCCTCAGACCTGAGCAGGCTCTGGAGTTCATCCGGATGGAAAGCGCGGCTGGCGGCTTCCTCACGGCTCAGAGAACCCTGAGCAACGAGTTCGGCCAACGACTCTTCGAGACTGCGCGAGCCTGTTTTCTTGGTGAGCGTAATTTCCTGTTGAAGCTGCTGCAGAGTATTTGTGCGGATGTGCTGGCGAGCGCCGTAGCCGATCACCAGAAGCTCCGTGGCCGGCATTTGGCCTCCACCCTTAACGGGAACGAGCATTTGCGTGAGAACCGCGGCGAGCGCCAGCGCCAGCTCCTGCCGGATGGTATTTTGGCGCTCCACGGGGAAGGAATCCGCCACGCGAGCGATAGTGGAAGTCACATCGGTGGTATGCAAAGTAGACAGAACCAAATGGCCGGTTTCCGCAGCGGCGACGGCGATGCGCATGGTTTCGGGGTCGCGCATTTCGCCCACCACGAGAACGTCGGGCGCTTGCCGCAAAGCGGCGCGCAGCGCGGCCGGAAAATCCGGGGCGTCCCGATTTCCACTTGCTCCACGATGCTTCGAACGTGCCTGTGTTCGTATTCGATGGGATCTTCAATCGTGACGATATGACGTGATTCGTTCTGATTGATCTCATTGACCAGCGCGGCGAGCGTCGTGGTCTTCCCGGAGCCGGCCGGCCCTCCGATCAGCACCAGCCCGCGGCGCAGCCGCGAAAGAGCGCCAACCGCGGGCGGAAGATGCATCTCTCCGATGGAGGGAACCTTGGATGGCAAGGCGCGAATCGTCGCCGCCGCGCTGCCGCGTTCCCGATGGAGATTGATGCGAAAGCGTCCGAGACCGTTCACGCGATAGGAGGAATCGGCAATCTGGGATTCCCGGTAGAGCTGCAGCGCATGGGAGGTAAGCGCCGGAAGCACGGCCGACTCGATTTCCTTGCCATCGAGGGGCCGCGATTCGAATTTGCGCACATTGCCCTCGAAACGCAAGCAGGGCGGCGCATCCGGCACCAGCAACAGGTCGCTGCCGCCCTGCTGGACCAGTTCGCGAAGCCAGCGGTCGAGCCACGCCGTAGCGGAGGATTCGGCAAGATTCGTCTCGCGCTTATCGTTCAGTTCGCTGGCGATTTGATTGAGCTCCGGCGATCCGGGCACTGCCGGCCTCCTCCTGCGCTGGCCCGAGTATGGGACGAGCCGACGCGGGAGTCCAGCCGTTTGAGTACTCTGTACTAGGCCAGTTTGCCTTGATAGCTTCGAGGAAGGGATCGCATTTTCCTCGGCCGATGGATTTGAGGCAAATGAGCGCGCGCACAGACTGAAAGTCTGTGCTACCGGCGGCGCTTGCTGCACCGCGCTATCGGGACTAAGATGCCAGCACTCGCAAGGGAACATTTCCGGCGGCGGTTGCGTTTGATTCAATGTGGGCCGGAATAGCAAGGCGACGACGAGGCAGATGATCACTTGGAGCTGGACGCTCAACTGGTCGCGCGGTGCCTCCGCGGCGAGGCCCCGGCCTGGGAGGAACTGGTGAGGCGCCACACGCGACGCGTGTACAACCTGGCCTACCGGTTCACCAGCAACCGGCAGGAGTCGGAAGACCTCTCGCAGGAAGTCTTCCTGCGGCTCTACCGCACGCTGGGGAGTTACCGGGCCGTGCACGGCGAATTCACCACCTGGCTCACCAGCGTGACGCGCAACCTGCTGATCGACCATTATCGCCGCACGCGCCGCGACCGGCTGACGGATTCACTGGACGACGAAAAGTCTCCCGCGGAGCACAAAGCGTCGCCCGCGCGCCGGCCGGACGAGCTGGCCTCGGCCAGCGAGCTGAGCGCGCAGGTGCAGAGTGCGCTCCAGAAGATTTCGCCGGAACTGCGCGAGGCGGTGATCCTGCGCGATTTGCAAGGCCTGGATTACCGCGAGATTCAGCAGGTGCTCTCCGTGCCGGAGGGCACGGTAAAATCGCGCATCAACCGCGGGCGCATCGAACTGGCGCGCCTGCTGTCGGGAATGGGAGTGCAACCGGAGTAAGCGATGCCCTGGACCTGCCTGGATACGGAAGAGCGGCTGAGCGACTACCTGGATGGTCTGCTCGCCGCGGATGAGCGCGCGGCGATGGAAGCGCATCTCGCCGGATGCGCCTCCTGCCCCGCGCTGGTGGCGGAGGTGCGCTCGCTGGCCGAGCGGCTGCCCCGCCTGGAACAGGCCGTGGAGCCCACCTGGCTGGTGTTTCGCATTCTAGAAGCCACCAGCGGCGCCGTTCCCCGGAAGCGGGAGCTGACCTGGAAGGGATTCTTTGCCGGCCTCTTGTCCCCGCGATTCGTGCTGGGGTTGAGCGCTGTCGCCGCCACCATCTTCTTCCTCTTCCAAGCTCTGGGCATCAATCCGAAGAAGATCACGGCGGAGGACCTGAATCCCGTGAACGTCTACCGGGCGGCGGACCGCCAAGCGCATCTGACGTACGCGCACGGCGTGCGTTTTGTCAACGATTTGCGCGTGGTGTACGAGATCCGCTCGCGCTTGCAGGAAGCCTCCGCAACGCCCAACGCGGCGCCGCAGCAGGAAGAGCAGAAGAACCCGCCCTCGCCGCAGTCGGATCGTAAGTTGAAAAACGACCTGCTCCACCACGGGCCATCCGTGATTGCGGCGGGCGCGCTGGCCGGCTTTGCGGCCGGAGGCCTGCCGTGAGCGCAGCCGATATGGGTGGTGGATCCACCGGGGCGGGCACGCCAAGCGCGGCCGGCTACTGCCGCCACTGCGGAAAAATGCTGACGCCCGAAACTCTGCGCGAAGTGCGCGGTGTGTATTACTGCCCGGACTGCCTGGCGACGATGGTGGGTCAGGCGCAGCCCCGTCCGGCGCCCGGCGGCGGTCGCGCGGCCACCGCCGCGGCGCTGGGAATCATCCCGGGCCTCGGCGCGGTCTTCAACGGCGAATACGGCAAAGCCGTGATTCACGTGCTGGTGTTCGGCACCATCATCAGCCTGATTGAGCGCCAGCCGGCAATCTTCGTCCCCGCTCTGGTGGCCTGGATTTTCTACATGCCGTTCGACGCGTACCAAACGGCCAAAGCGAAGGCGGCCAGCAATGCTGGCGGCGCGACCGCGGGCATCAGAGCGAGCGAAGGCTCCAGGCCGTACGCGCGTCGCGAGACGATCGGGCCAATCCTATTGATCGCCATCGGCACGCTGGTGTTGCTCGACCAGTTGAACCTGGTGAACCTGGACCGTGTGCTGGATTTCTGGCCGCTGGGGCTGATCGCTCTTGGCGTGTGGATGCTGGTGAAAAGACAAGAGCAATAGAGGCGAAAACGCATGAGTTACTACAGACGGCGCAGCGGACTGGTTGGCCCGGCGCTGCTCATTACGATTGGCTGCATCTTCCTGGCGGACCGCTGGTGGCCGGATTACAGCTTCCACCGGCTCTGGCCGCTGATTCTGATCGTCATCGGGGTCGTCCGCCTGCTGGAAATGAGCATGTCGCGCGAGGATACCGTCTATCCCGCTCCGCCGCCCCCGCCGCCCGCCCCGCCCGCCGGGGTGCCTCCGCCTCCCGGCGGCTCGCAGTGAACGCGCAGGAGCTGCGCATGCCCGGCCTCTCGGAGACAAGGAAATGAGCAACGGCAAGCCACGCGGATCCGTATTCGGCGCGATGTTCCTGGTGATCATCGGGACGCTCTTCCTGGTGCACAATTTCCGGCCCGACCTGATCCGCTGGAACCTTCTCGGAAAGTGGTGGCCCGTCCTGCTCATCCTTTGGGGAGTCATCCGCTTGATCGAGAATCTGGCGGGTACCGGACGTCGCGGGGTGACCGGCGGCGAAGTGTTTCTGCTGGTCATCCTGATTCTCGCGGGCATCGCCATTTCCGTCGGATCGAGGATGCCCGGGGTGATCCATATCGACGATGCGGAGGATTTGCCCTTCGGCGAATCAGCCGACGTCACCCAGGAACTTCCCCCGCGCGATTTGCCGCCCGGCACCCTGGTGCGCATCAACACGGGGCAGGGCGACATCACCGTGGATGGGAGCGGCGACGAAAAGCAGATGCACGTGGTGGTGCGCAAGACGGGCTATGCCATGTCGGAGGACGATGCGCGCTCGCGGGCCGCGTCGGCCTCAGTGCATGTCCAGCAGTCCTCGAGCGATGTGAGCCTGGAGGCCAATCCCTCCGGAAAGCGCGACTCCGACACCCGCGTGAGCTTTGAGGTGCACCTGCCGAAAAACGTCGCCCTCGATTTGCGCACCGCGCGGGGTGATGTGCACGTGAACGTCGTCACCGGCAACGTCGCGGTCACCGTCTCCCGCGGCGACGTGGACGTCCGCGATGCCGGGGGCGACGTCCGCGCCGACCTGGGCCGCGGAGACGCGCGCATATCGGGCGCCAAGGGGAACGTGCATGTCTCCGGCAAGGGTAGCGAGGTGGAAATCGCGGATGTGGCCGGCGCGGTCACCATTGACGGCGAATTCTACGGCCCCATCACCGCGCGCAACGTGGCCAAGGGCGCGCGCTTCGTTTCTTCCCACACCGACCTGACCATCGGCGCCCTGCCCGGGCGCATGACCGTCGAGTCCGGCGACCTCCAGGTGGAGAATGCCGCCGGGGCGTTGTTGCTCTCGACCAGCGACAAATCCGTTTCGCTCGAAGACATCTCCGGGCGCCTCCGCGTGCAGGATAAGCGCGGCGACATTTCCGTCCGGCTCACTGCGGCGCCCAAGGAAGAAATAGACCTGACGGACGAGTCTGGTGCGATTGAGCTGGCGTTGCCGGCAAAGTCGTCGTTCGAGATTTCCGCCTATTCACGCTCCGGCGAGATTGATAACGACCTGAACGAAAGCGCCCTGAAAACCACCCAGCAGTCCGGCGACTCCAAGCTGGAGGGCCAAGTCGGCGTCAAAGGCCCGAAGATTACGCTGAACACTTCCTACGGGGCCATTCGCCTGAAACGCTCGAACTAGGAGCGCCAGCCGTTCGTGGAATTACGGCCGTGATTCCGTTCCCCCTTGCCACCGTTTCTTCCGCCTCTGCTCTTTCCGCGAACTGTGCGTCTGCGCCACGAATCCTCTCTCCCAACCTTCTCAACGTTGCACCACCGCTTCCAAATCCTCGAAGAAAGCTGGATACGACACGCCCACGCACTCCGCGCCGCGTATCGTGGTTGGACCGCTCGCGCCTAGCGCCGCCACCGCCAGCGCCATGGCCAGGCGATGATCGCCTCGCGGATCCACCTCCGCTCCATGCGGGCCTCGGCTGCCGTTTTCGGTTCGCCCGGCCACGCGCATCCCATCGGGAAACTCCTCGGCGCGCGCCCCCATCCGCCGCAGATTCTCCACCAGCACGGCGATGCGGTCGCTTTCCTTGACGCGCAATTCCGCGGCGTCGCGAATCTCAATGCCCTCTTCGGTATAAGGCCCCAGCGCCGCCAGCATGGGTAGCTCGTCAATCATGCGCGCCACATCCGCGCCAGCGATTTTTCCTCCGCGGAGTGGCACGGACTTCAGTCTGTGCTCCTCGTCTCCCCGCCCAGCGCCACCGGGCGAACTGATCTCCAGGTCGCCCACAAGTTCCCCAGAGCGCTGCTCGACCCGCGCCACCCGCACCGCCGCGCCCATCCGCGCGAGGAAATCGAGCACCGCGCTGCGCGTGGGGTTCAGGCCTACGCCGAGCAACATCAGCTTCGATCCCGGCAGGATCAAGGCGGCGGCCAAAAAGAAGACCGCGGAGGAGAGATCGCCCGGCACCGCGATTTCGCGGGCCAGGAGCCGCGGCCCGCCGGCAATTTCGATTCGCGAGCCATTGCGCCGCACCGAGGCGCCGAATTCTCCCAGGGCGATCTCCGTATGGTCCCGCGTGCGGATCGGCTCGATGACGGCCGTGGTGCCCGGCGCGAAGAGGCCGGCGAGCAGCACCGCCGATTTCACTTGCGCGCTCGCGACCGGGAGCGTGTATTCAGTCGGCCGCAGCAAGGCGCCTGTGATTTCGAGAGGCGCAAAGCCGCCTTTATGAGAGCGAATTTGCGCGCCCATGCGTTCCAGCGGTTCGATGACGCGCCGCATGGGCCGCTGCCGAAGAGACGCATCGCCATCGAGCCGCGAAGAAAAACTCTGCCCCGCCAGCGCGCCCGCCAGGAGTCGCATGGTGGTCCCGGAATTCTGCGCATCGAGGGTGCGCCGGGATTTCTGCCACCCGCGGAGGCCCGCGCCATGAATGCGCAGGGTTGGGCAGCCACGGTCAGCCCTGTTCTGACCGTGGGCCTTCCCTTCCCGCTCATCGGTCTCGATCTTCACACCCAGCCTCTTCAAACATCCGAGGGTGCTGGCGCAATCCGCCGCCGGGGAATAATTGTGGATTTCGCTGGCCCCTTCGGCCAGACCCGCCAAAATCGCCAGCCGGTGAGAAATGGACTTATCCCCCGGCACAACGATTCCGCCACACACTGCCCGCCCCGGCGCAATGAGCTTCGTCGCCATGGGGCAATTCTAACAGCAGGGACAACGCATGGGCCTTGCTCACTCAGCACGCTACGGGAAAACCCTGCGGCGCTTAGGCGAATCAAGTAGAATGGAGGATTGTGAACCGCGCGCTCCATGCACTTCTGATTGCCGCTCTCCTGCCGCTCGCGGCGCTGGTGGCCCCCGCTCCCCGCGCGGCGGCCGGCCCGACCGACAACATCCTGCCTCTCGACCAGGTGAAACCCGGAATGCGCGGCGAGGTCTACACGATCATCGAGGGCGACAAGATCGAAAAGTTAGACCTCGAGGTGATCGGCATCCTGCCCAACCTGATGGGGCCACAGCAGGACATCATCCTGGTGAGGCTGCTGGGCCCAAGGGCGACGGAAGTCGGCGTGGCCGCGGGGATGAGCGGCAGTCCCGTGTACATTGACGGGAAGTTGGTGGGGGCGTTGTCGCTGAAGTTCGGGATCTTCACCAAGGAGGCATTAGGCGGGGTAACTCCGATCGAGCACATGCTCGAAGCGGACGCTTCCGACGCCGCGGCATTTAACCCTCCGCAGCGCGCCAGGGCGGATTCCCCGGCCGGCGCTGCGCCCACAGCCTCAGGATGGCAGGCCGGCGTCCCGGCGGGCGCCGAGGCCTGGAACCCTGCGACGTGGACGGCTGGCGCGCCCGATTTGCCGGGGGCGACCCTGCCGGAATCGGCTCCGCCTGCACACTATCCCGTGGCCGATAGCCTTGTGCAGCAGGCCGGGTTGCCCACGGGCGCCTACCTTTCGCCTATTGATACGCCGCTGCTTTTTTCCGGCTTCGTGAAGGAAGCGGTGGACCGGTTCGCCCCGCAATTCGCGAGCTACGGGATGACGGCGGTGGAAGGCGGCACGACCGCGGCGCGTCCGGATGACGCAAATCTGGAGCCCGGAGAGATGGTTGGGATTGTCCTGGCCTCCGGTGATCTCTCGATCAACGCGGGGTGCACGGTGACGGCAGTGGTGAACGGGCACGTGTTCGTGTGCGGGCATCCGGTGTTCAATTTCGGAAAGATGGCGCTGCCGATGTCGCGCGGCCGCGTGCTGACCACCATGGTCTCTTCCTACTCGTCCACGAAAATCATGAATTCCGGGGGCGTGATCGGCACAATTGACTACGACCGAGTCTCCGCGGTCACGGGACGCCTGGGAACGCCGCCGCCGATGGTGCCGGTGAGCCTGGACGTGGTGACGCCGGCGCGCAGCAAGTCGCTGCACTTCCAGGTAGCGGTGAGCCCGAAGCTGACGCCGCTGCTGGTGGCCATCGCCACCTACAACGGGCTGGTGGCCAACCCGGTGTACAGCGACAACACGACACTGCATTTGACCGGGAAGGTGGATGTGGAAGGCCATTCGCCCGTCGAACTGGACAACATGTTTGCGCCGACCGATTTCGGAGTGCCCAACGGGCTGTTCGTCGCGCTGATGGTGCAGAGCCTATTCGCGCGGGTGTTCATGAACCCCTACGAAATGCCGCAGGTAACGGGCGTGCACCTGCGCGTGGAGAGCAATCCGGAGCGCCGCCAGGCGTTCATTGAAAACGCGTGGTGCGACCGCTCGGAGGCGGCGCCGGGCGAGCAAGTGCGCGTGAAGGTGCTGCTGCGGCCGTACCGCGGCACGCCGTTTCTCCAGGAGATGCAGGTGACCATCCCCATGGCAGCGCGGGGGATGCTGCGGGTGGTGGTGTCCGACGCCGACACGCTGAACCGCATGAGCAACACCCTGGCGTTTAGCCCGTATGCGCGGCTCGCGGGGCTGGAGCAGTTGATCCGCGTGCTGAACCGCGAGAGGCGGAACAACCGGCTCTACGTATCGCTGCTGCAGCCCGCGCCCACACTGCTGGTGGAAGACAAAGAGCTGCCCAATACCCCGCTGACGGAAATCGAAGTACTCGGGCCGGGACGCACGCTGGGCGGCCCGACGCTGCTTCGGGAATCCCTGGCCGGGGAATGGTCCGTAGGCCTGAACCAGGTGATCTCCGGGCAACAGTCGCTGCAAATCAAAGTGAAATAGCCTGCTGTTGGAGAGGGATTCGCCGCGGTGCCGACCCCGAAAGGACGATTCATGTTTTCGACCTGCAGAAAAATCGCGCTGCCGTGTGCTGTGGCGCTCGCCGCGTTCGCTCTTCTCGCGGCGCTGCCGGCCGCCGCCGAGCGAATGCGATTTTGGCGCCAGACATCCTACGAAGACTTCGAGAAGGGGACGCCGAAGGGCGTGGCGCTGCGAAGCGATGGGCGATTGGTGCCCGCGCCGCGCTTTGCGGAACTGGCGGACCCGAATCTGGCCTACCTGTGGGCGTTGGCCGCGGACTCGCACGGGCGCATTTACGCCGCAGGGGGATCCACGGCGAAGGTGTTGCGGCTGGACGAAAAGGGGAGAGTCACGACGGTGTTCGAAGCGAGCGAGCTCGCGGCGCAGACGCTCGCCGTGGACGCACAGGACAACCTCTACGTGGGCACGTCGCCGGACGGAAAGGTATACCGGGTAACACCGAAGGGCGAGCACAGCGTGTTCTTCGACCCGCAGAGGAAATACATCTGGGCGCTCGTTTTCGGCCGCGATGGCACGCTGTACGTGGGTACGGGAGACAAAGGCGAGATCTTTGCCGTAACCCCGGACGGGAAAGGCCGCCTCTACTACAAAACCGAGGAAGCGCACGTGCGCTCGCTGGCGGTGGATGCGGGTGGCCGGCTGTTTGCCGGGACAGAGCCGAACGGCCTGGTGCTGCGCGTGGATGCCGAGCCAAAGACGAATGCGCCGCGGGGGTTTGTTGTGTACGAAACGGCGAAGAAGGAAGTGACCGCTCTTCTCGCCGACGCGAAGGGCAACCTGTACGCCGCGGCGGTAGGGGACAAAACACCGGCGGGTGTTCCGGTGGCGGTACCGCCGCAGCCGGTGGCGCAGGTCCAGCCCGGCGTCACCGGGCCGGTGCTCACGTTCGGCCTCGCGCAGCAGAATGTGTTTATGCCCTTCCCCGCCCTGGGTGGCGGGAGCGACGTGTACCGGTTCGAACCGGACGGCGCGCCCGCGCGGATCTGGAGTTCGCGCGACGAACTGGTGTACACGCTGGCGCTTTCGCGGGAAGGGAAACTGCTGCTGGGAACCGGCGGCCGGGGCATCATCTACCAGCTCGAAAGCGACGAAGTGTTTGCCAACATCGCGAAGACGTTTTCCGGGCAGGTGACCTGCTTCGCCGCGGGGCCGGGCGGAGAGGTGCTGGCGGGGGCGGCCAATCCCGGAAAGGTATTTACGCTAGGGCCGGCTGCGGAGCCGGAGGGCAGCTACGTGTCGCAGGTGTTCGACGCCAAACTTTTTTCCAACTGGGGCCGGCTCACTTGGTGGGGCGAAAACGGTTCGACCGACGGCCACATCACTTTCTACCTGCGCAGCGGAAATACATCGGACCCGAACACATACTGGAGCGAGTGGGCCGGACCGTTCCACGACCCCAATGGGGAGCCGGTGAACCTGCCGCCGGGGCGTTTCGTGCAGTGGAAGGCCGTATTCCGCGACGGCGCGCCGAGTCTTCAGATCGCCTGGGTGAGCGTGGCCTATTTGCCGAAAAACGTGGCTCCGGTGATTGATTCCATCGTGCTGCAAAACCCGGGAATTCGCGTGCAGTCCGCCGCGGGAATGGCGATGCCACCGGGTCAGGCGCAGCCGGTACCGCTCCGCATGCCCGCGCCGCCGCCGTTGCCCGGCCTGAACCTGTTTCCACAACCTCCGCCGCCCGTGCAGCCCCAGAAATTCGAACCGCCTCCGCAGGGCTTCCAGCAGCGCGGCTGGCAATCGGTGGTGTGGGGAGCCCACGACGAGAACGACGACGACCTGGTGTTCACGCTCTACTACCGCGGGGAGCGGGAGACGGTGTGGAAGCTGCTGAGGGATAAGGTGGAGACGCGCTTTTACTCCTGGGACACCACCACGATGCCCGACGGCGCCTATTACCTGAAAATCGTGGCCTCGGATTCGCCCTCCAACCCTCCGGATGAGGCGCTGACGGCCGAGCGCGTGAGCGAACGCTTTCTGGTGGACAACGCCGCGCCGGAGATATTGAACTTGCGCGCGAAGGTAGCCGGCAACTCCGCAGAGGTTCGCTTTGAAGCGCACGATCCGGCCAGCGTACTGAGCCGCGCGGAGTGGAGCCTGGACGGCCGCGACTGGAAACTGGTGCTTCCCGCGGGGCGGTTGAGCGACGCGAGGCAGGAGAGTTACAGCCTAATGCTGCCCGGACTGACGGCCGGAGAGCACACTATCGCGGTGCGGCTGACCGACGAATTCGAGAACCAATCGGCGGCGCAGGTTGTATTCCACGTGGCGCCATCCCCGTGAGCGCGGGACTGAGTCTGGACGACATCCAGGTGGCGGCGCGGCGCATCGCACCGTTCATTCACCGCACGCCGGTAATGACCTGCGCCTCGCTCGACGCCCTGGCCGGGGCCAAACTCTACTTCAAGTGTGAAAACCTGCAGAAAACGGGCTCGTTCAAAATCCGCGGGGCTACCAACGCCATTCTGCAACTGAGCGCGGCGGAAGCGGCGCGGGGTGTGGTGACGCCGTCGTCGGGAAACCACGCGGCGGCGGTGGCTCGCGCGGCCGCCGCGCGGGGGATTGCGGCCCACATCGTGATGCCGAAGAACGCACCGGCGGTGAAATGCCGCGCGGTGGAAGGCTACGGCGGAGTGATCACGTTCTGCGAGCCGACTTTTGAAGCACGCGATGCTGCCTCGCGGCGCCTGCTGGAGGAAACGGGAGGCGTGCTGATCCATCCCTACAACGACCGCCGGGTGATCGCCGGGCAAGGGACAGCCGCGCTGGAATTGCTGGAAGACGTGCCGGAACTGGATGTGCTGCTCGTTCCGGTGAGCGGCGGAGGATTGCTGAGCGGCAACGCGATTGCGGCGACCAGCGTGCGGCCCTCGGTGCGCGTGGTGGGGTGCGAGCCGGCCAACGCGGACGACGCTTACCGCTCGCTCAAATCCGGCCACATCGAGAAGAACGCGAGCGCGGACACGATTGCCGACGGGCTGCGGGCGCAACTCTGCGACCTGACGTTCGGGATTCTGCGCGAGCGGGTGGACGAGATTGTGCGGGTGAGCGAGCAGGAGATTGTGGAGGCCATGCGGCTGGTTTGGGAGCGCATGAAGCTGGTGATCGAGCCGTCGGCGGCAGTGGCGGTGGCGCCAGCGGTGGGGCGCGGGATTCGAGGCGAGGGAAAACGGATCGGGATCGTGTTGTCCGGCGGAAATGTGGACTTGGCTAGCCTGCCGTTCTAGAAAAACGAAAATCGACATTCGAAAATCGGAAAAACGGTCTCTACGCTATGAGGCCAGCGCCGGG
This sequence comes from Candidatus Acidiferrales bacterium, assembly GCA_035272605.1. Classification (GTDB taxonomy): domain Bacteria; phylum Acidobacteriota; class Terriglobia; order Acidiferrales; family UBA7541; genus JOPF136. The sequence continues at coordinate 4,271 of DATEQM010000214.1, read as the reverse complement.
AGCTCGTTTTTCGTTTTTCGAGTTTCGTTTCCCGATAATCCAACGATTGAGGCGCACAGACTGATCCCGAAGGTTCGGGACTGTGCTACCGCGGGGCGGAAACGCTGTGGGCCAGGAGCAGACTGACCTGGGTCTGGGTGAGGGTGAGATCCAACTGCACGCGGTCGCCCTGCTGTTGGACGACGGCGGAATGCAGGGCGGCAGCCAGTTCGGCATTTTGATTGGCTTCCGCAGTGGCGTAGAGGGCGAATCCGGCCTGGGCGACGGCAGCGAGCAGCCCCGCCTGAGTGGCATCGGTGCAGATGAAACTGGCGGTGGCAGTGAGGTCGTTGCCGAGGGTGGCGCGGGCCACGGCCGCGCGAAGGTTATTCAGCAGCGTCTGAGCTTCCGGGCGTGCCGCGGCGTCGGGCGCGATCCCGCGGATCTCGATGGCGGCGAAGCGCTGATCCATCACCGACCAGATGGAACTCCGGCCATTGGCCTCCGGGACCAGCGGGGCAAGCGTAGCGTTCTGAAGGAAGCCGGGGGCGCCGGAAGAGGCGCGGGTGAGGAGGGCCTCCACTTGGTCGCGCGTGCCGAACACGAGTTTGCTGGAATCGGGAAACGTGACGGCAAACTGCTGCCCGGCTTCGTTCTGTCCCATTCCGATGACCGCGTGCCCGGAGACGTCCGCGACCTGGAGCCGGAGCGCGCGGGCGCGGTCGGACACTGTGGAAGGGGCAAAGTTCCCTTCGGCGATGCTGATCATTTCGACGCCGCCGCTGGGTGTAGCCAGATAGGCCCAGCTCAATTGCTGCGCCTGCGCTTCGAAATCAATGCCCAGGCTGAGCGCCTGGGTCTCGAGTTGGCGCAGCCGGGACGGAAGGTAGGAATCGTGCAGAATGCGGTAATGCGGCGACTGGCGCATGGTATGCAGGTCGGCAAACGCGAGCTCGCCGGCCTCAGCCGGATAGAGCGCGATGGTCGAATCCGGGAGGCTCTGGGCGCGGGCAGGCGAGGGGACCAACGGCGCCAGGATTGCCACGAGAAACAGCAGGCCAGCGCATCGAACGGGAGCCATCGGGAGTTTCCTCATGTGCGATTCCTTCGTTGCAAAAGGTTTAGACGCGCGCGACAGGCAGGGGTTTCGACCGGAAATGCTGCGCGGGTCACATAAATACAATGGGCGCGGGGCGAGGCTTTGTCAATTCGGGAAGGAAAAGTCCGGACAGGATGGGCAACAGCACGACGGCGAAGGATAACGCGCGGCCTGCTCGGGCAGGCGCTGAGGCGGATCGGGTGGACTGCGAATCGAGGGCAGGGTGGCTGGGGAGGCCGTATACCGGTTGGGTGTAGAATGAGTGCGCCGTCCTTGACAGGTGAGTGTAGTACTGGGACCATTATGTAGCTTTTAGCGGGCACCCCCTTCCGCCCGCGCGTGTTTGCGAGGTCAACATGCGCATCCTGCTGGCGGAAGGCGACAGCACACTCGCCTCCTTCGTTCGTAAAGGTCTCGAAGCCGAACACTATGCTGTGGACATCTGCGCGGATGGGCCGGAGACGGCCTTTCTCTCGCAGCAGTTCGGATACGACCTGATGGTGCTGGACCTGAACCTGAACGGGGGCGTTCGTGGAACGGACGTGCTGCGGAGCGCGCGGGCGGCCAAGCCGGCGCTGCCGATTCTGGCGCTGTGCGGCTCGACGCGCGCGGAGGACCGGGCACGGGCGCTGGACCTGGGCGCGGATGACGTGTTGACGCGCCCGTTTTCGTTCTGCGAGCTGGCGGCACGGCTGCGAGCCCTGCTGCGGCGCGGCGCGCAGCCGGCCGAATCGGTGCTGTGCGTGGCAGACCTGGCGCTCGACCGGATCGAGCACAATGTGGAACGGGCGGGCCGGAAAATCCCGCTGACGGCGAAGGAGTATGCGCTGCTGGAATACCTGATGCGCAACCACGGACGGGCGCTGAGCCGGGCCATGATCGTGGAGCACGTGTGGAACCTCTCCTTCGACACCTCGACAAACATCGTGGACGTGTATATCAACTACTTGCGCCGGAAACTGGATGATGGGTTCGATCCGCCGCTGATCCAGACGGTGCGCGGGGTAGGGTACCGGCTGGAAGTCCCTGATGGAGCTGAGAGCACGTTGGGTGCGCGCCGGGGCACACCCGCAAACGCCACCGATCAACGCCGCCTGGCGCCCATCCAGGCCGTGGCGGCGGGCGGCCCGCGCGTCTCCCGTCGGTGAATCCAGAGCGGTAAGCGTGGCCGGACAGCGCAAGGCGGCCTGCCCACTGACCCGATTCGGTGCATTGCCTCTCCTCCGCACGCCACAAAACCAAATGTGTCGTTCCGGAACGGGAATCGCGGGGCATGTTCCATGACAGCCATCCCCCCAATAAATTTTTGAACAATCTAATCTCCCACTAAGGCTTCTTTAAGTTCTCCCCTCCACGCTGTTTCACGTAGGAGCGGCCAGTGTGCCGTCCCGAACCAATGTTCCATGGCTTCGTCATGCAGCCCGGGAACAAACGTTGCGGACGGTAGACACGGGCGAGCTTCTTCCGGGCGCTTCGAAACCTTTCAGGGAATGGTTTCGGTGGGCACGTCAGATCGTCCCCAGGCATGGGGACAGCAAAGCAGAGGTTACGCCATGAAACGCGACTCCCGCGGACTCGCCCTAGCCGAAGCCCCGATAAAACACGCGCGCCGACTGCGCCAGCCCGTCCCGGCGGACGCAGGCGCACCAAGCGCGGACGACGCCGCGCGCAATGCACGCCTGCTGGAGCTGCTGCCGCAGGTGCGCTATGTGGCGCGGCGCATCCACAGCCGGCTGCCGGGCCACGTGCCGTTTGACGACCTGGTGCAGGCAGGAGTGCTGGGGCTGCTGGACGCGCTGCGCAAATTCGATCCGCGGAGAAAGGTGCAGATCGAGTCTTACATGAAATTCCGCATCCGGGGAGCCATCCTGGATGAGCTGCGCTCGCTCGACTGGAGTCCGCGCGAACTGCGGCGGCGAGCACGGCGGTTGGAGGAGGAGGAGCACCGCCTGCGCACGCGGCTGGGTCGAGAGGGCACCGCGCAGGAGCTGGCGGAGGCGCTGGGCGTCTCCTTGGCACAGTTCCATCGCCTGGTGTGGGAACTGCGGGGCCTCGAGGTGGGGAGCCTGCAGGAGGTGGCCATGACGTCGGAAGACGGGGTGGAACAGGATCAGGCCTCGCGGCTGGCTGCTCCGGAGGCCCTTAATCCCCTGCTGCTGTGCGCCGGGAGCGAGCGCCGCGTGCGGCTGGAAGAAGCCATTGACCGGCTGCCGGAGAAGGAACGGCTGGTTCTGACGCTCTACTACTACGAAGAACTGACGATGAAGGAGGTCGGCGAGGTGCTTTCCGTGGGGGAATCGCGGGTCTCGCAAATCCATTCGATGGCGCTCGAGCGGTTGCGGGAATGTCTGGGGACGCCCGTCCCGGAGGGGTTGAGTGATGGATTGCTCCCGCCCGGCGGGACGGCGGCCGCACGGAGAGGCGGGGGGCCTGTGGCGCCTTCGGCAGCGTGACCCGCGCGGGGCACTGGCATTGCTGGGAAGATGGCCGGGTGGGTCTGGAAAGCGCAGCAAAGAATGGCTGCGCCACTGGGGCTGAAGTTTCCCGTATGGATGCCGATGGAAGATTAGGGGCGGTCGTCAGGTCGGCAGCCTCTAATTCAAATGGCTGGACGCAGGCGGGACACGCGATCTCTTGGGACAGCAGGACAAACGGCGGAAGCTTCCAGCGCCTATGGGCTCGGATTCTCCTCCTCAGCGGAAATTGTCTCATTTTGCGAAATTGTAAGCCGCCTCTGCCCTGACCTTGGTTCAGGCGACATTCTCCAACAGATGCAAAAAGCTGCGGCACGGCGGCAACGCCATGTGGACCGCCTCGGCCGGCGGGTACGGAGTGGGAAATACCACGTCCAGGCGGGCCGCGTAGCCGATGCCATGCTGGCTGAGCATGGGTCAATGCTCCAATAGGGGCCGCGGGGTTGGCCGGGAGAGTTCCGGGATCGCGCCTCCTGCTGGGTTGACCCGCGCTTGGGCTCACGAGTGCAAAGCGGGCGCTCCCAGGGGGCCCGGCGGCACCTTCCACACGCTTCAACAGCCGCTTTCGCCTGTTCCCGCCAATGTGTCTTGACACCCGGAGAGCGCGTTGTTAGCTTCGTAAACCGCGAGGTCGGGGTGTTCTTTGGTGGGCGGTGGTCTGGACATTGCCTTCAGTGTCGGGCCCCGATGGGAAAGCCAAGGACCCCTGTCCGGCCCGC
>DATEQM010000213.1:0-2467 GCA_035272605.1 Candidatus Acidiferrales bacterium | reverse complement strand
AAACTCAAGGGCGGCGATAAGGAATGGCGGATTCGTGTTGGCGACTACCGGATCGTTTACGTCATTGACGACGCGGCCAGAACCGTAGATGTGACGCGGATCGCGCACCGGCGCGAAGCATACGAATAAGCGATGGGCGTGTCGCGCTGGACTCTTTCATTGCCTTTCTAAGGCGCCCAAATGTCTGACGCTCCCAAAATCGGCATCGTCCTCTTCCAGCTCGGCGGCCCCGACTCCCTCGATGCCGTCGAACCCTTTCTCTTCAACCTCTTCTCCGACCCCGACATCCTCCCCATCCCCGTCGTCGGCGGTCTCCTTCGCAAACCCTTGGCGCGTTACATCGCCCGCAAGCGCGCCCCGCACGTGGCCGAGCATTACCGTGAGATCGGCGGGCGTTCCCCCATCGGCCTGCTCACCGCCCGCCAGGGTGCCGCGCTCGCGGCCGCACTCCGTCCCGATTTCGATCCCCTGGTCACCCTCGCCATGCGCTACTGGCGTCCCACCACCGAAGACGCAGTCGCCCGCATCCGCGCCGCCGCGCTCGACCAGATCATCCTCCTGCCTCTCTACCCGCAGTTCTCCTATGCCACCACGCTCAGCAGCGTCAAAGAATGGAACCGCTGCTACGGCCAGTCCAGCGCTCCTTCTCCGTCCTCTTCCTCCTCTCCGCCTGTCCGCACGGTCGGCAGTTTCCACCTCCATCCCCTCTACATCGAAGCGCTCGTGGACCGCATCAACTCGACCTTCCGTCATTTCGATTCACCCGCGGATGCCCACATCGTCTTCAGCGCCCACGGCATTCCCCTCAGCCTGGTCAACAAGGGCGATCCCTACCCGAAACAAATGGAAGCCACCGTCCGCGCTGTGGTCGAGCGCGGCGCCTGGAAGAATCCCCACCTCCTCTGCTTCCAAAGCCGCGTCGGGCCCATGAAGTGGCTCGAACCCTCCACCACGCAGACCCTCGCCCGCCTGGGAAGCGAAGGAGTCAAGCGCGTGCTCATCGTACCCGTGGCCTTCGTCACCGAGCACGTCGAAACCCTCCACGAAATCAATATCGAAGCCCGGGAAATCGCCACCCGCGCCGGCATCCAGCAGTTCCGCATGATGCCTGCCGTCGGCACCCACCTCAAATTCATTGCCTGCCTCGCCGACCTCGTCCGCACCGCCCTCGCCGCCGGCCCAACATCGTAGGGGCGGACCCATGTGTCCGCCCTCTGCTCCCTCCGCCGGTCTTTCGCCGATTTTCCAGTTTCGCTTTTCGAATTTCGTTCTCAGCGGACAGTCCTCAGCAGCGCGCTCACCCCATTCCACAAAATCTGCACACCGATGCATACCAGCAAAAACGACGACAGCCGCATCACCACCCCCATCGCCGCCTCGCCCACGAGCCGCGCCAGCCGCTCCGCAAATCCATAACACATCCACACGCTCACCGCGATCAGCACCGACCCGATCACCGCGGAGATCAGCGCGTGATAATTCCCGCCAGCATGGTGCGGCGAGTTGGCCCCCAGCGTGATAGCCACGGCAATGGATCCGGGGCCCACCGTCAGCGGCAGCGTGAGCGGATAAAACGCCTGTTGCAGGATGTCCTCCGGCCTCGCCGCTCGCTGCGCCGCCGCGTTTGCCTCCCCGTCCGGCTTCCAGTTCAGCATCGTCCATCCCGTCGAGATTACCACCAGCCCGCCTCCCACCTGCACCACCGGCAACGAGATCCCGAAAAACGACAGGATGTGCGTCCCCACCAGCAGCGAGGCGATCAGCAGCAGAAAACTGTTCAGCGACACCCGCCGCGCCAGCGACCCGCGCTGCCCGCCCGAGTATTCCCTCGTCAGGCTCAGAAAAATCGGCGTGCCTCCCAGCGGATTCACAATCGGAAACAACGCGCTGAAGATTAGCACCGTGCTCTTCACCACTTCGTCTACTTCACTCACAAATCCCCTCCAAACCCTCCCGCCGCCGCGCTCTCCTCTGCCACCTCTACCTCCTTTACTTCGCTTACTTCCTCTGCATCCCCGCCCGAGTATATCCGACCCGGCTAGTGGCAAAGGTCCGGCGAAGGCTATCGCCGGTCCGCCGCCGTGTAATCCTTCCCTGGTGCCGGGGAATTTATCCACAAGCCTGTGGATGACCAAATCGGACACGCCCGGCAAGCCCTTTACAAATCAGATAGATACAGCCATGCGCTCGGCGGTCCGCACATTGCTCTATGACCCCTGGGCCGCTTCTTCAGTTTCCGGCCGGTCGCGCCTCGTAGGAGGCCTTCCGGCAGGTGGCCCGACGAAGTTCCATTCCGCGGTGGCCGTCGCCCAAGGCCAGCTCGGTGGCCTCTCTCGCGCACGGCGCCAGGGGGAGAAGAACCAATGTCCGCATCGCGCCAGCCTGTGGATGCTGCTTTTCCCGATGGTGGTAGATGGCTTTCGCTCGTTCGCGATCAAGGCTACTGGCTCTTTGCCGCGGGGCACGG
>DATEQM010000212.1:0-2982 GCA_035272605.1 Candidatus Acidiferrales bacterium | reverse complement strand
GGAATGTGGTTCCAGGACCTGTTCAACTACGACTTCCGCCGCACGGAGATGTGCATCATCCCCTACGCCACGCAGCAGGGCGAAATCTCCTTCTGCGCCTACAACACCGGCATCGGCTGGCGGAAAATCATCGAAAACATGCACAAGAACGCGACCGTGGCCCAGTGGTACAAGGAACACGGCAAGCACGAGATCTTCGCCAAGGGCAAGAGCGTGGGCCTGGAAGCCTACGAGCACTCGCTCAAGATCAATGCGGATGACGCCGCGCGCGTCCGAGACCACTCCGAGGGCGACGTGCCCACGTTTGCCGCCGAGGAAGACCGCGCACGCCGCAAGAAGGCCTGGGAGGAAGCCCAGAAGGTCCGCGCCATCTACGAGGAGATGGTGCTGAAGAAGAAGCCGGAATCGCTGGTTCAGCTCGGCGGCCCCACCCACGGCATCGCCCCGGCGCCGGCCGCAAAGGCGGCAGCGGCTTCCGCGATCCCGCCCCCGGCTCCCGCAAGGGCTCCGGAAAGCGAACTGGTCGCCGGAGACTGATGTAGCCCGTCCCGGTTAACCGGGACGGCGAAGTTCCCCGCTCAGCCTCGTCGCGCGTACGCGAGACGGGGCTGTTCTGTTTTCTGGCGCGCGTTTGCTAAACTGGAGAGGAAACAAGAAGGCTGCAATTCGGCGGAGTCAGGTCCCATGCCCATCTACGAATACATTTGTAAGGATTGCGACACGACCTACGAGCGGCTGGTGCGCTCCTCGAGCGAGCAAGTGGCCTGCCCGAAATGCGGCAGCGGGCGCAAACAGTTGCAGTTTTCGACCTTCAGCAGCCCAAATGGCTCCGCCTCGGCGGAGTCCCCCTCTTCGGATGGCGGCTCGTGCGCCTGCTCGCCTCGCTCCTGCGGCTGCCATTAGGTAGCGCCGGCATCCCGCCAGCTGTTTTGAGAGAATCGGGAGCGGAATCGAAGAAAACCGCCGGCTGGAAGCCGGCGCTACCATTGCTCAGGAGGCCGGACGTGCCGCGTAACTCCGCCATCTTCACACCGGAAATCTTCCGGTTCTTCCGCCAGCTCTCGCGCAACAATCACAAACCGTGGATGGACGCGAACCGCGAGCGCTACCAGGAGCACGTGGTCGCGCCGTTCCGCGCGCTGCTCGAGGCCATTTCGCCTGCCGCGATCGCGCTCGACCCCAGCTTCGATCTCTGCGGCCTGACCGGCGTCAATTTCTCGCGCATCAACCGCGACATCCGCTTCCGTCCCGGCGCCGCTCCCTATCACACGCATATGTACCTGACGCTTTCCGCGCAGGGGGATAAAGGCCGCAGCGCGGGGCAGCTCTACGCCGGCATCGCGGCGGACGCGGTGACGGCGGGCTTCCGCATTTACGGCGAAGGGAAAAAGCAGGGAAAGCTCGCGGAACTGGCCGTGCCTCGCGCACTGAAGCATGCCGCGTGGCTCGCACGCCAGAAAAAACGCCTGGGCCGCAAGTACGAGAGCTACTGGTACGTGATGGAAAAGGGCGAATGGACAAAGCGCGAGGGCTGGCCGCTCGCTCCGGAAGAATGGAAAAAGATTCGCGGCTGGATCGTCCGCCGCACGATGAAGCCCGCAGCCGCCACCCGCCCGCAGTTCACCGCTGAGGTCGCCCGGATCTTCCGCGAGCTCTACCCGCTCTACGCGTTCACCTCACAGCCAAACTGGAAGCCGTAGGGACGTTCAGCCGTTGCCGCCGGTCACGAACCCCGCGGCCGCAGGGGCATCCCGCCGCGCCGGGATCGTGCCCCTACAATTGCCAGCCAGCCCGTCGGCGGTGGCCGTTATAACTCCTCGTCGTCCAATTCTTCGTTTTTCTTCAGCGTGCGCGTGCGCAGCGTCATCCGGATCCCGCGGTCGCGCGCGCCCGCGAGCACCTCCCGGCGAATTTCCGGAGGCAATTGCTCCGGGGCAAAGACGCCGCTCTCATCGCGCGGAAAATATTTCACGAAGAGCGCCGTCATGGTGGCCGTGGCCCAGGCCACCGGCGACCCGTGCAGCCCCTCGCGGTGGATCTGGAAGAGCGAAGGAACGGCCACGTCCCAGCGCACGAGTGTGGGCTGCTCTCCTTTCACGCCCCGCACGAGCACGGCGGCGGCGAAGCGCGCGTTCGACAGCCGGCCGTGCCGCACCAGCCGCTTCATCGCGCGCGGGGTGGGCGTGGCGGGAAATCGCGCGCGCGCCATGCCCCGCGAGCGCGAAAGTTTCCCCTGCCGGTACCAGCGCCGCAGCATTTCCATTTCGCCGCCGCCGATTTTCACGTCCATCTCGCGCATGGGGATGAAGTGCGGCAGCGTGCCTACTTCGTCCTGGGCCGCCAGGTACACCGGCACCTCGCCGACGGGCTGGGCGAAGCGAAAACGCTCCCGCTCGCTGAAGCGCCGCGCGAGCGCGAACCGGCCGCCGCGATAAATGCGCGGGCGGGAAGTGGCTTCGTCGAAGGAGACCTCCGGAGACCACTGCGAAACCGGGTCGTCGCTTTCCGTCTCTTCGAACAGGCGAATGTGGACGGTTTCGACCTCGTCCAGCATCTCCTCGGCGCGGCGCACGAGCAGGTTGGTGAGCCCCGGGGCAACCCCGGCGTTGATCACCGCGGCGCGGTTCTTCGCCTCGAATCGTTTGGCGTAGCGCAGTTGCTCGGCGCGAAACGGGTTGCGCGTCAGGTGCGCCGCCATGTCCAGGTAATGCGCCTTCAGGCGCAGCGCCGCGCGCAGGATAATCTCGTTGTACACCGCGGGCGAGGCGTTGATCAGGAGCTGGCACCGGCGCGCCGCCTTCACAATTCCCCACAGGTTTCGCGCGTTCACTTCAGCGATAGGGATTTCGCTCTTCTTGCTGAAAAAGCGCCGCGCCCGCTCCGCGTCGCGGTCCCCGCACGAGACCTCGTGCCCCTGGTGGTAGAGCATTTGCGCGAGCAGGGAGCCGGTTGCGCCAGCCCCCAGAACGAAGATTCGCATTG
>DATEQM010000211.1:0-3468 GCA_035272605.1 Candidatus Acidiferrales bacterium | reverse complement strand
AAACAGAAACTCGGAAGAGAATTTAACATGGAGCACAAGGAGACCCGCCAGACTTTGGCGGGCAGGAACGGAGAACAAAAAGAAGAGAGAAAAAATGACGCACAGGACGCGATCAGATGCGCTGACCCTGGGGCGCCGCGGATGCGCCGGATCCAACGCCGGCACGTGCCTCCTCGCCGCGGGCGAAGGCGCGCGCGGCCTCGTTGCCGCGGAGAACGCCGAAACGCGCGGCCTTGCCCTCGTCGAGCACGGCGCCGCAGTGCCGGCAGAGCGCCACGCCCATTTTCACCGCATCGCCGCACACCGGGCACTCCTGCATGGGTGCGATCTTTACCAGCCAGGGACGGTCGAGCCCCAGATGGCGCGCGGCGCGGCGCTGCACGTCGGAAATCAGCTCGGGACGATTGGGCGCGCGCGCGTAGAGCGCGTCGGCCTGCTCCACCTGCTCGCGGAAGAATGCCGCCCGGCGCGCCTCCGCGTCGCTCAGCTCCTGGTCCAGCGGAGCCTCGGCGGCACACAGAAAAACGCCGTGGCGGCGGAGATCCGCGTCCGGATTGTGCTCCGCGAGGATGGATTTGGCAATCAGCCGGGCAGCCCAGTAGCGCTCGCCTTTTCGGTCGTCGCCCATGTCGTACAGCTCGGTGCGGCCATAGACGGTGAAGAGAGCGCAGCGCTCCCCGGGCGGGCAGGCGGGGATGGCGTAGAGCCCCAGGCCGGCCTGGTCGGAGTGGAACTCCTGGTCGGAAATGTTGGCGATCACCGCCCAGTCGTCGCGATTTAGGTATTCTTTGCGCTCGTTCACGTGTGAACCCTCCCAAAGATGGGCGGACACCTGGGTCCGCCCCTACGATGGCTTGATGGCCCTGCGCGCGCCACAGCGGGCTCAGGGTCTGACGACAAAAGGCTGGGCGTGAAACGCGGGGACGGCATCGTCCAGTCTTGCGTACGCCCAGGATTCGTAGTCCGTGTCCTTCTTCGCTTCGCGGTCGAGCACGGCGCGGCGGCGCTGGCCCGCGGGAATCGCGCGGGAGAATTCAATGGCGCGCACCAGCCATTCCACGGCATCGGCGGAAAGGGCCAGAAATTCGCCGCGCGGCCCTTGGAGCGTAATGCAGTGCTCGTACTCGCCCTCGCTGGGAAACGGGCCGAGCGCGGGGATGCTGCAACCATCCTCGCGCTCGACGGTCAGCGCGTACCAGCGATCGGGAGGGCCGTAGAGTTCCGGCGGCAGCCAGCGCTCCAGGTGCCAGCGATCGTGGGGCATGTACTTGGGGACGCGGCGCAGTTCGGAGACTTCGCGGACGACAGCGCCGGTCGCGGGATCGCGGTCCGTCCATTTGCCGCCGATCCAGGTGAGGCGCGACCAGCCCCACACCACGCGGAAATTTGGGCGGCCATAGAGATTCAAGCCGCCGGCGCGGGAGACGCGCTCGGCGATTTCGGCCGGGGCGCGTTTCGATTCGCGGAGGACCTGGATCATGAGAGGGAGTAAAGAAAAAGAGAGCAACGCAAACAAAGCTGATGGTGCGCTCTCGCGGGGCAGGTTGCGTGCGTGGCTGCGGAGCGCGGGGAACAGACTGAAGTCTGTTCTACATCGCCAGCGGCGCCGTAGGGGCGCCTGCCCCCGATGCATCGGGATGCGGGACAGCCCCTACGAGCGCGCCAGCGTTTTCACCGGTGAAAAGCGCGCAGCTACCGATCAGGATTGCTCAGTAACCGCTGGGAACGGCCAGTCCATCCACATAGGCCCCGAACCGAGGACCGTCCATAAAGATTTGGAAGCCGGTTGTGAAATAGAAGAGGTAGGAAGAGGCGAGACCGCCGGAAGCGCCGTAAACCGGGAAGACGGTCTGTCCGCCCACCTCGTAGAAATCGATCTCCTTCATTACCGCGCGGCCCCAGCGGGCGAGCGCGATGAAGTCAATGCGCGTGGGATCGGCGTGGATGCTGGTCTTGATGGGCACGCCGGCCATGCGCTTTTCCACTTGCTGGTTGAAGAGCAGGTCGGGCATGCCCGCGTCGGCGGGCACCTGGTTGCGCACGATCTCGGAGATGGTGACGCCGAGCTGCTCCCAGGCGTGCTCCTGCTCCGGAGACATGTAGGCGATCAACTTTTCGCGCGTCAGGATGTCCGTGCCCAGGACTTTGCGGAGTTTGTTGACGGCCAGGCGGATGTTGGCCGGGACCAGCGCGGCGTTGCCGGCGGCGAAGTGCGGCGTGCGCAGCGCCTCTGCGTACGTGGTGCGGGAAAGGCCGAGCCAGGTGCCGGTGGTGGAGTCCAGGTGATGGTATTTCACGCCGAACACGCTGACGGGCTGCGCGCCGGAAAGGCCATTGGGAACGATGAGGTCGCCGTTGGTCAGGCCACTCGGATTGGCGTTGACGGTGATCGTTTTGTTGAGCGGGTCCACACTGGTGATGGTGGCCACGCCGCGGTTGGTGGTGAGCGTGGAGTCGTAGACCTGCACGTCCTGGTTGTAATAGAAGAGCTGCGCGCCCGGAGGCACGGCCAGCGTCCAGGTGGTGGTGGCGAAACTGGCGACGCTGCCGATCACGCCGTTGCCGTTGGTCTGCAGCAGCGTGTCGAGGAACCAGCGGAACTGCTTCATGCCGCTGGCCACTTCGCGCTTGGTCGCGTTTTCGACGGCGCGTTCGTTGCCGGTGGTGGCGTATTCCACCAATTTGTTGATCTGCACGGCGAAGGTCTGGAAGACTGGCGTGAGCGTGGCCACGTCGTAGACGGAGCCGCTGCCCAGGCCCAGGTCGTCGCCGTCCATGGTGTGCTGCGAGGCCTTGCCTCCCGGGCGGATTTGCAGGGGCACGCGCATGGAGCGGCTGGAGACTTTTTCCACATCGCCGCGTTTTTGGATGAGCGTCAGCAGGATGTCGTCGCGCTCAAAGAGCACGGGCACCTTGGGACGCACCTTTTCAAGTTGCAGAGCAACGCTCTGCGCATTGGCTAGAGATGGCATTCGTTCTTCCTCCGTGGATTCGTGTTAGCTCCGGCGGGTGGCCGGGCTATGGGAATAGCTGAGAAATGGCGATTGTCATTCCTAACCCCGGAGAACCTTGCCGGGGTGAGGAATCTGCTGGTTCTTGCCTGAGATGACCGCGCAAAGCAGGTCCCTCGTCCCGGTGGAACCTGGACTCGGGATGACAATCAGTACAACGGTCAATCCATGTTGAGAATCTCTTCGTCGCTCATGCGCATGTAGTCCACGCCGCGGGGCCTGACGGGAACCGGCGCGGGCGAGCCGCCGCGGCCCACCTCGACGCGGCTGGCGGCTTCGGATTGGCGCGAACGGCGCGCCTGGCTGGAGCGCAGAATCGTCTCCGACCAGTCCGCCACCACGCGTTTGGCCACGCCGGGCAGCGCGGCGCGGGCGCGGCTGGCGATCAATCGCGCCACGTTTTCGCGCTCCGGGCCGGCCTCGGAACGGACCGTGGCGCCGCGGCCATCCCGAAAGC
>DATEQM010000210.1:0-5244 GCA_035272605.1 Candidatus Acidiferrales bacterium | reverse complement strand
GGCGTGATATATGCTGCCGCAGCACCAAAGTCAAGCATTCCGTCGTGGGGAGGCGGGTTGACGCCTCATGGCATGCGACATAACATGACCGTCGCTGTGCGCAAAACATTTCCCACTGCGGGCAAAAAAAGCTGACTCTCCCGGCAGGCACGAGGCTGGGCCCCCATACCATCGCCGCGCCGCTCGGCGCGGGCGGCATGTTGAGCCGCAGTGGCGGCGTCCGAGCCGCCAGGCGAAATCCGCCGCAGGCGGAGGCGAAGTGTGCTGAGAGCGGGAAGTAAGCTCGGGCCCTACGAGGTCGTTGCCCCGCTGGGATCGGGCGGGATGGGCGAAGTGTATCGCGCGCGGGACGCGAAGCTGGGCCGCGACGTGGCGCTCAAGGTCTTGCCGGGAGATTTTGCCAACGACCCGCAGCGCATGGCGCGGTTCGAGCGGGAAGCGCAGCTCCTGGCCGCGCTGAATCACCCCAACATTGCCGCGATTTATGGCCTCGATGAGTCGGGCGCCGTTCGGGCGCTGGTGATGGAACTGGTGGAAGGCCCCACGCTGGCAGAGCGCATCGCGCAGGGGCCGCTGCCGCTTGATGAAGCGCTACCCATCGCCCGGCAGATCGCCCAGGGGCTGGAATATGCCCACGAGCGAGGCATCATTCACCGAGACCTCAAGCCGGCAAACATCAAGATCACTCCCGAGGGCGCAGTAAAGATTCTCGATTTCGGCCTGGCCAAAGCGGTCGCTGAGGATCCGGTCGCCGACGACCCGTCGAATTCGCCGACGATTAGTGCCGCCGCAACGAAGGCGGGAATGATCCTCGGTACCGCCGCATACATGTCGCCAGAGCAGGCGAAGGGAAAGGCGGCGGACAAACGCGCGGACATCTGGGCCTTCGGGGTGGTGTACTACGAGATGCTGACGGCCAAGCGGCTGTTCTCCGGTGAGTCCTCGTCGGAAGTACTGGCCGCGGTGATTTTGAAAGAACCGAAGTGGGATGCGCTGCCGAAGGCAACGCCCTCACGACTTCTCCGCCTTTTGCGTCGTTGTCTGACCAAGGATCCGCAGCGACGGCTGCGGGACATCGGCGAGGCGCGCATTGAGATCGAAGAAGTCATCGCTGCGAAGACCGCACCGATCGCTTCAGTAGAAGCCGCTGAGGCGGTCGCCGCGCCGGCCGCATCGCGGCTCCGTTGGCAGGCGCTCCTGGCGCTCGCGGCAGCCGTGGCGGCGATTGCAACCGTTGCGGGATGGTGGCTCGGGGGGAGGCGTGCGCCGGCGCCACAGGAATGGTCAGCGGACCTGCTGGGCGGCTCAATTGTTGCACTCGGACCGCGGATATCGCCGGACGGACATACCCTTGCCTTCCAGGCCATGGTGGACGTCCAGACCCAAGTGGGGGTGATGAATCCTGTCACAGGCTACTGGACATTGCTCACCCACGAGCGCTCGCGCGGCGCAGTGAACGAAATCGCCTGGTCTCCGGACGGTTCGAAACTATATTACGATCGAGTTTTTCCCCCGCCCGTCGGCATCTACAGCATCCCATCGCTGGGCGGGGAGGAACGCCTGGTCCTTGAAGATGCAAGCACGCCGGAGGCGCTGCCCGACGGCAGCCTTGTGATTCTGCGAGTTGACCCTGACCAAAAGCTACAGATCTACCACTATTGGCCGGAATCCGGCCGGCTCCAGGCCTTGGGCGCCTGGCCAGACGTAAGAGTCCAGGAGATGATGCGTGTATTTCCCGATGGGAAAGAGGTCGTGTTTCATGGCACGGTCAAGGAAGCGGATGCGGATCACTTGTCCCATCTCTACGCGGTGGATGTGGCCACGGGAAAGGCGCGCCGCCTGGCACGCGATTTACCTGTGGTCTCGTCCGGGGAGACGTTTGCGCTGGCGGTGACTCCGGACAATCAGTCGGCGCTGATTGATCTGCCGTCCGGCGACTTGCACCGCATCGTGTCCATCCCAAGGTCGGGCTCCGCGCCAGCCCGCACCTTGTTTTCGCTGACCGTCGTTCCCTGGTTTCTGGACGCGGCAACCGACGGCAGCATTTACGTGGACCAACTGGAGCGGCCAGAGGAAGTCTTGCGTTTTCCCGTTTCCGGCGGCGCGCCGGAGGTGCTGGCATCGACTCCCGCGTTCCCCGAAGGTAACCCGAGTTCTGCGGAACTTCCGGACGGGCGTTTTCTTCTTCCGGCGCTTTTCTCCGGGCACGCGTCGATCTTAATGGGCAGGCCGGGAGGGAACTTCGTTCCATTCGCGGACACCACAGAGCAGACTTTCCTGCCTGCAACGCGAGTCGGAAGTGATGAGGTGGCCTTCGTGGCGGGGACTGGGGCAGAGCGGACGATTGCCGTCGCTTCAGTTCATGGTGGGCGGATCCTGCACCGTCTGAGCGGTACGAAGGGCGCTCAGGTTGACGCCTTGGCGGCTTCTCCTGATGGCCGGACGGTGTATTACGCCAGTTCCGGGAACATCTGGGAGATCCCTGCCACGGATGGAACGCCACGAAAGATTTGCAAGGGCGACGGCGTGGCGCCCGATCCAAACGGGAGGGACCTGGTGGTGACGGTGATTGAAGGCAGCGGGGCGCATTTGTATCGTAAGTCGCTCGCGGGTGGTGAACCCCATGGAATTCAAATCCAGGGCAATCCGCGGCTGGCGCCGGTGCCCATAGGAAATCACGCCGTCGGCAAGGATGGAAAAATCCTGATCACCATCACCACGCCGGACTTCTGGTTCTTTGAGGCGGCGGTGCTCGACCCCAGGTCCGGCCGATTCACGCGCATCCCCCTCAGCTATACCGGTGATGCGATCGGCAGCAACTGGGCGAGCGACGGTCGCATCCTCTCTGCGGGCTTTCCACTAAAAAGCCACATCTGGCGCTTCCGGCCTCAGCGGTGAGGGACAAAACACATTGGCAGGTGTGCGGCAAAAGTGCGGGCGAGGGGGACGGAAGTACCCACGGTCAGAAGAGCGTTGACCGTGGCTACCTCAGAGCGGTTGCCGCGGCTTGCAGCTCGGCCCACAGCGCCTCCACGTGGCGGCGCTCCGTGGTCTCCGCGCCAATGGAGACGCGGATGATCTGCTTGCCCTTCAATACCGACGGCGTCAGGTAGGCGCGGCCACCGCGATTGATGGTCTCCGCGATGCGCAGGTTGTGCGCATCGAGCGCTGCGCCGTCCGCAGCGCCCGCGGGCACATGGCGGATGCACAGCGTCTGCAGATGCACGGGCGCGAGCCGCTCCCAACCGGGCGCGGCATCCACGGCCTCTTTGAGCCATTGCGCGTTCTGCAAGTCGCGCCGCAATCGCGCCTGCAATCCCTCTACGCCCTGGTCGCGCAGCAGGAACCACAGCTTCAGCGCGCGGAATCGCCGTCCTAGCGTAATGCCCCAGTCGCGGAAATTTTTCACTTCCGTATCCTGCGCGGTGCGCAGGTAGGCGGGATTCGTGGACATGGTGCGGACCAGGTGCTGCGGGTCGCGAACGAAGTAGGCGCTGAAGTCGCAGCCTGTGCCAAGCCATTTGTGCGGGTTGATGACGATGGAATCGGCCCCTTCCACTCCATCCCACATCCAGCGGCATTCCGGCAAGATCATGGCGGATCCCGCCATGGCCGCGTCCACATGCAGCCAGGCGCCCCACAGGCGCGCAAGCATGGCCATGTCCGAGACGGGATCGAGCGCAACGGTGTTCGTCGTCCCGGTCGTGGCCACCACGGCGCACGGGCGCATGCCGCGTTCGTCATCATCCTGCATGGCGATTTCGAGTTTCTTGGGGATCAGCGCATGGCTTTCGTCGGTTGGAATCAGCCGCACATTTTCCTTCCCGAATCCGGCCAGCAGCGCTGCCTTCGGCACCGAACTGTTGCTTTCCTCCGACATGTACACCACCAGCCCTCTCTCTTCCGCTTGCAGGCCGCCCCGGTTCTGGCTGAAGTTGGTGCTGCGCTCGCGGGCGCACAGCAGGGCGCACAGCGTGGCCGTGGAGGCGAAATCCTGAATCACTCCGGTGAACTGCCGCGAAAGGCCCAGCATCTGCCGCAGCCAGTCCATCACCACCTCTTCCAGCTCCGTGGCCGCGGGACTGGTCTGCCAGTTCATGCACTGTGCGCCGAGGCCCGCGATGGTCAATTCTGCCAGCACCGCAGCAAAGCTCGTGTTCGACGGGAAAGCGGCGAAGAACGCGGGATGGTTCCAGTGGGTAATCCCGGGCAGGATCACGCGGTCCAGGTCGGCCAGCACTGCATCCATCGGCGCGCCGCGTTCCGGCGGCACCGCGGGAAGCTGCGCACGGATGGCGCCCGGCGCGGCGGGACTCATCACCGGCAGCCGTTCGATCCCTGTGCGATACTCGGCAATCCAGTCCACCAGGGCGTGCCCCGTGCGGCGAAATTCTTCAGGGGTCATGACCATCTCCTCGCAACGCAGCGGCGTCCGCCTACGTCGGACCACCATCCCAAGTTGTAGCGGCGGGTTTATCCCGCCATCTCACATTGCGGTGGCGCGTGTACCCCGCCACCGCCGGAGAATCATACGGCAATCGGGTGGTCAGCGGCGCGTGCTGAAACCCTGTGCCCACCGGATGGTATTCGGCCCCTAGAAGGCAGCCTGAAATGGAGTCGTTTTCCTGCCGGTTTCTCGGGATAGGACGGCGAAATGCGGCCGGCCGGTCAGCGGACCAGCGCGCCGACTTTCCGCAACTGGTTGGCGAAGGCTGCCGGTTCGAAGTACGAGGGATTCTCGATCAACTGGAAGAGGCCGTTGATGGCCGCGCGCACCTCAGCGGCGTCGCTGGGCTTGGCTTCCTTGCTGTAGGCGATGAAGAGCGAGTCCAACGCCATGGTGGCCTGCTCGGCGCAGCGATCGCCGCAGTAGGAGATGTTCTCGGCGTCGCCGGTGATGGAAGCCATCACGCGCTTGGCCAGCGCGGCGTCGTACGTGAGCGTCTCCAGTTTCTCCGCAAAATGCTGCGCCACCGGGGCCGCCGCGCCCGCCGCAGAGACCACCGCGTCGGGGTTCGGATTCAGCTTGTTCATTTCCGCCTCGAACGTGGCCATCCTCGCGGCCAGGTCCTGCGCCGCGGACGCGTCCACAGCCGAAGCCAGGTGCTGGAATACGATGTAGCGCGAAGCGTTCCACGGCGGATCGCCGGGACGCCGGCCGGGGTAACCATGCTCCTGCCGCCAGCTCTGCGCCGCCGGGCCCAGCGCGTGGTGGCAGGCAAAGCAGTCGAGTTCGGAGTATTC
>DATEQM010000209.1:0-26277 GCA_035272605.1 Candidatus Acidiferrales bacterium | reverse complement strand
ACGGAGGGCAGAACGAACTTATGTCGTTTGGCTGACTTCTTGAACCAAACGGGTTCTGGCTCGTTTCACTCGATTTGTCAAAGAACAGACTCCCTGACCGGCAGGAAGGCCTTGAGGCAGCTACCCATAGTAGGCAATTGCGCCTCACAAGTCAAGGCCGATATTCCCCCTCAAAAGCAGTTTCCCACATTTCCTCCCACAGCTTCTTCCACAGGGGAAAAGGCGAAACTCGTCCGCCGCGGCGGACGAAACTCGAAATTCGGTAACTCGGAGCCGGCAAAAGTCGAATTCCATCTAGCGAAGCCGAGACGGGACTCGGGTGACAGAGCTCCGTACCTTTGCGTGCTGGCTGGCGCGTTCCGATTCCGATCAGAACATCGCCGGCACGCTGTAGTCGAGTTTTCCCGTCCCTTCTCGCGAGTCTTTTTTTTCGTCCCCGCGGGGTGGTCACTGTTCCTCCTCCGAATCGGCGCTGGGCAGGATGGCTGTGAATTTGGTGGCGCCGCGGGCCAGGGTTCAGGGGAGTGTGCTGTACGGTCGGGGGTACCCCCCCCGGTCATAATTGCACAAACGATTGAAAAAAAGAGAGTTAGCGGGAGGGTACTTGCCAAAACCGTTGAAAATAAATGGTTTACAAGTGCGGCCGGATGTGCACGGAGAGAAACGGGAGCTTGTAAGCGCTTGAAAAAAAGCGGGTTGCGCGTGGGGTGAAGTCAGCGGGGAACGGAAGAGTTCGCAGTCGCCTGAATTTGCGAGATTTAGATGCTGTTCGCGCTTCATCTCCCGGAATCCTTCTGCGGCGACCATCTTCAGCTCTCCGACAGCTAAATATCACAGAGGGATCTAAGTACGTTTGGCATGTGTAGACGCGAGGTGAATTCGTATGTGCAGAAACTGCGTGAGTTAGAGGAGGGGGACGTGGATCTGCACATTCCGAAGGAGTTACGTGCCGCTCGGGTTGAAGTTGGGCGCGTCATCTATGCACAGAGCGTTATATAGCATACTAAAAATAGAATTGCAAGGGAAAAATGAGGCGATATCGGAGAAAAAGAGAAGGTCTCTCTTGCTCCGCCGGTTTGGGAGAGCGGTCGAGAACGCCTAGCGAGATCTGGACGATTTCGGTGGCGGGGGGTCGTTTTGCCCGAATCCCGATGTCCTAGAATGCGTTGGGCCAAGCCGGTTGCGGATGTTTCGTTGGGCGGGCACGTTGGCCCGCGGCTTCGACCCGGGCTGAGGGCCGCCCCGGAACACAGACAGGAGTGTCTGTGCTACTTGATCGAGTAAACTTTGAGGACTTCGTCGCCGTAATGGTTGATGACCTTGACGGCGATTTTGCCCGTCTTGGGAGGGTCGAAGGGGCGGCTTTTGGTCGAATACAGGGCCGACCAAGCCCCCTCGTCGATTTCGGCGCGGAGGGCGCGCTTCAGCTTTTCGTAGGGCTCGTCCGCGCCGGTGAAATAGGCGTGGCGAACGAAGAAGCTCTCGCCGTTGTAGTCCGTGTCCACGAACCAGCAGGCGATGTCGTCGGTGGAATGGCTGCGGATTTGGCCGGTGGTCGGGTCGTATACGTCCACGCCGCGGATTTCGAGGGTGAGTTTGCCATCCTTTGCTTTTTTGATTTCGATATCGGGCTCGCCGAAGATCATGAACAGGTTTCCGGCGCCGGTTTTCTTAAGCAGCTCATCGCCCATGGCGAGGTCGGGGTTCATACGGGTGGTGAGGACATTGAGCTTTCCGTATCGTTTCGCTTCCTCGGAGACGTGCGGGTCAAAGGCGAAACCGCAGACGAGCAGGAGATCGAAGCCCACGCCCTGGACGGCTTCTTTCGCGGCTTCCTTCACCTGATCCGGACCGACGGTGCCGTGCTCCGGCCCGATTGACACGGCCACGCGCTTCCTCTTGCCGGATTCGGTGTATTCGCCAACGGCATGAATCCATAGCCCGGCGTACGGTTCGAGGCGATCGAATTTGAGGCGTTCGTTCTTGATAGTGTTTTGCACGCCCGCCTTGCGCAGGTTTTCAATAATCATGGCCTCGAATTGGCCTGGCCCGCTTGCTTCGGCGGCGTCGCGCTCGGCTGCTGGGCGTTCGTCGTCGGCAGCGAGGACGCGATGCGGCGAGAGGCTCTCGACTGTGAAGGGCCCGGTTACGCGAATTCGCTTCGGCTCCTCATGGGGCTGGTCGTAGAGCAATTCCGTGTCGGCATGGCGGGCGATGGCGGCGTCGATCTGATGCCGCGTCATTCCGTCTTTGATATCTGGGTTATTGGCGATGGATTTCAGGGTGACGTGTGGAACGCGCTTGTAAACGAAGCCCCTCTTGATGTCGTGCTCTGGCTTGACGGTTGCGGCGGGGATTTGACCGGTGACTTCGGCTTCCTTCTGGATGCCCTCGGGCGAATCAGCCAGCAGGTAGTAAGGGTATTTGGCGGCCATCAGGCGGGTGCGGGCCAGCGCCAGGGCGACGCGACTGGCGTCAATCGTAATCCAGCGCCGCCCCCACTGCTCGGCGACATGGGCGGTGGTGCCGCTGCCACAGGTCGGGTCCAGCACCAGGTCTCCCGGGTCGGTAGTCATCAGGAGGCAGCGTTCGATGACCTTCACATTCGTCTGCACCACGTAGATCTTGCCCTCCATGAAGCTTGCGCCTGTATCGGTCCACAAGTTGTTGATGGGGTAGACGGGAAAATCGTCGAAGTAGCGGACATATCCGAGTCTGCTGGCAGTAGCTTCGAGTCGACGAGCGTTTGTGAGCTTCTCAAAGCCTGTAGCCGCAGTCTTCCAGAAGTTGTTCCCTGGTGTGTAACTCTTTCCTTCAAACAAGACCGGAAAGCTCCCTGGTGGACGCTGGCTCGTGAGGTTGTCGAGGGCATAGATTCTGGAGCCGGCAGGCATCTCCTCTCCGATAGTCCGAGCGGCCTCGGCGGTTGACATGCGCTTGCCGTCTGGCAACTCAATGCGCCCGTATGAGGAGCCGCCCGGGCCGCCTACCTGTTTAACGAGATATAGATTACGGTACTTCACTACCTCAAAGCCTCGCGCGTACCACAACAAGTAGTCGCAAGTACCAGCCAAGAGTTCGGCTGAAGCGCCCGAAGTCTTGTTGAAAGTTATAAGGCTGACGAAATTCTCGCTTCCAAAAACTTCATCCATCACATTCCGCACCAGGTGGACATTTTCATCGCCAATCTGCACAAAGATGCTGCCGGTATCAGTGAGCAGCTCGCGAGCGGCGGTGAGGCGGTCGCGGAAGTAGGCAAGATAGGAATGGATGCCGAGCTTCCAGGTATCGCGAAAGGCCTTCACGACTTCGGGTTCGCGACTCGCGTCTTCCACTTTTCCATCTTTAACGTCGCGCTTGCGTGTTGAAACCTGCCAATTCGAACCGAAGTTGATGCCGTAGGGCGGGTCCATGTAAATCATCTGGACTTTGCCCTTGAGGCCCTCTTTTTCGGCGAGCGAAGTCATCACCAGGAGGGAATCGCCGAGAATCATGCGGTTGGACCAGTTGACGCCGTCCTTGTGGGCGTAGAAATCAACCAGATCCTCGAACCGGATGCCATTGAAATCGGCGAAGAGGGAAAGGGATTCGCCCTGGCCGTTGCGCTTGGCCTCGGCGCGCAGGTCTTCAATCAGCGCGTGGGGGTGGATTTTTTCCTGGATGTAGATGGGAACCGCTGGGACTTCGAGCTGGTGGCGGTCCTGCTCGTCTTTTCCCTTCCAGACTAGCTGGGGGTCGAGCGAGGGGTCGCGGGCGTAGAGGAGGCCAGGGAACGTGACCGTTTTCGGCTTGCGCTCGTCCTCGGCTACGAAGTCGCGGAGCTCTTCGGTGGGGATATTGGTGCGCTTGTCTTTGTGCTTGAGGCTTTCGACGCGCGCGGATTTGCCGTTTTTCTTTTTGGGGGGTTTCATGGGGCACCTGTAAGGGGAAAGAGCAACGACAGGAGTGTCGGTGGTACCAAACCTGTAGCACAGTCACTCTTGACTGTGCGGGTGGGGAGCGGGCCAGCCAGGCAGCGCGGCAGTGCCGACGGAAATACGGAGGGGAGCACAGACAGGAGTGTCTGTGCTACCGGGCGCTGGACCATGGCCACTCCTTTGGGGATTTTGCTAAGCCGGCTTTGACAGGGTTGTTTTCGATATACCAGCGGACGCGGTCGAATTGCTGGCCACTGCGAATCCAGTGATCGAAGGATTCGTCTTGCCAGAAAGGTTTTCCGACGCGGCCCAGGGCTGCGTTTGCATCGCGGGCCGATACGCCCTTGATGCCGCGCGTCACGCGCAGGAGGGGAAGGCGAGGTTCCAAGAGAACATGGACGTGGTTGGGCATGACCACGTAGGAGAAGAGGGTGTACTGGCCCAGCTTCTCTCCGCGGAGGATGGTTTCTTTGACCAGTGCCGCGATCTGAGGTTCGCTGAGCCAGCGTGGGCCGGATTCCGCGAAATCAAGGAACCTGTCTGCGGCGACGAATTGCTTGCCGGGGGTGGCGCGGAGGGTTTCGAGGCGTTTGAGGACGGCCGAGGGGAGCGAGCCGAATAGACGCCAAGTGAGGAAGATGGTTTTGCCATCTGGGTGCCAATGCGGGAGGTTGCGTGCGTAGTAGGTCATGGGCGCACGGTGCTCGTAGCACAGTCACTCTTGACTGTGCGCGTGGCGGAACGGCGAACAAAGGCGCTGGGGAGCACGCAAACAAGCGGGGAGGGGAGCACGGAGCGGAGCACGGACAAGAGTGCAGACCGGAGCACAGACAAGAGTGTCTGTGCTACCGCAGGGAGCCACGAATTGTGTTTTGCGCGTCCCATGGGTCGGTGATTTCTATGAATGCCCAGCGGCCGAAATTGCCATGATTGTTGACGGCGGGGACCCAGAGGGTTCTCGCCGTGGCCACCTTGGCTTCCTTCTCCTTCTTCGGAACACCGGTGACTTCCAGGATCAGGTTGAGGGGCTCGCCCTGTGCGTCAGAAATACGGACGATGAAATCCGGAAAGTATCTTCTTTCCTCGCCGTTCAGGGTATAGGGAATCGAGAAATCCAGGCCCTGGTTCTTCACATAGCAGACGACTTCCGGCATGTCTTCGAGAGCCTGGGCCATTTTTTGTTCCCAGGATTCGGTGTCGGCGACGACGTAGTTCACGTGGCACTTATCGGGCCGCGTGGCGTAGGTGGGGCGGCCCGTTTCAAATTCGACGTAACGCGTCGAGCCGAGGGTGTCGTAGGGGCGCAGGATGGGCATGAGCACCTTGGTGCCCGGATCTGAAGCGGCGATGGCGCGGTAAATGCGATCGGCCGCGTTATGAGCAGTCTCCCTCAAGAGGAGCATCTGGGGAAATGTGTTGTCTTTGCAGGTGACGCACTCCCGAAGCCAGCACTTGGAAATATTGAGGAGCTGGGGGAACAGCCACATCTCGGGGTTTCGCTCGTCGTCGCAGAAGTATTTTTCCAGCACGAGCTTGGCAAGCAGAAAAGCAACTTCTTGAAGGCGGCGGCTCTTGAGGTCGTCCAGAGTATGGATGCTTGATTCGCCGACGATGGGGGCATTTTCCGTCTTGGTGGGAACGTCGGCCGTGGAAAGCGACAGCTTGGACTCCGCGCCGAACGATGCGATCAGCGTTTGCGCTCCCAACTCGTACCGATAGCCCGTCACGCGGGGAAATGTGATTTCGCACGCGATGCGGTCTTCAAGGGCGCGGACGCGCGTGGGAGGGGGTGCGGGTTTGGGATCCTTGGCCGATCCCGCACTTGGGATGAACGAGAAGGGCACGCCGTAGACTTCGGCATACTCCGTCTCGAAGGCCTCGATTTCAGCCGCCTTCCCGTTGACGCCAATGGTGCGCTTGGACGGCACATAGCTCATCCTGCGGAGGCCGCGGCCCACCACCTGCTCGCACAGAAGTTGAGTTCCGAAGGCGCGCACGCCGAGGATGTGCGTAACGGTGTTTGCGTCCCATCCCTCGGTAAGCATAGAGACGGAGACAACGCACCGGATTTGTTCGCCCAGCTTCCCAGGCTTGCCCACGGTGTTCATCACTTCGCGGAGGATGTCTTCGCCGGTGAGGGCTTCCACGTCCCTGCCGGGAAAGCGGCTGCGGTATTCGTTCTTGAATTCATCAATCTCGCGTGCAGCGATCTTCTTGAATTCGTCGCTCATGCCTTCGCCGGATTCGAGTTGGGCGCTGTCGACCAGGATGGTGCTGGGGCGCGCGGTCCACCGGCCGTCCACGACGTTACTGAACAATGCGAGGTTGCCGGGGACGGGGATTTCATGCTCTTCGGACAGTTTTTTATCCCAGCCCGCGACGTAGCGGAATACCATGTTGGAGACGTTTGTGTTGTTGCAGACGACGATGAAAACCGGGGGAGTGAGTCCGCGGGCGCGGGCCTCGGTGTTTTGTTCCCACTTCCGGTAGTACTTCTCGTAGTTTCCGTAGAGACTTTGGAGGGCGCCTTCCAGTTCGGCGGGGAGCTTTGGGTCGCCCGTGACTTCTTCTGTTCCGCGACCCTTTCTCGGCAGGTTTTCACGGATTCGAAGCCACAGGTCGCGATAGGTGGGCTGTTCACCCACCATGGAATCGTCCGCTACGGGCACGCGGGGCACCTTGACGATGCCGGATTCGATGGCGTCTATGAGCGAGAAGTCCGAGACCACCCAGGGAAAGAGGGTCCCTTCCGAATAGCCGGAGCCGCGGAGAAAGAAGGGCGTGGCCGAAAGGTCGTAGGTTGCGCGGAGACCGATCTTGGCTTGAACAGCTTCGAGGCCGGAAATCCAAATCCTTGCCTCTTCGTCGCGCTTTTCCGCCTCGCGACGCTCATCGCCGGTCAGTTTCTCGTCCGCGGCGTCCGGCTTGCGGCGGTAGCAGTGGTGGGCTTCGTCGTTGAGGACGACGATATTGCGCTTGTTTCCGAGTTCCCGACAGACGCGCCGCACCATTTGGTCCGGGGATTCGGTGAAACTGGCGTTCAGAATCTGTTTCGTGACCCTTCCCGCGGAAACCTGCTCGCGCAGCTTGAAGGAGTGAAAGTTCGTGATGATTATCTTGGCCCGGCCCATCTGTTCCCGGAGCGGGCCCGGGACGATGTCGAGGTCTTTGAAGTAGTTCTGGGGATCGCTCGGAAGAAGAACTCTGAGGCGGTCGCGGATGGTGATGCCTGGGGTGACGATCAGAAAGGCGTCTGCGAAGCGGGAATCCTGCGGGCTGGCGAGCTTGTTGAGCAGGTGCCAGGCGATGAGCATGGCCATGACCACGGTTTTCCCGCTGCCCGTGGCCATTTTGAAGGCAATCCGGAAAAGGGCAGGGTTGGATTGGTCATTCGCCTTACGCAGGTCGTTTTCGATCCACGCGTCGCCGAACTTGTTTGCGATCTCCGTGATGTAAATGGCGGTTTCGAGCGCCTCAATCTGGCAGAAGAAGAGCCGGCGGGCACGGTCTTGATTCTTCCAGTATTCGAGCAGATCGGCCGTGGTCCTTGTCACTCCGACGTAGCCGCCCTGCCGCCATCGGGCAACGCGCTCGCGCACCTGATTGATGAATCGGTTTTCTTCGATGCGCTCCTGGGTCCACTCAGTATCGAAGGCGAGTTGCGACTTGCCGGACTTGGAGCGAGGCCTGGCGATGGGCACAAAATAAGAGCTCACGCGACGGCCTTCGGCCACCTCGTTGGAGATTCCTTCATCGGTAAAACGGAAGTGCCGACAAGGCTCCGCGAAGGGGGAATTCAGGATGGGATTTTCGATGACGACTTGTGGCATTGGCGTCTATCGGTCAGACAAAACCGTCGTTCATTCATACAGCATGATTCTTTCGATGTCGAGTATCGGGAGAGTAGATTGCCGGTGTGGGGAAAGCCTGCGCGAAATCCCACTATAGCGTGGCGGTGATTGAGGCAGTGGCTAGTGGCGAGTGACGAGTGGCGAGCGGCGAACCAGAGTGCAGCCAAGCTCTTCGAGCTTGCGAATGAGGTCGCGGCGCTTCATTCCGCGACGACCAGCTCTTCCACCTTTCGGATGTAGGGCACCTGGCCCGATTCGACGTCAAGGAGCAAATCCTTGAGGTTGCTGACCAATTCCTCTTTGGACATCCCCTGGGTGTGGTAGTCCGGATAATCGTTGAGGAAACCCAGGTAGTAGCTGCCGTCTTTCCAGAACGTAAACTTTAGAGTTTTCATGCCGGAACTCCCGAAGTTGGCTGCGCGTACGCCGCCTGTGCGCGGGCGCAGCCGCCTTTGCTCTCGACGAGTGTACAACGGTTTCTGCGGAGCGGGAACGGCCAGAGGGGAGAGTGAGATTCAGAAGGAGCATACGTATGCTCTTGGAAATCGGTATCGCGGGACGCAGAAGGCGCGTCCCGAAAACGCATCCGGGACGCAGAAGGCGCGTTGGCGCTGGGGAATGATATCGCTTCCCGAAAGGGCGTTGGTCTGGTACCGTGTGTGTCTCCGCGGCGCTACCAGGGGGCCGCGCCCCGGTACTTCAAGGGCGCGTGAGAGCCAACGCGGGCGGTTCACGCCGCCCCGCACACTCGCAGAACGCGTTTACAAGAAGGCCGACCCGGTTTCGACAGATTCCTCGAGTGGCCCGAGACTGGGAAAGGAAATGAGAGATGAAAATTCGGAACGTGCAACTGAATCCTCGAGCGCCGGTCGAGCAGCGGGAGGCCGAAGGGCGCTCCCATTGGCTGGCCGGCATGTTGGTTCTCGCTGCCACGGTGATTTCCGGCGCATTTGCCGCGCCGGCGTTCGGCCAGACGGGCGCGAGTACGCCGCCATCGCAGGCCCCGCCGAACCGGAACGTTCAGTGCGTGCTGGGGCTGCCGACCATGAAGCCCAACACCATGGGCGTGCTCCACGTACAGCCGGACGCTCTGCAGTTTGTGAGCGCGAAGGCCAAGGCGGACATCAGCATCCCGTCCATCCTGGACCTGTTCACCAGCAATGACAGCAAACAGGTCTTCAGCGGGGTGGGCGGCACGCTGGCAAAAGCTGCCGTGCCGTACGGAGGCGGGCGCGTGCTCTCTCTGTTTTCTCACGCCACCGAGGTGCTGACGGTGGAGTATGCGGACGCCGACGGCGGCTTCCACGGCGCCATTTTCGTGCTGCCCAAGGGCGAGGCGAGCACGATCAAGGCGGAGCTGGTGGCCCATGGCGCGCACGCCAGCATCCCGCCTGAAGCGCCGGGCACAGAGGAGAAAAAACCGTGAAGAATCGCACCCCAGCAGCATTGCCAATTGTTTTCGCGTTTGTTCTCGCAGGCGCCGGGCTTCTCCTCGCCGGCTCACTGCCGGCCCATCCGGGCGCGCCCGCGCAGGCCGCCGCTGCCAAGGCGGCTCCCGAGCAGGCCATGCCGAAGCTCACCGCGAAAGCCATAGAAATCGATCTCCTGGATCCGGGAGACCTGCCCATCCCGGCGGAATTTCGCGTGGCGGTCTACGAAAACCTGGTCGCAGCGGTGGAGAAGTCGAATAAATTCCAGCACGTGTATCGCAGCGGAAACAAGGCTGTGGCCAACGCGCCCGATCTGGTGATCCTGCGTACCACCGCGCAGGCCTATACGAAAGGCAGCGAGAAGCAGCGCGAGGTGACCACTGTGAGCGGTGCCACCTCCATCAAGATCAACGCGCAGTTCACCGACCGCAGCGGCAAGGTACTTCTGGAGAAGGAGCTCGAAGGCAAGGTGCGCTTCTTCGGCGGCAATCTGAACGCGACCAGCGACATCGCCAAGAAGCTCCTTACGCTGATCAGCGAGACGTTCTAACCGGCAGAGCGCCCCGCGCTCCCTATCGCAATGCGTGGCCACGGTCCCGCCCCCGCGGGGCCGTGGCTTTTTTTTGGGCGCGTGCTGCTCTGTGGAGCTGGGCGAAAACTACGGCGAGGATTCGGTGATTCCTCGCCTCACGCCGCGCGAATGGCCGGCGCGCGAGCTAGGGCTGCGGCTCGTAGGGACCCGGCTGCTGCGCGTAGGGATCGGGTGGCGGAGCCGAACCGTTCAAGCCGTAGTTGTAAATGACCGGAGGCGGATAGTAAGGCGGGGAGTAGGAATAATCCGGCCAGAGCCACCAGGGATCGTAGTAACCAATATTCCAGAGGGGAAAGCCCCAGAAGGGAAATCCGCCCCAGCCCAAACCCCAGCCGAACCCACAGCCCCAGCATCCTCCGCCGCGTCCCCAGCCGTAGCCACGGCCGTAGCCGCCGTAACCATAGCCGCGGCCGTAGCCGTAGCCACGGCCGTTACCGTAGCCGCGGGAATACCCATTTCCCGCGAGCCCGGAGGTCGCCAGATTCGAGCCGCGCGCGCCGAACCGCGAGCCGCCCGCGAGTGAAGAGTTCAAAGACGAGCGGCCTGAAGTGCCGCCGAGAGTTCCCGAGCGCGGCGAGAGCGCCGAACCTCCGCGGCCCGCGGAATTCGCGCCGGCGCGGCCGCCGAGGCTGGCGAAGGAATGCCAATTGCCGTCGGCATTTGCAGCGCCGTGCGTTCCGAATGCAGCACCCGTCCTGCCACGCATATTGCCGGACGACATGGACGAGCCGAAACGACCGTTGGAGGAGGAAGCGGCGCCGGTCCTGGCGCCTCCCATGCGGCCGCTCATGCTGCCGAACGAGCCGCGGGCCGCGCCGTTTGCGCCGAACTCGCGATTCGCCGGAGACGAGAAAGATCGGGAACCGCTGGAGAAACCTCCCGACCGGCCGAAGCCACCGCCGCGGGAAAGTCCCGAGGATGCACCACCGCGGAAACCGCTGCTTCCACGGGATCCGCCTGCTGCAAAGTTGCCGCCTCGAGATGCGCCTCGGCCAGCACCGCGGAAGCCGCTCGAGCCACCATGGGAGCCGCCGCCACCGCCGTGGAAACCTCCACCATGGGAGCTGCCGCCGTGGCCGCCGCCAGCGTGTCCTCCGCCGCCGTGGCCGCCGCCAGCGTGTGCCGCGAAAGCAAGCTGCGGCGTGCAGGCCAGTGCCGTCGCCGCGATCACTCCAAAGAGTGTTTTCAAGGCAGTGGATTTGGTCATTTCATCCCCTCCGTCGGGCCATGGTTGCGGCGAACTGGTACTAGAACTCCTGGAAAATAGCTGTGCGCGCCCTGTTCATGAGGCACATTCCCGCACATGGGAAGCGACGCGTACGTATGGTTCCCTGCCATGGAGATGCATGGCCACGGCCAAAGTTGCCGTCCAAACGTCATATTTGTAAGCCGTTCTAATACTGCACGTTGTGGGCGCGTCCTTGAGGGTGGCTGTCCCGGTAGATTCAAAATACTGGTGGTTTTCGCGCGGGCGTGGTGCTTCTCAACCACCATTTGTCGGCCGGATGCTGAGGAAACCCCCGCGCTCAGTTGCCCGGCGCAGGCGCGAACTGGGCGAAGGTCAGGTAGTGTCCTGCCGGATCCTTGATGCCGATCTCGCGCGCGCCGTAAAACGTGGTGCGCTCCGGCATCACCACTTCCGCGCCCTTCACGGCCGCCTTGACGGCCTCGAGATCCTCGACCTCGATGTAGAGAAACGTGGGGCCTTTGCGCGCCGCCTGCCCCGTCGCCGGCCAATCCTTGTCCACGCTTGCGTAGGACTGGTACATGAGCTCGACGCTGCCTTTCACCAGAATCACGAAGCCGAGTTTGTTGCCCTCGGGCACCTCCACTGTCTTCTGAAAGCCAAGCTGCTCGGTCCAGAATTTGACGCAGGGCTCGATTTCGGCAACGAACAGCACGGGCGTGAGTTTCTTCACCATTGGTTTCTTCTCCTCGGCGGGACGTGGCCCGGCATGGGATCCGGCCGCAGCCATCGCAGCGGCCACGAACAGGGAAACGATCCAGGGCATGTCGAAAAATCCTCCTTGCCAGAGAGGCTAGTCTAACTTAGACTAGTTGAGGCTAGCAAGTTCCCTCAGCCCTGGCAAGGAGGTTTTTCTCGATGTCTGCACAACGGCAACTTCGCGATCTCGTCTCCATCGGCCCGGCCATGCTTCGCGATTTCGAGATGCTCGGCGTCCGCAGCGTGGCCCAGCTCGCCCGCCGCAGCCCGCGCTCGCTCTACGAAGCGTTGTGCCAGGCTACCGGCCAGGCGCAGGACCTGTGCGTCCTGGACGCGTTTGCCGCCGCCGTGGCCCAGGCGCGCAATCCACGCCTGCCCGCGGCGCAGCGCCAGTGGTGGTATTGGAGCCGCCGGCGGAAGGCCGCCGATGCCCGCGGCCGCCGCCGAGCTTCAGGGAAGGCGTAAGCGGCGCGGCTTGCGGCTCCGGGCATGGCATTGCACATTCCAGCATCGGGAAGGCGACAAGGACCCCTCACATCCACACAGAGGAAGCAACGGCTCGCGCCACGGCTTGCGCGCCGCGCCCGGCAGCGTGATTTGACCACGCCGGATCTGGTGCTGCTCAGCCTGCTCGCCGAGCAGCCCATGCACGGTTACCAGGCGAACCTGGAACTCGAACGCCGCGAGGTGCGCGACTGGGCCGGGATCTCCCGCCCTCAGGTGTATTACTCGCTCGAAAAGCTGGCGCGGTGGGGCCTGCTGCGCGCCGAGGAAACGGTCGCGCCTGCCGCCGGCCCCGAACGGCGCGTTTTCGCGACAGCGGAGAGCGGCCGGCGCGCGATGGCCCACGCGCTTGCTCGTGAAGCGTGGACGACTGCGCGGGAACGCCCGCCTTTTCTCACCTGGCTCGCACTGTCCTGGCAGGCGAGCCCCGGCGTCGTTCGCCGCCAGGTCCGCCGGCGGCAGCGGTTCCTTGCATTGGAACTGGCACGTGAGAAGGCCACTCTACGAGCGATTTTCCGCGAGGTGGGCCACCCCTATCACGAGGCCGTCTGGATGGTCAGCCTGGCGATCACGCAATTCCAAACCGAGCTGCGCTGGTTGCGCAAGCTCGCGCGCGAACTGCCGCGCCGCGCAACCGCGCGGCGACCCGCCCGAGTCGGCTCCGCGGGTTGACCGTTGCGCGTCCAGCGGATCTCTCTCGGCCGGATAGGCCGCCTCCGCGCGGTATACTGAGGGTTCTCAAGGCGGGACATCAGCCGTAGGGGCGAAACGATTGCCGGATATCCTGCATTCACCGAATGATCTTCTGCTGGCGCTCCTGTTTGCCAGCACGCTGGCCCTGGGCGCCTGCCTGTGGCTGGTGTGGAGTGAAATGCGCCGGCTGGCGCAGCGCGAACGAAGAATGGTGCGGGAAACGGAAAACTACGTGCATCAACAGCTCGGGGCGCTGAACGAAAAACTGGCCGGCGAGATGACCCGCCAGCGGCGCGAGACGGAAAACGTGGAACGCAACCTGGAAGCCGCGATGCGGCGCAGGCTGGACGAGCTGCAGGGGCTGATCGAAAGTCTTCGGATTCTTGAAGCCAAACTGCAGGAGCGGCTCGCGGCGCCCCCCGCGGAACAGCCGCCCGGCGCGGTGGCGAAAGAGACGCGCGCGGGATTCAGCGTGATCGCGCGCCCTGCCAAACCGGGCAGCCGCGAGAATCCGGGCTGACCGCCACACAGTGATTCAGGATCCGCGGGCGCTCACACCGGCAACTGGCCCGCGTAGACCACGGAGGGTTTCCCCGGCTCGATCCGGCCGATGGCAAAAAACTTCTCGCGGCGGCGTTTCAGATGCGCTTCCACCTGGCGCACATTTTTCGGCGGCACGATCAGGATCATTCCCACGCCCAGGTTGAAGGTGCTCAACATCTCCGGCGTTGCCATGCTCCCCAGCCGCGCCAGCCAGCCGAACACGGGCAGCACCGGCCACGAGCCCAGCTCCACGCGCGCCTGCGTATTGCGCGGCAGCACCCGCGGCAAGTTGCCCGTGATGCCCCCGCCGGTAATGTGCGCGAGGCCGGCAACCCAACCGCGCCGCACGATTTCCCGCAGCGCGGGCAGATAGGAGCGGTGCGGTTTGAGCAGCTCCGCGCCCACTTTGTTCTGCAGCTCCGCCACGTAGGTATCGGGCTTCAGCCCGGCCACCTGGAACACGAGTTTGCGCGCCAGCGAATAGCCGTTCGTGTGCAGCCCGCTCGAAGGCAGCGCCAGCAGCACGTCTCCCGCGCGCACCGCAGAGCCGTCCAGGATGCGCTCGCGCTCCACCGCGCCGACGATGAATCCGGCCAGGTCGTATTCCCCCGGCGGATAGAAGTCCGGCATCTCCGCGGTTTCTCCTCCAATCAGAGCGCAGCCAGCCTGTTTGCACGCGCCGGCCATTCCCTCGATGATCTGTTCGACCACCTCCGGTTCCAGTTTGGCCATGGCCAGATAGTCGAGGAAGAACAGCGGCTCGGCGCCCTGGGTCAGGATGTCGTTGACGCAGTGATTCACGATGTCCGCACCCACGGTGGAATGCACGCCCATGGCGAACGCCACTTTCAACTTGGTGCCCACACCATCCGCGCTGGCCACCAGCACCGGATTCTTCCACCTCTTCCGGTCGAGCTGGTAGAGCGCGCCGAAGGCGCCGATGTCGTTCAGCACGCCGGGCGTAGACGTGCGCCCGGCCAAGTGCCGGATGCGCTGCTTGGCGCGGTCGGCGCGAGAGATGTCTACACCTGCGTCTGCGTAACGCATGGGTTTGGCCAGGGGAATTTCCAGGCCCTGGAGGTTCAGAACGGAACGAAAAGCCGGCGCCACCGCACGTGCCCGGGGTGCACGAGCGCCATGCCGTACGCTTCCAACCGCTCCCGGATGTGGCCGGGCTGCCAGGCCTCGCTGGGGGCGTCCAGCGAGAGATAGATGAACAGCGGCTCGCCCACCAGGGCGGAACGCGGCACGAATCCCCAATAGCGGCTGTCGTAGGAATTGTTTCGGTTATCTCCCATGACGAAATAGCAGTCCGGCGGCACGGTCTCGGGTTTGCGGTTCTCCCAGGTGTCCGGCGTATCCGCCAGGTAGGGCTCGGTGAGGGGCTTCCCGTTGATCCACACGGCGCCCGCGCGAATCTCCAACGTGTCGCCCGGCACGCCGATGACGCGCTTGATGAAGTCGGGATGGCCGGGAAGCGGGGCGTGGAAGACGATTACCTGCTGCCGGTGCGGCTCCCGCCACAGGCTCACGTGCAGCCCGGTGAAAGGAATTTCCGCATCGTAGCCGAAGCGGCTGACCAGCACGTGGTCGCCGATGAGCAGCGTCTTGACCATGGACTCCGAGGGGATGACGCGCGCCTGCACCAACGTTCCCTGGATGAACAGGAACGCCAGGATCACCCACAGCCAGCCGCGCACCTCGCGCAGCATACGCTCGCGCGCGGACGACGCTTCCGGAGTCGGCGGATTTTTACTGGCAGCCACGGCCGGTCGCCACTTCCAATTGCACGAGTTCGGTGGGGTACACGCCCGTATAGCAGGACGTGCAGAACTTTCCTTCGGTGTCGCCCACCGCCTCCCGCAGGTGCTCCATCGTCAAATAGCCGAGCGAGTCCGCCCCGGTATACTGGCGGATCTCCTCCACGGAATGCTGCGAAGCGATCAGCTCCTCGCGCGTGGGCGTGTCCACGCCGTAGTAGCACGGGGAAATCGTGGGCGGGCAACTGATGCGCAGGTGGACTTCCACTGCGCCCGCCTCGCGCACGATGCGGACGATTTTCCGGCTGGTGGTCCCGCGCACGATGGAATCATCCACCAGCACAACGCGCTTCCCTTCCAGAAGCCGCCGCACCGGATTCAATTTCAGCTTCACGCCGAAGTCCCGGATGGATTGCCGCGGCTCGATAAACGTGCGTCCCACGTAATGATTTCGGATGAGGGCCATCTGGAAAGGGATGCCCGACTCGAGAGAGTAGCCGATGGCCGCGGGCACTCCCGAATCCGGCACGGGCACGACCATGTCCGCTTCCGCGGGATGCTCCCGCGCCAGCCACCGCCCCAGCTTCTCGCGGCTCAGGTGCACCGACCGGCCGAACACCAGGCTGTCCGGCCGCGAAAAATAGACGTGCTCGAAAATGCAGTGCTGTGGCGGCTTCTCCGCGGCGAAATGGATGGACTCGTGGCCGCTCCGCGAGATCCTCAGCATCTCCCCAGGCTCGATATCGCGCACGTACTCCGCGCCGATCAGGTCGAACGCGCAGGTCTCCGACGCCACCACCCAGGCCCCCTCCAGCCGCCCCAGCGCCAGCGGCCGGAATCCGCGCGGGTCGCGGATGGCGTACAACTCGTCCCGCGTCAGTAGCACCAGCGAATACGCGCCCTCCACCTGGTGCAGCGCGTCGGCCAGCGCACCGGGCAGATTCCGCGCGGTGCTCCGCGCCGCGAGATGCACGATCACTTCCGTGTCGCTGGTGGTCTGGAAAATCGAGCCTTTGTGCTCCAGCTTCCGCCGCACCTCGTTGGCGTTCGTCAGGTTGCCGTTGTGGGCCACCGCCAGTTTGCCGCGGTTGCAGTCGGTGACGATGGGCTGCGCATTGTTGAGCGAGGTATCGCCCGCCGTCGAGTAGCGCGTGTGGCCCATGGCCGCGTCCCCCGGCAGCCGGGCCAGCACGTCGCCGGTGAAAATCTCGGAGACCAACCCCATGCGCCGGTGGCTGTACAGGTCGTTGCCGTCGGTCGAGGTGATGCCCGCGGATTCCTGCCCGCGGTGCTGCAGTGCGTAGAGACTCAGGTAGGCGAGTTTGCTGGCTTCCGCGTGGCCATATACGCCAACTACCCCGCAGTGGTCATGCAGGCGGTCGTCGCGCGGATGAGGCGATGAATACAAACTCTGGCTCAGCGGGCCGCGAGCATCCGTTCGAGAGACTCCGCCCAAGCGGCGCGCAGGGATGTGACCGGTGAAGCGACAACCTCCCTGCCGTTGTACCCGATGCGGATGGTCCCCTGGGTGACGGTCCCGAGCGTGCGCAGTCCCAACTCATATTGTGCCGCAAACCGCTCGATGTCGGCAAGCGCGCCGCGCGCCGCTGTGACTATCGCGCGCGCGCCGCGTTCTCCGAAGAGCGCCCACTCCGCCGGCTCCGCGCCTTCCAGCGCCACGTCCGCGCCGAGCGCCTCCGCGGCGAAAAGCGATGCGAACCCGCTCTCCGCCAGCGCCACGCCCAGCCCGCCGTCGCTCAAGTCGTGCGCGGAATGGAGCAGACCCTCCGCGGCCAGCGCGACGAGCGCGTCCACCAGCCGCTTTTCCGCCGCGAGGTCCATCGCCGGCGGCGTCCCCGCGACGATTCCCTGAACCGTGCGCGCGTACTCGCTCGAAGAAAACTCCCGCCGCAGATTTTCGCCCGCGGATTCTGGCACCGCCCGTCCATCGAGCAGCAGAATCACGTCGCCCTCCGCTCGAAACCCCAAGCTCAGTGCGCGCGAATCATCGTCCAGCAGGCCCAGTACGCCCACCGTCGGCGTGGGATAGATTCCACGGCCCAGTGTTTCGTTGTAGAAGCTCACATTGCCGCCGGTAATGGGCACGCCGAGCGCGCGGCAGGCCTCGGCAATGCCGTCAATCACCTGGCTGAATTGCCACATGATTTCCGGCTTTTCCGGATTGCCGAAATTGAGGCAATTCGTGGCGGCCAGCGGGCGCGCGCCCACGCAGGCCACGTTGCGCGCCGCTTCTGCCACCGCGTGCATGGCGCCGAGCCGCGGATCGAGCTGGCACCACCGCCCGTTCCCGTCCACGGCCAGCGCCAGCCCGCGGCCAGTTTCCTTGACGCGCACCACCGCCGCGTCGCCCGCGCCGGGCGCCACCACCGTGTTCGTCCGCACCATGTGGTCGTACTGCTGCACGATCCAGCGTTTGGAAGCGATGGCCGGCGCGGCGAGCAACTTCGCGAAATTCGCGGTGAGATTCGTGCCCTCCGGCGCGAAGGTGACGAGGTTCTGCTCGCCCGCGCGGCGAGCCGGCGGCGCCAGCGGACGGGCGTAGACGGGGCCCTCCTCCGCCAGGGGGTGCGCGGGAATCTCCGCGGCCACCCGGCCGTGATCGAGCACGCGCAGCGTTCCGTCGGAAGTCACGCGTCCGATCTCCACTGCGTCCAGCTCCCATTTCCGGAACACGCGCAGCACTTCCTCTTCGCGCCCGCGTTCCGCCACCAGCAGCATGCGCTCCTGTGACTCGCTCAGCATGATTTCGTACGGCGACATTCCCGTCTCGCGTTGCGGCACGCGCGCCAGGTCAATTTCGATTCCCGTGGCGCCGCGCGACGCCATCTCGCAGGTGGAGCAGGTGAGCCCGGCCGCGCCCATGTCCTGGATGGCCACCACGGCCCCGGTGCGCATCGCTTCCAGGCAGGCTTCCAGCAGGAGTTTTTCCAGGAAGGGGTCGCCCACTTGCACGTTGGGCCGCTTCTGCTGCGATTCTTCCGTGAATTCCGCGGAGGCGAGGAGCGAAGCGCCGTGGATGCCGTCGCGCCCCGTCTTTGCGCCGACGTAAATCACCGGATTGCCTTCGCCGCGCGCGCGGGCGAAGAACAACTCGTCGCGGCGGGCCACGCCGAGGGCGAGCGCGTTGACCAGCGGGTTGGCCGAATAGCAGGGCTCGAAGCCCACCTCGCCACCTACCGTCGGCACACCGAAGCAATTGCCGTAAAAGCCGATGCCGCGCACCACGCCGTCCACGATGCGGCGGTTGCGCGCCACTTCTTCGGGGGTCGCGCCCTGGCCCTCGGCAATCGGGCCGAAGCGCAGCGAATCGAGCACGGCAATCGGCCGCGCTCCCATGGTGAAAATATCGCGCAGGATCCCGCCCACGCCCGTCGCCGCGCCTTGGAACGGCTCAACGAAGCTCGGATGGTTGTGCGATTCGATTTTGAACGCCGCCACCCACCCCTCGCCGATGTCCACCACACCGGCATTCTCGCCCGGCCCCTGGACCACCTGCGGGCCCTTCGTGGGCAGGCGTTTCAGATGCACTTTGCTCGATTTGTAGGAGCAGTGCTCGCTCCACATCACCGAAAAAATGCCCAGCTCGGTAATATTCGGCTCGCGCCCCAGAATCTTCCGGACGCGGGCATACTCGTCCGGGGAGAGCCCGTGCTCCGCAGCAATCTCCGGCGTCACTTTAATTTCGGTTTCGATCATGGCATTGCGGGCAGATTGTAGCCCGGGTCTTCAGACCCGGGGCATTTTTGGTTGTCCCCCCAATTGGTCTGACGGAAAAAGGGCCCCGCCTCTGAAGAGGCGGGCTACATGGCTGTGTCACGCCGGTACGCGCTCGGCAACGGGAGCGGAGGCGGAAGCGGAAGCCCGACGCGTCAGCGTTTCGATCATCGAGCGGAGAATCACCAATCCGTCGTCGGAGCCGAGGGCGGCCTCTGCGGCGCGCTCCGGATGGGGCATGAGCCCGGCGACATTGCCTTCGCGGCTGATCACACCCGCAATGTTCGCGAGCGCTCCGTTGGGATTTCCTTCCGGCGCCACGCGTCCATCGGGCGTGACGTAGCGGAACAGGACTTGCCCGTTGCGCTCCAGTTCGCGGAGGGTGGCATCATCGCAGAAATAATTTCCGTCGGAATGTGCGATGGGAATCTTGAGCACCTGCCCGGGCCGTGCCGCGCAGGTGAACGGAGTATCGGTATGTTCCACGCGGATGTACACGTGCCGGCAGACGAACCGCAATCCCGCGTTGCGCAGCACCGCTCCGGGCAGCAGGCCGCTTTCCAGCAGGACCTGAAAGCCGTTGCAGATGCCCAGCACCAACCCGCCCGACTTCGCGAATTTCGTCACCGCCCCCATCACCGGAGAAAACCGTGCGATCGCTCCCGTGCGCAGGTAGTCGCCGTAGGCGAAGCCGCCCGGAAGGATGATGGCGTCGAACCCCGCCACCTCTTCCGACTGGTGCCAGATGAATTCCACGGGCTGGCCCAGCACGGCCGCCAGCGCATGGTGCGTATCGTGGTCGCAGTTGGAGCCCGGAAACACTACGACGCCGAATTTCATCGCGGGTTTCTCCCTCTCGAATTCTACCACGGCCCGGGGCTCGAATCCCCGGTTCGGCGGCAGGAACATCGGCGAATCAGGAGCTCTCGAGATCCGTTCCGAGCAACGAATGGACATCGCGGGATGCGTGGAATACTCGAACAATCCTGTGCGAACCTGCTTCGACCCAATAGACAATCAAGTAAGAAAACACAAGAAAGAAGCGGTGACGCCGATCAGCAAGGTCTTCTCTCGCATGACCCATCCCGGGGTTCTATAAGAGCCTCTCAAAGGCCTTTTCCAGAGCATCAAGAACGCGATCCGCGGCTTGCGGGTTATCCGCGGCATGAATTCCCAGATCGAATCAATGTCGTGTGCTGCCAGACGGGTGACAGTGATCGTCTTCATGCACGGAGGCGCTTGCGTTGCTTACTCTTTTCCCGGATCCGTGCAAATACCTCTGAAGCATCGAGGAGTTCGCTTCGTTCCGCCTGCTGCGTGCCAATCGCGATTTCCTTCCTCAGTCTGGCCAATGCAGCCTTCTTGGCTTGCTCTCGCTCCTTCAACAGGCGAAGGGCTTCGCGCAGGATCTCACTTTGGGACTGGTAGAGGCCGCTGCGAAGCATTTCCACAACGAATTTGTCGAGAGTAGGGCCGAGGTTGACGTTCATGGCAGCAGAATACGGCTATTAACAGTTGTTGTCAATTACTGACAGGCAGCCGGACCCCCAGAATATTTCACCCTCTGCGGACTTCGCTCACCTTCTCTGCCCCTGCCCTCTCCGGGGTGACTTGGAGCGCCGCGCGGCCTTTCGAGCGGCCCGTTTGGGCGAAGCCTTCTTAGCCATTCCGCGGCGCCGCGCCGCGGCCCAGCCCTTCTTGTTCACTTGCCGGCCCCGGGCGATGCCCAGCGCGTCTGCCGGAACGTTTTCCGTAATCGTGGAGCCGGCGGCGACGTAGGCGCGGTCGCCCACGCGCACGGGCGCCACCAGCGCCGTATCGCTGCCGATAAACACCTCGTTGCCGATCGTGGTGCGGCTCTTGCTCACCCCGTCGAAATTGCAGGTGATGGTCCCCGCGCCGATATTCGTCTTCCGGCCGATGGAGGCGTCGCCGAGGTAGCTGAGGTGCTGCGCCTTCGCGCCTTCCCCCAGGCGCGAGTTCTTCACTTCCACGAAATTCCCCACGCGAGCGCCGGGGCCGATATCCGCTCCCGGACGCAGCCGCGAGAAAGGTCCCACGCGGGCCCCGGCGCGCAGGCGGCTGGCCGCGATCACGCAATGTTCCAGCACGCTTGCGCCATCTTCGAGGACCGCGTCGGTGAGCACGCTGCCGGTGCGCACGGCGCAGTTCGAGCCGATGCGCGTTCCGCCCAGGAGTTGCACGCACGGCTCGATCACCGTGTCCGGGCCGATGCGCACGTCCGGATCGATCACCACCGTCTCGGGCAGAAAAATCGTGACGCCCGCATCCATCAGCGCGCGGCGCTTGCGGTCGCGGAAGATGCGGTCCACTTCCGCCAGTTCCGCGCGCGTATTGCAGCCCAGCACTTCCTGAGCGTCCGCAGCCGCTTCCGCCAGCACGCGCTGGCCGCGCTGGTTGAGCAGCGCGATCGCATCGGTCAGATACAGTTCTTTGTGGACATTTTCAGGGCGCAGCGCGTCCAGGCACGGCCACAGCGCCTGAAGCGTGAAGGCATAGAAACCCGAATTGACTTCCTGGATGGCGCGCTCCTCGACTGTCGCCGTTCGTTCTTCCACGATGGCCGCGACGCTGTTGTCCGATTTCCGCACCACCCGGCCATAGCCGGTGGGATCGGCGAGCGCGGCCGTGAGCACGGTGGCGGCGGCACCTCCGGCCAAATGCGCCCGGGCCAGCCGTTCCAGCGTTTCCGTGCGGACCAGCGGCGCATCGCCCGGGAGAACGAGCGCGTATTTGGCGCGCTGGTGGAGCTTGCGCCGCGCCACGCGCAGGGCGTGGCCCGTGCCGTTTTGCGGCTGCTGCAACACGGCGCGCGCGCCCAGCGGCGTGACGCAGGCAGCCACCTCGTCCGCCTGATGTCCCACGATCACCACGATTTCGCGCGCGACGAGCGGCAGGCAGGCGCGCACCACGTGTTCCACGAGCGTGCGTCCTCCTGCGCCGTGCAGGACTTTGGCGCGCGACGAATGCAGGCGCGTGCCTTTTCCCGCGGCCAGGATCACCGCAGAGAATTGAGCCAGGGCTGGTGCTCGGCTGGGCATGAGGGTTCTATTGTCGCTTCGGAGGGGGGATTTGGAAAGACGTCAGTGTCCTAAGACCCGGGAAGTCCTACGCCTGGAGCAGAATACGAGGCTGCTTTTTCGCAATTGCCAGCAGCTTGAGAGTAGCGTTCCGTGGCCGGCGTACCCCCTGTTCCCAGCTACGCACGGCGTTCGGACTCACATTGAGATAGTGCGCGAATACAGTCTGGCTCGCCTCAAGCGCGTGGCGGATGTTCCGAATTTCTTTGGGACCCATTGGCTTCGGCGGGGGTGGAAGCTCGGTGACTCGCAGGTCCGAGCGCTTTCCCAGCCGGAAATCGCGTACGTTTTCCAGGGCTTCCTTAAGCTCGCTGAAAATGTTAACTCGCTTCTTCCGCATCTCGATGCCTCCTATCTCTTGCTCTCAGACTCCGCCATTGCTCGAATCCACTTCCGTTGGTCGTGCGTCAGATCTTGCTGTTCATTTTTGTCGAGGATGTAAAGCAGAAAGATCTGTTGATCCCTTACGAAGTACATGTAGAGATAGCGGAAACCGCCACGCTTGCCTTTCCCTCGCCGCGGGTTCGCTTGTCGCGCCTTGCGAACTCCACCCAATCCGGGCACCAGCGAGCCACATTCGGGGTTCTTCAGTAGATCCGCCTCAATCATACGGAGGACACCGTCGGCTGCCTCCCCGGCCAACTCATGCAGCCGCCTGGTAAAGGGCAATGACTCCACGAATTGCACGCAAACTAGTATACCACATTGTGGGAGTACAATCCAGGCGCACGGTCTTGCGATCGCCAATGGGATGTCAAACTAGAATCAGTCCGCGGGGGAAGCCGCGGCGATAGCAGAGACATGCCGCGGGCGGGAGGGGGCCTCTTCCAGCGTTTCCGTCCATAGCGAGGAATCGGCGAGCAGGCGCGTGACGAGCTGAGTGTGCAGCGCGTGACCCGCGCGGTGCGCCACGACCAGGGCTCGCAGCGGACGCCCGACGAGCGCCAGGTCGCCGATGAGGTCCAGGGTTTTGTGCCGCCCGAACTCGTCCGGGAAGCGCAGCGGGCCGTTCACGACGGAGTCGTCGGAAAGCACCAGGGCATTTTCGTAGGAGCCCCCGCGAATCAGTCCCATCTTTCGCATGCCTTCAAAATCCCTCTCGAAGCCGAACGTGCGTGCCGGAGCCAGCAGGTGGCTGAACGTTTCGCGGTTCACCTGCAAATCCACCTGTTGGCGGCCGATGGCCGGATGGGGAAAATCAATAAAACACTGCACGCGGAACTCGTCTGCCGGGTATATGCCGATGCGCCGGCCCTGGTCGGTGAATTCGAGCGGCTTCACCACGCGCAGGTACCGCCGGCGGCGCCGCAGCGTTCGCGTCCCCGCGCGCTCCAGCATGTCGATGAACGGCTGCGCCGATCCGTCCAGGATGGGCACCTCGATCGCATCCAGGTCCACAAAGCAGTTATCCACGCCGCAGGAATAGAGCGCCGCCAGAAGGTGTTCCGTGGTCGAGATGAGCACGCCTTTCTTCATCAGGCTCGTGGCGTAGCTCACCCGCGCCACGTTGGCCACGCGCGCTTCGATGGGAAAATTGTCGAAATCCGTGCGCCGAAAAACGATCCCGGTGTCGGCGGGCGCAGGCACCAGCCGCACGTGACCACGTACCGCCGTGTGGAGACCGAAACCAGTTGCATCGACTGGGTGGATAATCGTAGTTTGCAGGGGCATGAGCATGGATTGGGGATGCAACTTGGCTGCCAAATGGCCTACAACAACTAATTGATAATAAAGGACATAGATTTTTATTTCCGCATAGAATGCCGTTCTGTGGCGATTTTACCACACTCAGGAGCCACTGCCCGTGGCTATTCTCAGACGGGCAGCCGGCCCGGCTCTGCCGATGATCCGCTCGCGTTCTTGCGTCTCCGCCCCCAAATCGGATGGCGATGAGGGGGTGCTATACTCCCGGCTTCGCGCTTTCTCCGGCCACAGATGCCAGCGACCTCTCCCAAGCGGCTCTTCCTGGTGGATGCGATGGGCTTTGTCTTCCGAGCGTTCTACGCGCCTATGGAACGCTTGCGCAGCCCCGGCGGCCTGCCCACCAAGGTCCCGTACGTTTTCGCAAACATGCTGAGGAAGCTCGAGAAGGAATGGTCGCCTGACTATCTTGCCGTGGTCTTCGACGTCGCGGGGCCTACCTTCCGCGACACCCTGTACACGGAATACAAGGCGCAGCGCCCGCCGATGCCGGAGGATCTCGTGGTGCAACTGCCCATGGTGCGGCGCGTGTGTGAGGCCATGCGGCTGGCGGTGGTGGAGCGCGAGGGCTACGAGGCGGATGACGTGATCGGCACGCTGAGCCGGCAGGCCGGGGAGCGCGGCCTCGATGTTTTCATCGTCACTGCGGACAAAGACATGCTCCAGCTCGTGCGCGACACCCTGCCGGGCGGCGGCCGGATCCGCGCGCTGAATCCCGGCAAGGGCGACCTGCTCGCCGACGAAAAGAAGGTCGAAGAACTCATGGGCGTGCCGCCCGACCGCGTCCCAGACGTCATGGCGCTGATGGGCGATGCGATTGACAACATCCCCGGGGCCAAGGGAATCGGCGAAAAAGGCGCGCGCGAGCTGATCCGGAAGTACGGCTCGGCGGAGGCCGCGCTCGAGCATGCCGGCGAAGTCCCCGGCAAGCGGTATCGCGAGGCGCTCGAGAATTCGCGCGACATGGTGGTGCTCTCGAAAAAACTGGCGGCGATTGACACGCATGCGCCGCTGGAACTGGACCTCGCATCGCTCGCGCCCACGGCCCCGGACAGCGCCGCGCTCCGCGCGCTCTATGCGGATCTGGGTTTCAGTTCGCTGCTCCGCGAGCTATCGCCCCCGCCGCCGCCCACGGTGGCGCCGGCGGCGCCGCGCCTGACCACTCCGAAGGCCTTTCATGAGTTCCTGGCGCGCAATGCCGCCACCCGGGAAGTCGCCTTCTGGGTCGAATCGCTGGCCCCCGAGGGCATGGAGGAGGACGAAGAACCGGGCTTCGGGAGCCGGCCAGGCCCGATGGCGCTGGCGATTGCAGCGGAGAACTTCGTCACGCTGGAGCTGGACGCAAAGGGAAAAATGCGCGCGGCGCTGGACGAATGGCTGGCCGATTCCGCGCGGGCAAAGACGGTGCACGATCCGAAGCTGGTGGAGCTGCTCCTGGCGCCGCCCGGCGGGCTCGGGGGCGTGCGCCATGCCGTCCGGCTGTATTCCTACCTGGTGCGTCCCACCACCTCAAAGCACGGCCTGGACGAAGTGGCGGCCCGCCATTTGAATGCTGCGCCGGCGGCCTCCCCTGCGGAAAAGGCGTCCTGGCTCGCGCGGCTGGGGCCGCAATTGCGCGCCGAAGTGGAGAAGCAGGGCCTGCTGGAGATCTACGAGCGCATAGACCTGCCGCTCGCGCCCGTGCTGGCCCGGATGGAGCGGGCCGGCGTGCGCATTGACCCGGACGCGCTCGCGGGCATGTCCCGGGCGCTCGAGGAGGAGATCGCCGCGCGCGAAAAGGAAATCTACGAAATGGCGGGCGCCCCGTTCAACATCAATTCGCCCGCGCAGCTCGGGGAAGTGCTGTTCGACAAACTGGGGCTGGCCGCCCCGCGGAAATCGGCGAAGACCGGGGCGCGCTCGACCGCGGCGGATGTGCTCGAAGATCTGGCCGCGAAGCATCCACTGCCCGCAAAGGTGCTCGAATTCCGCGAGGCGGCGAAGCTCAAGTCCACGTACGTGGACGCGCTGCCGCGCCTGATCAGCC
The DNA here is from genome assembly GCA_035272605.1 of Candidatus Acidiferrales bacterium. Classification (GTDB taxonomy): domain Bacteria; phylum Acidobacteriota; class Terriglobia; order Acidiferrales; family UBA7541; genus JOPF136. Next base: position 479 of record DATEQM010000209.1, on the reverse strand, counting down.
CCGCCGACGGCCGGCTGCATACGCGGCTCAGCCAGACGGGCACGGCCACCGGGCGGCTCAGCTCGGCGAGCCCCAATCTGCAGAACATTCCGGTGCGCGGCGAATCGGGCCGGCAGATCCGAGCCGCGTTCGTGGCCGAGAAAGGCCACCTGCTCCTTTCCGCCGATTACTCGCAAATCGAGCTGCGCCTGCTGGCGCATTTTTCCGAGGACCCCGTGCTGGTGAAAGCCTTCCAGCACGGCGACGATATTCACGCGCGCACGGCGGAAGAAGTGTTCGGCGTCGGGCCGCTGGCGCAGACGGCGGAGCACCGGCGCTCGGCCAAGGCCGTGAATTTCGGCATCATCTACGGACTCTCCGCGTTCGGACTGGCGAGGCAGCTCGGCATCGAAAGGAGCGAAGCCGCGAAGTTCATCGCCGCCTATTTCGAGCGCTACCGTGGAGTGAAGGAATATCTCGACCGCCACCTGGACGAGGTG
>DATEQM010000208.1:0-20028 GCA_035272605.1 Candidatus Acidiferrales bacterium | reverse complement strand
GTTTCCAAAGGCACGGCCCTGCGCGACTGGGCGGAGCGCCAGGGCTATGCGCGGGACGAGGTGATGGCCATCGGCGACAACTTCAACGATCGCCAGATGCTGGCCTTCGCCGGCGTTCCCGTGGTCATGGGAAACAGCGTTTCGGAATTGCGCTCCGACGGGTGGCACCTGACCGGCACGAACGATCAGGCCGGAGTCGCGCAGGCCATCGAACGATTCGCCCTAGTGTAAGAGACGGCGCTTGTCCCTTCGCCTTTTCCAAGCAAGAGAAAAAAGGAAGACAAAATACGATTGATGCAAGTGATGGGCGTTCGGCGCCGCTCACGCGCCGCCCATCCTGCGCTTGAGGATACGGCTACTGCGGCGGATTACTCTGTGGCGAGTTCGTCGGAGTGGTTCCGAACGGCTGCGTTCCGATCGGTTGCATCCCACCCGGCAACTGGCCCCCGACGGGAGCCGGCACCAGCCCGCCTGCCGCAGCCGCTTCCGCCGCTGGATCCCAGATAAATTCCCACTCGCGATATTTCCCGTAGCCTTTGAAGAAGCGAATGGACTTCCGGTCTACCTTGCTGCCCACGCCCACTAGTTGCCCGCCGAACACAGTGCTGTCCATGGGGGAAGCGCTCTGGATGGCCTGATTGGGCGCCACGGGTGCCGGCGGGAGCGCGTTCTCGCCCGACTGGTCGCCGCCTGTGCCGGCACCAGCAGAGCTATCGCCCATGCTGGGCGGCGCGGGTGGCTGCCCTTGCGCGCTCTGGCTCCCGCCCTGCGCGGCTCCGCCCTGCGCGCCCCCACCCAGCGTGGTACCGGACTGCCCGAATCCTGTCGCGCCACCCGGGCCTGCGTTCGGATTATTCCCAAATGGACTGCCGCCGGCTGCTGTCAGTGGAACCACTCCTAACGGCATCGTCCGCGTCAGGCTGCCGATCAGCTGGCCGCCCGGCCCGACGTAGATGAACCTCCAGCTTCCGTCCGACGTGTTCATGGGGTCCTTGTATTCTTTGCGCAGAAAATGCAAGTTGCCCGGATTCTTCGAGAAATCCTCGACGCTGCGCGGGAAATGGCCGTACTTGCGATAGTAGAGCCGGATGGCGCGCACATACTGCTCGCCGCGCCACGCCAGCTCCGCTTCCTTCTCCCGCCGGCCTTGCATCACGATGCGAGGCAAGACGGCAGCCATGGAGATCAGAATGGCCGCGGCAAAGAAAATCACGAGCAGGAGGACCGTGCCGGCCTCGTGCCGCCGGCCCGCGGGGCAACTGCGCCCCGCCGCCGCGGCATTTTCTGAATGGATCTGCACCATCATCCCTGAGGCGCGCCTCCCGTCGGCGCTTCCATGGTGAGCGTGGCCCGGCGCTTGGTGTTGATCTCCTCCACCTCCGCCGACGCTGTTCCAATGGTTACGATGCGATACCGGCTCTGCACGAATTCTCCTTCGGCAGCGATAATTACGTCCTCCCCGTTGGTAAAGAGTCCGCGGCGCTTTCCCGTCCGCGCATCCGTCGTATAGCCGTAATACTTGAATGGCACCACCAGGGCCGGCTCGGGCGGCGGAGGCTGCGGCCCCAGCGGTCTCGGTGGCACCTTGGGCTTGGGCGGCGGAGGCAACTCCGCGCTGAAAATGTCCCTGCCCGTCGGGCGATACTCCAGCTTTCGCAGGCGTTCGATGCGATCCAGGTGCAGCGCGGGATTTTCCACCGCCATCGGCCGGTAGGCCTCGTCCGCCGCGGCGCCGGGCATGGCCGGTCCCTCGCCCTGCAGGTTAAAAAATAGGACCGCGGCGAGCACCACGCCCAGTACGGCCAGAAATCGCAATTTTGTCTGTGACGTCATCCTCGCCCGTTCAGCTCCGGAAATAGGTCCGCATCACCAGACTCAGCCGCGCCGCACGCTCGTTTCCCGCTTTGAGCGACATGGCATCGAGCAGGTACAGGTTCTTCGACCGTTCCAGCCCGTTCACGAACTTTACCAACGAACTGTAGTCGCCCTCCACCGCGGCGGTCACCTCGACCTCGATGATTCCCTGCTTGTCCGCCGGTTTCTGCTTGAATTCGATGTTCCCCGGGGGAAGCCCCGCGCCCGCGGCGATCTTCCCGAGGTCCGCGACGATCGTGGAATAACCGCTGGACGCGACCAGCAGCGTGTTGGTGAAAAACGACTCGCAATCCTTCTGGACGTCCGGCAGTTGTGCCTTGATGGCTAAGGCACGGTCCACGTCTGCGGATATCTTCCCATCCTCTACCCGCAAGCGTTCCAGGTTCTTCTGCTCAGCAGACGAGTGCTCCGCGGCATCGCGCCAAACGACCACCAGGAGCAGCGCGTCGGCGGCCAGCAACGCCAGCAACGCGCCGCGCACCCCGCGTTTCACCACCTCGGCCACCCGCTTCACGGCCCGCCCCCCGTTTCCGCGGCCTTTCGCCGGGCGAAGACCGGCCGGTATTCCGCTGTAAGGTTCACTTCCACCACGTCACGCTCTTCGTTCTTGGTCGGGCGGGACTCCGATACGAGCTCGACCGCCGAAAACTGGGGCGCTTTTTCCAGGTTTTCCAGAAATTCAAGTTTGCTCTTGTCGCTCAGCGCGCCCACCCGGAGTTTTACCTCCAAGTGATCTCCCGCCAGGCTCGGCGCCAGCGCGAGGACGCGCACGCCGCCGGGCAAGCGGCGTTCCAGGTCCAAAAAGAACTGCGTCCAGGGAAAGCTGCGCTCGTCAATGATGCCGTTCAGAAACGCGGCGCGCTGCGTCACCAGCCGCGTGGCCGGGTTTGAGAAGTATTGCTCCAGTTCCCGCCGCTTCTCGCGATACCCCGCCAACTGCTTCTCGATCTGGGCCACTTCGTCCCGCCGTTCGCTGCTCGCCGCGCGGTCGCGTACCACTTTCAGGCTGAGTCCCAGGCACAGTGCGAGCGCGGGCACGCCCACGGCAGCGGCCACGGCGAAGAACCGCCGGTAGTTTTCCGCTGGGGTGCTCGCAAGATTCAGCCGCGCGCGAATGGCTGCGTCCTCCCTTCCCAGTTAAAACCGGTTGCGGGCGCGGCCCCGCGCGGATTGCCTGGCAGACGCTGCGTTCCGTCGCGTGTGCGCGTCTTCCGCATCATCCCTGCCCCTGGAGCATCCAGCCCACGGCCGCTTCCATGGCCCGGTCCACTTGCGCCCGCTCCTCGCCCGCGAGCCGTCCTTCGAGCGCCGCAGAAGCCACCACCGGGGAAATGCTGCAGTGCAGTTCGCTTTCCAGCGGCTCGCGGAAATCCTCGCTGCGCGTCCCGAAACCAGCTATGCGCGCTTCCGCCACGGGTTCGCCCCAGGTGTCCTGAAAGTACGCGACTGCGGGATAAATTTCGTCCAACAGGCTCTTCGCCACGATCGTCTCCGCGCTCCCGTGCAACTGCGTGCAGCGATAGACCGCCAGCACTCCGGAGCGGACGATCACCGTGGTCAGGGTGTTCCCGGTCAGCCGGGCCAGCAGCGTCGCCCGGCTGTCGTCCACCAGCGGCAGCGCCGCCAGCGTCGAGCTCAGCGCCACTCCCACGCGTTTCTGCCGCGCCTCGAGCAGTTCCTCGTACTGCCGGATGATTTTGCGCCGCGCGATCGCGGCGAGCACGTGCACGGCGCCCGCCGGGGCGGAGGGCGGTCCCGCCGGCTGGATCGAATACGACACGCTGGAATCCTCCGTCTCGAATGGCACGCTCTTGCGCAGCCGGAAGCGCAGCAACGGCTCGGCCTCCGCCGCGCCCTTTGGAAACGCCTCGAACTGCAGCAGGAAAACGCGCACCACTTCATCCGGAATGATCAGCGCGAAATCGCTGCCGTGCCCATTCACGCGCGCCAGCACGCGGTCCAGGGCAGTCCCCACGGCGCCGGCATCTCCCAGGTTCAACTCCACGGGCGAAGGCGCCACCGCCCCCGCCGGCAGCGGTTCGAAGGCATGGCTTTCCAGCGAGCGGCGCCCGTGCGCCGCCAGCCGCGCCGCGGCCACACCTGCCGCGCCGATTTCGCATACGAGCTGTGGATGCGGCGGATCTCCCAGCCAGCGCAGCAGGCGCCCCAGCGGGTTCCCGGAGCGCGAACCAAGGAAAGCCGTGGCCCGGCTAGTCAATGAAGGTCACCTTGTTGATTTCGCGCAGCGTGGTGACGCCCTCGCGCACGCGTGCCAGCGCCGAGTCGCGCAGAAACGTCATCCCCTCGTCGCGCGCCGCTCGTTTGATCTCGCTCGTGGGCCGCCGGTCCACGATCATCTCCCGGATGCGGTCGGAGAGGTCCAGAACCTCGTGAATCGCGGTACGGCCGCGGAAGCCGGTGCCCGAACATTCCAGGCACCCGGTACCCTCGCGGAATGTCATGTCTTTCCACTGCTTCGGATCCATGGCGTTTTCCGCGAAAGTCTTCTGGTCAATCTGTACGGGCCGGCTGCAGCTCTTGCAGTTCACCCGCACCAGCCGTTGCGCCAGGATGCAGTTCAACGCGGACACAAAGTTATACGGCTCCACCCCCATGTTGATGAACCGCCCGATCACGTCCACCACGTTGTTTGCATGCACCGTGGTGAACACTAGGTGGCCGGTCAGCGCGGATTGGATGGCGATCTGCGCCGTCTCCATGTCGCGGATTTCGCCCACCATGATTTTGTCCGGGTCGTGCCGCAGGATGGACCGCAGCCCGCGCGCGAAGGTCAGCCCCTTCTTCTCGTTCACGGGAATTTGCGTGATCCCGCGAATCTGGTATTCGACGGGGTCCTCAATGGTGACGATCTTGTCCTCGTCCGTCTTGATCTCGTTGATGGCAGCGTAGAGCGTGGTGGTCTTCCCCGACCCAGTCGGTCCCGTGACCAGCACCATCCCGTACGGCTCGTGGATGTACCGCCGGAACTTCTGAAGGTCTGCGGAGGCGAACCCCACGACTTCCAGCGTCAGGTTGCGGAACGTCTCGCTCAGCGTTTCCTTGTCCAGCACGCGCAGTACCGCGTCTTCGCCATGGATGGAAGGCATGATGGAAACCCGGAAGTCGATGTGGCGTCCCTTGTAGCGCACCCGGAAGCGCCCGTCTTGGGGCACGCGCCGCTCCGCAATGTCCAACTCGCTCATTACCTTCACCCGGCTGATGATCGTGCTGTGCCATTCCTTGGCGATGGGCGGCATGGCGTAGACCAGGATGCCGTCAATCCGGTACTTCACCACCACTTCGTTGTCCCGCGTCTCGATGTGGATGTCGCTGGCGCGTCGCTCGAGCGCCGTGAAGATGATCGTATCCACCAGGCGCACCACCGGGCTGATTTCGGTGTCCTGCGTCAGCCGGCCCACGCTGATGTTTTCTTCGCCCTCTTCCTCCCGCACCACCTGCAGCGTGAAACCCTCGGTGGCCTGCTCCAGTACGCGCTGGGATTGCTCGGTGCGCTTCAGTAGGTCGCTGATCTGCGTTGCCGTGGCCACCTGGATCACCAGCTTGCGTCCCAGCAGCCCGGAAAGTTCGTCCGTCTGCAGCAGTTGGCTGGGATCCGCCACCGCCACCACCAGTTGCCCGTTGCGCGACTCCAGCGGCACGAAGTTGTAGCGGAACATCAGATCCGCGGGGATGGAGCGGAACAACTCCGGGTCAATGCGCTGCTCGCGGAGGTCCACAAAGGCGCAGCGGTAGCGCTCCGCCAGCCGCATGGTGCGCTCCCGGTCCTGATCCTCGGCCGGCGCCGGGATTGCCTTCGGGTTTTTATCGACTGTGCTCACCGGAGTCTAGTGGATGTTCGCGCCGATGGAGAAAATCGGCAGATACAGTGCCAGCAAAATAACGAATATCACAGCGGCCATGAAGATCAAAATCGCCGGTTCGATCACCACAACCAGAGTGCCAAGCTTCGTGTTTACCTCTTCCTCGTAGAAATCGGCCACGCTGCCCAGCATAGCCGCCAGCGAGCCGCTGGCCTCGCCCACCTCCACCATCTCCAGTGCCAAGGGAGGCAACAGGTGCGTACCCGCCAGCGCGGTGGAGAGCGGTTGGCCCTGTCGCACGCTCTCCGCGGATCCGCGCAGCGCTTCCCCGAACAAACGGCTGCGCACCGCTCCCGCCGCCGTCTCCAGCGCGCTGACCAGTGGGATGCCTCCCAGCAGCAGCGTGGCCAGGGTCCGGCAGAGTTGCGCGGTCTGGAATTTGATCCAGATACCGCCGAGCACGGGGAGTCGCAGCGTCAGCCGGTCCGTGGCGTGCCCCCCTTTGTCCGTGCGCGACCAGACCGTGCCGAACAACACCAGCAGGACCATCATGGCCGCCGCTCCCAGCACTTCCCAGCGGAACTCCGTGGCCATCCGCGTCACGATCACCGTAATGGGCGGAAGATCCACGTTCAGGTCGGTGTAGAGCTCCGCAAATCGCGGGATCACAAAGGTCGTGATATACGTAAGGATCGCGGCGGCCGACACCATCAGGATCGCCGGGTAGACCATTGCACCCGTCAGCCGCTTGCGGAAGCCCGAGGTCACCTTCTGGTACGCAATGTAGGACTCCAGTACCCCCACCAGGTTTCCGCTTCGTTCTCCCGCCAATAGCGAGGTCGTATACACGCGGTCAAAATTGCCCTGCTGCTCGAACGCTTCCGAGAGCGTGGCGCCCTCCCGCACGCGGTCGCGGATGGCCCGCAGCGCCGGCCGCATCCGTTCTGATGCCGCTCGTTCCGCGAGCAGGTCGAGCCCTTTCAGCAAGGGCAGCCCCGCGCGGATCAGGGTCACGAACTGCTGGTTGAAGATGTGGAAATCCGATCCAGAAAGTGTCCGCCGCCGCGCACCTCGAAGCGCGGGCACCACCTGGGCAACCAAGCCACCCCCGGACGTGACCGAATACACCAGCAGCCCGCGCTCGCCCAGTTTCCTCCGCACGTCCTGCTCGGTCTCGGCCGCCTCCCTCTCTTCATAAACGTGGCCCGAGGCGTCGGCTACCTTGCAAATGAATTCCGGCATCGTGATTCCGTCATCGAGGGCAGTCTAGCATCCCATCCGGCGCGGCCAAAATCGCCTCCGCCCGCCGGGCACCCATCCGCATCCGCCCTCCCATTGTATTTCGACGCGCCCAACCGCCGCTGGGCAGCTTGCGTCCTCAGGACTGAAGCATTACTCCCCCGCCGCAGGGCGGGTCCATGCTAGTTTTCGGCCGGGCTGCCCGTGAGTGTCTGTTCGTCCACGATGGTCGTCCCCTTGGGCGGCGCGAACCGGAACAGCGAAGGCGCCAGCGGGACGTTCTCCTCCCACCTTCCAAAATGAAATTCCGTCTCCACGTCCCCCGCTTCGCGCACCAGCAGCCGCACCAACCGATCCTGCGCGTCCACTTCGAACACCGCTTCCCGGTACTCGTCCTCCGCACCGCGCGCCGGAAGGCAGCGCAGCGCCGTATCGCCGGCAGCCTCTACGTGCACGTCCGCCAATTCGATGCGCCGGCATGCGCGTCCTAGGCTGGCTTTGCCGGTGAGCAGCAACAGCGGGATGCGCTCGTCGTCAGAGTCGCGGACCGGCGCTTTCGTCACCGTACGATCCGCGGGCACATAGAACCACGCGTACTTCCCATCCACCAGGAACAGCTTTTTCTCCGGCTCTTCGTATTCCCAGCGCATCAGTCCCGGCCGCCGGATGTACAGCGTGCCCGCCTCGATTTGCACTGACCCCCGCCCCTCCGACCGACGTTCCTCAAAAACCGCCTGGAAGCTCTCCGCGCCGCGGTACCGGGCCTCGATGGCGCGCACCACCTTGGAGACCGCCTTCTCGGCGCTCTGTCCACGCGCGTCCGCTCCCCACAGCAGAATGCCCGCTGCCAGGGCAAGCCACGCGAAAAGGTTCCCGATTCGAGCCGTCGTGCGCATCGCCCAGATGATTGTCACACGTCCGGCTCGTGGAAGCGACCTCGCGTTCCCATCCTGTTGACTCCGCAGGCGATGGCTTGTGTCCGTGAACTCTTTCCCGAGTCGCAGAGTCAGGTCTCCCCGTCAAAAGCTTCCCCACTTGGCGCAATGGGCACGCCAGACCTTCTTGCCGCGAGATAGCCATGCGCCCGGGCGATATCCTGCCTTGTGGCTGTTCACCTTGGGCCACCGGAATTAACATGCCCATTGCTTCGAAGCGCGCCGCGCGAGTCGTCCTGACCTTGCTTGCCTTTTCCTTCACTGCGACCGCCGGTTTCAGCCGCACCTTCTACGATGCTTCGAGAATAAATCCTTTTGACTGGTGGTTGCTGCTGGGCATCGTCATCATTCAAATGCGGGTCCTTCCCTCCTGGCTCGACGGTTCGCTGGTTGTGCTCGCGGCTGCTCTCTTCAGTTTTTACTCATTTGGGCTGCGCGGCCTGGAACCCGCCCTCTCCACAGTGTGCTGCTACGCGGGGCTGGGCAGTTGGACCATTCTTGCCGTTCGCACGATTTGGGCGACTCCCGAGACCGACGCCCGCTTGGTCCTGCCCCCTGCTTTTGTCGCCTGCTGCCTCCTTGTGGGATTCACGTACCTCGCCGCCCCCGTTCTCTACTACGCCGAGCAGCTCCAGCCAAACACACTGGACCTCTACTTGATATCGTTCGACGGCAGCCTTGGCTTTCAGCCCAGTTTTCTGGTCGGAAAGTATTACTGGGGCTTTCCCTGGCTGCGCCGCGCCGCAATTCTGGCGTATTCAGGACTACCGCTCGCGCTTGCGCTGACCTATGTCGAAAACCTGACGAAACGCCGCGCACGTGCCGCCTGCGTGGGTATGGGAATGCTCTATCTCGGAGTGATTGGGATATTCGCTTACAACCTTTTCCCCGCGACGGGACCCGTCCACGTCTTCGCCGGACTCTTCCCCGGGCACCCGCTGGGCACCGAGCAGGCCAGGACGCTCCCCCTCTCGCCCATCCCCGTGAAAGGCTCGCGCAATGCCATCCCTTCGCTCCACATGGCCTGGATCCTTTGGTGCTGGTGGTGGGTGCGGGGGCTCCAGCCATGGCTGAAGGCGGTGATCCTCTGGTTCGTCCTCTTCACTGTGGTTTCGACTCTGGGTACCGGGGAGCATTACCTCATCGATCTCGTTGTGGCCTTCCCGTTCACTTTGATGATCTGTGCCGCCTTCACCCCCGCGGTTCCCTGGCGCAACGCGGATCGGCTCGCGGCACTCATCGCCGGTCTGGCGGGCACGTTGCTGTGGTTTGTGCTGCTGCGCCATGCGCCGCGGTTGTTTTGGATCTCACCGGCGGTTCCCTGGACGATGGTGATTGCCACCTTAGCGCTGGTCTATTGGCTCAAGTTCCGTCTTTTTCGTTCCCTGGACGCTCTTGCGCCCCTCGCCGCGCGCTCATCGGCCCCTGCCCCTTCCCCCGCCGAAATAACCTCCTCGGCCGCCGGATAGCACCGGCGCGCTGTCTACGGAGCGTACAGGTCGCGAACGCCCGAGCTCTTTCAATTCAGCGCGTACGAAATACAAAAAGGGAGGGCGCTCGCGCGCCCTCCCCTCGAGGAAAACAACCGCCTTGGTTGCTTACTGAATCGGCGCGTCGGTAGACGTCGCTTGTGCGGACAGATTGAACCGGATCACGTTTGACTGGTCACTGTAGAAGTGGCGGATACCCGTCGAGTTGGGCACCTGCGGATCGGCGGTCACGATATAGCTCGGGTTCACGTTGTTTGTTACCGTGCCGCCAGTCAACGTGAATGCGTATCCGCTCTTGATGCCGGCTCCGAGAACTTCATCAATCAGATCGGCCGAGGTCGAGGTGGCCGTGCCGGGCGTCGCTGAAGTCAACTGAGCCAACACCGTTGGATAGCCGATGCCGTAGGTGCTGGAAAAGGTCACGCAAGCGGTATTGATTGCGCGCAGGGATTCCGCCGCTGACGCCTCATTGGCAGCCATCTTGGAGCGCAGGAGGCCGGGAATGGCGATGGCTGCAATGATCAGAATAATGGCCACCACGATGAGCAGTTCGATGAGCGAAAAACCGCGGTTCTCCCCGCTGTGTCTCGCTCGCAGATTTTGAAGTGGCGTCATGGCTTTGATCCTCGTCGGGCCTGACTCATGCCCTCGAATCAGTATATGCGAAAAAAACCATTCTCTTCGCACCCTAGCTTCTTAGTAGGAGCAACTTCCTTTCCATAACGATAGCAAAGACAGCGAAATCGCAATATTTCGCTCAACCTCAGTGCGCACAGTCAGTTAACAACCTGGTGCCCTCGGGAATTGGCCCTAGACCACATGAGCTGTTCACACTTTAGGCTTCCCCATTGACAATTTTCGTCGGTCCAAAAGATCAAATTGCCAGACTCTGTCGCCCCCCCCAGGCTTCCAACAAATCTCCACAGTCACCGGGTGCGAAATACAAAAAGGGAGGGCGCTTGCGCGCCCTCCCATCGAGGGAAACAATCGCCTTCTCTGAATTACTGCAGCGGCGCGTCGCCAGACGTCGCTTGCGCGGAAATGTTGAACCGGATCACGCCCGACTGGTCGCTGAAGAAATGGCGTGTACCCGTCTGGCCTTGCACTTGCGGATCAGCCGTCACGGTATAGGTCGGGTTGACGTTGTTGGTTACCGTCCCGCCTGTCAACGTGAATGCGTACCCGCTCTTGAGGCCGGCTCCGAGAACGGAGTCAATCAGGTCGGCCGATGTCGAGGTGGCCGTGCCCGGCGTGGCCGAAGTCAACTGAGCCAATGTCGTGGGGAAGCCGATGCCGTAGGTGGTGGAAAATGTGACGCACGACGTATTGATCGTACGCATGGAGCCTACGGCGGAGGCCTCATTGGCGGCCATCTTCGAACGCAGCAGGTTGGGGATGGCAATCGCCGCGATGATCAGAATAATCGCCACGACGATCAAAAGCTCGATTAACGAGAAACCCTTCTCTCTAATTCGCATTTCTTCTCCTTGAACTCCCAGCTTGAACTGGTGCTCACATGCGACTAGTGCAACCCGGGTGCCAACCTGGGCAAGCCGCTCGGAAACACAGGTTGTTTTCAACTCATTCAAAGTACCCGACTTAGCTGTGCGGTCATAGTACTTCAGTCCGCGGAGTACTATTGGCTGGCCACTGGGAGGCATGGAACTGACCGGAAACGGCATTGGTCAGTGACAGAAAGTGTCACAGGCTGGCTACCTGCCCTAACCGCTCGGGCTGCCCCCGCGGCCTAGACTATTCCTGGTATCAGAAGGACGACAGCCCTCTCGTGGCCAGATGGCTCGTCCACCACTCAACTTCGCCGACTCCTTCTGACTGAAGCTTCAGGCCATTCCGACAGGAACCTTTTGGCCGCCGACTGCAAGACCAGGGGTTCGTCCCTCGACATGCCATTGCCTGATTGCACAGCCGCAGTTTCTGCACGCCCACCCCCCAGCGCAAACGCTGCTAGATTAGTCTGCACTGAGCTTCGGGAGCCCACGTGCCGCAGCGCTCGTTCACCGGAAAGTTTGCATCCCTCCTCGCGCATCCGGGGACGATGGTGATCGCCGCTTTTCTGGTCCGTTACGGCATTTTCTATTACATACGGTCACATCCGCCCCTGCCCGTCTCCGAAACATTTCAAATTGGGGCGGAAACGGGCAGGCTCGCCGAGGCGCTCGCCGCGGGCAAGGGCTTCAGCTCTCCACTCAATGTGCACTCAGGCCCGTCTGCCTGGATGACTCCGGTTTTCCCTCTGCTTCTTGCGGGAGTTTTCAAACTCTTCGGTACCTTCAGTTGGACATCCTACCTGGTCATTGTTGCCATTGATTGTCTGTTCTCTTCCCTGACGGCCTGGTCTGTCTACGCCATCGCCCGCAAAGCTTTCGGAATCTACGTGGGCGTCGCGGCGGGCTGGCTTTGGACAGTTCTGCTCAATTCGGTACTCTACTCGATCAACTGGGTCTGGGACACCGCGCTTTCCGCCCTCGTCTTCTCCCTGCTCTTCCTGGCGACTCTGCACCTCGGCAGCTCGAAACGCTCGGCGGCCTGGGCCGGGTATGGAGCCCTGTGGGGAGTGGGCGCGATGATCAACGCCTCCATAGTTTCGACAATGCCCTTTTTGCTTGGCTGGTCCGCTCTCCAGCTCCGCCAGAAATTCCTTCCTTCGTTGCGGCTCGTGCTGATCGCGTTGCTGCTTTTCACCGTGGTGATCAGTCCTTGGATCATCCGCAACTACGTCGTGTTCCACAAAATCATTCTCTTCCGAGACAATCTGGGCCTGGAACTCTGGCTCGGCAATAACCCGAGCAACCCGGGCATCTGGTCGGGGTGGCTGCATCCCAACAATGACAAAGGAGAGCAGAAGCTCTTCCTGAAGATGGGCGAAATCGCCTTCATGGAGCAGAAGCAGCGCGAGGCCCTCTCCTGGATCCGTACACATCCCGGGGCGTTTCTGTACGACAGCTGGCACCGCTTCGTGGCGAACTGGACGGGCTCCGATGAGCCGATCATGGATATGATTCATGGGCCGCTGCTGAACACGATCTTCGATTTCCTCGGCGTGCTATTTCCTCTGCTTACGTTTCTCGGTGCGTTGCTGGCCTACCGGCAACGAAATCCCTGCGCCTTTCCCTTGGCGGCCTCGCTTCTGTTCTTCCCGCTGGTCTACTATGTGACGCACACTTCCCTGCGATATCGCGAACCCATAGACCCCCTGATGACCGTACTGACTGCCTTCAGCCTGGTCACGCTATTTTCGAAGATTCCGCTACTGCTCCCCGGCATCAACCGGGAAAGGCCCGGCCCCGGGGCGGCACAGGAAATCGCTCCCGCCAGCAACAATTTTGGCGGCCTCCCCCTCGGACTATGCAGAGGAGACGAAACCGAATTCGCGGCAGGGGGAACCGGCGACTCCCACGGACCGGCTTCTGTGCGCCGCGCGCGGTGGCTCTTCCCGCTGATCGCGGTCCTGCTCATCGCCGCGGCCTATGCTCGCGCGCCCTTCCTGGAATTCGTGTTCGATGACAACTTCATTGTGAAAGCGAATCCGTACATCACCTCCGTGCGGCACATCCCCAGCTATTTCACCGAACACATTTGGAGCAACCTGGTGCTGACGCACAAGAATTATTACCGCCCGGTTTTCCTGCTTTGGCTCCTGGGGAACTACAAAACTTTCGGTACGGATCCTCTCGGTTGGCACTTAAGCTCTCTGCTGCTGCACCTCGGCAGCGCCCTCATGCTCTACCTCCTGGCGCTCCGTTTGATCCGCCAGCGGTTCGCGGCGCTGGCCGCCTCCCTCTTTTTCGGCCTGCATCCGCTGCAGGTGGAAAACGTGGTGTGGGCATCCGCCTCCACCGAACTGCTGGGCACCTTCCTGGCCCTCGCCGCAATGCTGTGTTATCTCCGCTCCCTGGAGGTGACCGCCCGCCGGCTGCTCCTGCTCGCCACATCCGTCTTTCTCTACGCCCTGGCCGTGATGGCGAAAGAAACGGCTATCATTCTACCGGCCATCATTTTTCTGCACGAATGGCTGGGCCGGCCTGCATCCCTCGCCCCGCTCGTGCGCCGCCCGCGCGCCGCCGCCTTCCTGCCCGCGTTGCGCGAATCGCTCCCCTTCGGCGTAACCGCCATCGCCTATGTGGCTGCGCGCGTTGCCGTGCTCGGAGGCGTGGGCACCACGGTCGTGCAAATGACGCGGCGCGTGTGGATGTTGACGATTCCGAGCATCCTCCAGGCCTACTTGGTTCATGTTGTCTGGCCGGCACGTCTGAGCGCCTTCTACGATTACCCGTACATCACCGAATTCTCGGTGCGGAGCGTGCTGTTGCCCAGCGCCATGCTCCTGGCTCTGGCTCTCCTGCTATTCGCCGCAATCCGGAAAACGCCCGGCGCGCAGCTCGCCGTTGCCTGGATGGTGCTCCCGCTTCTGCCCGCTCTGGATATTCCCGTCTTCCCGCGCGGCGAGATTCTTCACGACCGGTATTTCTACCATCCGCTCGTGGGCCTCTCGCTGCTGGTTGGATTCGGGCTCGCCGCACTCGCGCGCCGCTGCACCGCGCCCGCGCCGCGGATGGCGCTCTACTCATCCGCCGCGGCAGTGGCCCTCCTGCTGGGCATCGCCACCTTCCACCAGACCGCCTTCTGGACCGACGACTTTGCGCTCTTTTCCCGCGGCGTGGCCGTGGCTCCGCACAGCGGATTCGCGAACAACAACCTCGGCGCCCTGCTCCTGAGCCGCGGCCAGTGGGATGAAGCCATGGCGGACTTCCGGAAGGCCGTCGAGCACTCTCCTGACTTCTACCTCGCGCACTACGACATGGGGCTCGCCTATTACCGGGTCGGGCGCTTCTCGGAAGCCGAGGCCTGCTTCAAACGCGCCCTCGCCCTCGCGCCCGAGGATCCGGAATCCAATCTCTCCCTTGGCATGACCTACTTTCGCACCGGCCGCTTGCCCCTGGCCATTGAATACGTGCGCAAGGCCATCGCCCTGAAACCCTCCGGTGCCGGCTACCACTTTGCCCTTGGCGTCATGCTCAAACAGGGGGGGGATTTCCGGGGCGCTCGCGCCGAATTCCTCGAGGAGCTGAAGCGCGACCCGCGGCATCAGCCCTCCTTGGACCAGCTCAGCGAGCTTGACCGACACCCTGTGCCGGCGGTGGCTGCAAAGTGACGCGCCTGCTCGCCACCGCCGGTTCGTTCCGCTGCCCGCCGTGCTGCGGACGCCGTGAGCGGCTCTAGCGTCATGCCCGCCGCGCACTCCCATTCGCACGCCGCCGGCGGCCGGGCCGTATGGTTCGTGCCCTTGCTGGTGCTCGTGGCCGTCTTCGTCACTTTCGGACACACCCTGGGGTCCCAATTCGTTTTCGACGACACCACTTTGATCCCCGGCAATCCCTTCATTCAATCCACGGCCAATATTCCCCGTTTTATCACTGAGCAATTCTGGAGTGGCGTTGCCTTCGCCCAGAAAAGCTATTACAGGCCACTGTCGCTTCTATGGCTTTGGGCCAATTGGAAGCTCTTCGGCGCGCATCCCGCGGGATGGCACGCGGCCTCGCTCCTGCTCCACGCGCTCAATACGCTGCTCGTTTATCTTCTGGCCCTTCGATTCCTGGGCTCGCGTCCCTCCGCCGCGCCCGCCGCCGGAGCCGCCGCCGTCCTGTTCGGCTTGCACCCCATTCAGGCCGAGGCGGTCTCCTGGATTTCTTGTTTCAACGATTTGCTCGCCTGCCTCTTCGCCCTGCTCTCCTTCCACTCCTATTGCAACGCCCGCGAGCCTGCTGCTGCGGCCGATCCCTCCGCTCGCAGGCGTGCGATTCTCTGGTACGCCGTCTCGCTAGCCGGCTACGCTGCCGCCGTGCTCTGTAAGGAGCCCGCCGTTCTCTTCCCCCTGGTGCTCTTGCTTTACGAACTGAGCGCCATCAGGAAGCCCGCGCCTGCTCTCCTCGCGGAAAGCTCCGACTCCCAGACGAATTCCGAGTCCGCGTCTCTCCCGGCTTCTTCCTACCCCGCTCGTGCGGCGTTTCTCCCGCTGCTCCTGTATTTTGCAATTGCGGTGTTCTATTTTCTCCTGCGGAAGCATGCCCTGGGCACTGTCACCACCCCCCAGGTCCGCATCATTTCCTGGGGCACGGAATGGCTTACGCTTCCCTCTGTACTGCTCGCCTATCTGTCTCGTCTTGTCTGGCCCGAGGGGTTGAGCCCTTTCTATGACCTGCCGTATCGCCAGACTTTTTCCATCGCGGGAGTGGCCCTTCCCTTCTTCGCCGTGATGCTCCCGGCGGCTCTGCTCCTCTGGGCCGCCTGGCGTTCCACCGTGGTGCGCCTTTTCGCCGGCTGGGCGCTGATCTTCCTCGCGCCTACACTGCACCTCGGCGTTCTGCCGCGCGGAGAGCTGGTGCACGATCGCTACCTGTACATCCCCATGGCCGGTCTCAGCCTTCTCGCTGGCGTTGGGATTGCCGCCCTTCAGCGGAGATGGACCCTTGTCCCCGGCCTGCGGCAGACTCTTTACCCTGCCATTGCCGTCGTCAGCGCAGCGCTCGCCGCGGCCACGTTTCACCAGTCTCTCTTCTGGGAAAATAATTTCGCGCTCTACACCCGCGGCGTGGCCATCGCGCCGCGCAATGGATTCGCCGCCAATAATCTCGGCGCCGTGCTCCTTGAACGCGGCCAGTGGGACGAGGCGATGGTCCAGCTCCGGAAAGCCATCGAACTCGCGCCCTACCTCTATCTCGCGCACTACGACATGGGCGTCGCCTATTACGAGGTCGGGCGCTATTCGGAAGCCGAGGCCTGCTTCAAGCGCGCCCTCGCCATCCTGCCCGAGGATGCCGAATCCGATCTCTACCTCGGCATGACATACTTGCACACCGGCCGTTTGCCCCTGGCCATGGAATACGTGCGCCGAGCCATCGCCCTGAATCCCTCCGGCCCCGGATACCACTTTGCCCTCGGCATGATGCTGAAGCAGTCAGGGGATTTGGCCGGCGCACGCTCCGAGTTTCAGGCGGAACTTCGGCGCGACCCCCGGCACCAGCCGTCGCTCGACGAGCTGCGCCAAGTGGAACAAGAACTCGCGAAGGGGGCATCCCGGCGGTGAGTACGCCCGTGCAACCTGCGGCCAACTCCGCGGCGCAGTCCCGCTCGGACGCCTCTCGCTGGCTCGTGCCCTTGCTGGTGCTCGCGGCTACGCTCGCCACCTACGCCCGCACCGCGAACTTCCAGTTCGTTTTCGACGACAACCTCTTTATCCTCAGCAACTCCTTTGCCCAATCCGCCGCAAACATTCCCCGGTTTTTCACCGAGCCCCTCTGGAGCGGCATTGCAACCGCCCAGAAAAACTACTACCGGCCTGTTCTTCTTCTCTGGGTTCTCGGCAATTACTCCGTGTTCGGCCCACACCCGGCCGGATGGCACATCACCGCACTGCTGCTGCACGCAATCAATGCGCTGCTTGTCTACCTGCTGGCGCTGCGCTTGGCGCGCCATCGGCTTGCCGCCGGTGCGGCCGCAGCGCTATTCGGCCTGCATCCCATCCAAGCGGAAACGGTCTCTTTCATTTGCTGCGCCAATGATCTCCTCGCCTGTCTCTTTGTTCTCGCCTCGTTTCTCGCCTACCTGAATGCCCGCGAGGCGTTCCCCGCGGCTCGCGCCCGCTCCCTCGCTTGGTGGGCCGCTTCGTTGGCTTTCTACGCCTGCGGCGCGCTGTCTAAAGAGCCGGCTGTGGTTCTTCCCTTCCTTTTTCTGCTGCACGAATGGATCGGCGCGCCCGCCTTCTGCTCCACTGCACGGCTGGAACCGCCTGCGGGCTCCCTCCGCGCTAACCTCCTCGTTCTCCCTCATCTCGCCCTCGCCGCCGTTTACCTTCTTCTGCGCCGTCACGCCCTCGGAAGCGTCCTCGGCGGCGTCGTGCCCATCCTCAGTCGCCGCGCTGAGCTTTTGACGCTTCCCTCGGTGCTCCTTGCCTATCTGTCGCACTTCCTTTGGCCTGTGGACCTGAGCCCGTTCTACGACCTGCCCTACCAGCAAACCTTTTCCTTCGCCGGTGTTCTGCTTCCCGTGCTGTTCCTGCTGATTCCCGCCGCGCTCGCCGCCTGGGCCGCCTGGCGCTCCGCCGCGGCGCGATTCGCTCTCGCCTGGACGCTCGTCTTCCTCGCCCCGGCGCTGCACATCGCCGTATTTCCTCGCGGGGAACCGGTGCACGACCGCTTTTTCTATCTCCCCATGGCCGGGCTCGGCCTGCTGGCTGGCGTGGGCTTCGCGGCCGCCGCAAACCTTCGCGGCCACGCCCCTGACTCGCCCGGCCGCAGCCTTTCCACGCTCTCGTGGGCCGCCGGAGCCATGCTCCTCGCCCTCGCGCTGATTGCTTGGCGTCAGGCGGGTTTCTGGGGCAACAACTACGCTTTATTCCGCCGCGGCGTGGAGATCGCCCCGCTGAACGGCATTGCCGCCGGTAATCTGGGAATCGAGTACATAAAGGCCGGAGATCGCGCCGACGCGGCCGTCCTGCTTCGGCGCGCCGATGCGCTGAACCCGAATATCTGGGAGGCCGACAAGATACAAGGTCTCGCGCATTATCAAGCGGGCCGCTACAAACAGGCCGAGCAGGCCTTCGACGTTGCCGTCGTTACCCGCCCCGGCGACGCCCTCTCCCACCTATTTCTCGGCCTCACCTACATGAAGCTGGGCCGTATGGCTCAGGCCGTCTCCGAGGCGCGCCGCGCCGTGGCTCTCGCGCCCCAGGACCCGGGTTTCCATTACGGCCTGGGAACCATCCTTGAACAGTCTGGGGATCTCGCCGGTGCGCGCGACGAATTCCGCGCCGAACTGGCCATCCGCCCGGGTCACCAGCCCTCGCTCCTAAAACTCCACGAACTCGACGAGCGCTTAGCCGCCCAGGCGCACCGCTGATCGGCCCCGGGTGGGCATTCTCACTGAGTGAGGTGCCGGGCGGAGAACCGCCGCGAATCGGGCAAGCAGTGCGCGCTTCGCGCTGGGGCCACTCTGCGCTACACGCCGTGTTTTTTTGCCGAGTGACGGAATGACCGGTAGGACATTTTCAGCAGCTCGGCGGCGCGCGTGCGCACCCCGCCGGCTTTTTCCAGCGCCGCCAGCAGGTAGGCCCGCGCTTCCTGCGCCAGCAATTCTTCCAGGTTCACGCCCTCCGCGGGAATACTCGCCCCGCGTTTGTCGCCGCCCGCCGCAAGCTGATCCTGCGAGAAGTTCTTGACTCGATCCGGCAAAACCTCCATAGAAATCAGCTTCCCGGTCTCCAGCGCTACTGCGCGCTCCATGGTATTCTCCAGTTCGCGCACGTTTCCCGGCCAGTCGAACGACTCCAGCCTTCGCAGCGCTTCCGGCGCGATCCCTTCGATCTGCTTCTCCATGCTTTTCCGGAATCGCTCCAGGAAGTGTCGCGCCAGCAGTGGAATGTCCTCCCGCCGCTCCCGCAGCGACGGCAGTTGAATCGGGATCACGCTCAGCCGGTAGTAGAGGTCTTCCCGGAATCGCCCCTCGGCAATCTCCTTCTCAAAGTCCTTGTTCGTCGCCGCAATCACCCGCACATCCACGTCGCTTTCTTCCGTGCTCCCCACCGGCCGCACCTTTCCTTCCTGCAGCACGCGGTAGAGTTTCACCTGCATCGTCAGCGTCATGTTGCCGATCTCGTCCATGAACAGCGTGCCGCCGTGCGCCGCCTGGAACAGCCCGTCGCGATTCTCGTTGGCCCCCGTGAACGCGCCCTTGCGGTAGCCAAACAGCTCCGATTCGAGCAGCGATTCCGGAAACGCTCCGCAATTGATGGTGATGAAGGGCTCCGAGGCGCGCGCGCTATTTTCGTGGATGGCGCGCGCCACCAACTCCTTCCCCGTCCCGCTTTCCCCGGTGATCAGCACCCGGCTCGACTGCGGCGCAATCGTCTGGATCAACTCGAACATCTTCCGCATTTGCTCGCTTTGCCCCACGATGTTGTCGAGCCCGGTAAGTTTCCGCAGCTCGCGTTTCAGGTAGCCTGCTTCCTTCCGCAGCTTCAGGTGTTCGGAGGCCTGCCGCACCGCGTGGCGCAGTTCCTCGGTCAGCTTGTCGCCCTTGATGACGTAGCGGTCGGCGCCCGCGTTCACCGCGTCAATCGCGGTCTCCAGCGTCGGCACACCGGTAATCAGGATCACGAAAGTGGAAGGCGATACCTCCTTGGCAAAGCGCAGCACGTCCACGCCGCTTCCCCCCGGCATCCGGACATCCGTGATGATGATGTCGAAGATCTGCGACTCGATCCGCCGGCGCGCCGTTTCCGGCGAATTGGCTACCTCTACGCGGTGCCCCTCCTTGCGGAAAGTGATCTCCAGCAGCTCGCAGATTGACTTCTGGTCGTCCACGATGAGCAGATGTGCCATGATTCCTCGGCGGCACCCCGCGCCGCGCCCCGTCCAAAGCTAAGTTCCGCGCCGTCCCGCCGCCGCGGGGGCCTTCCCCGCGCCCTCGTCCCGCTCCGCCGGCGCCATCACCGGCCCCCGCGGCAATTCTACGACGAACTCCGCGCCCTGGTTGCGCTTGGAAAACACACTCACTGAACCGCCGTGCGCCTTCACGATTTCGTAGACGATCGCAAGGCCCAAGCCGGTCCCTCCCGGAAACGTCGTGTGGTAGGGTTCGAAAATCTTCTGC
>DATEQM010000207.1:0-3804 GCA_035272605.1 Candidatus Acidiferrales bacterium | reverse complement strand
GCCCACGCGCTCGAAGAGCTCCTGCACGCGCCGCCGCGAGGCACTGCGGGCGCCGCGGTCGAAGGCCAGAGCCGTCAGTCCATGCGCGTTGCGGCACGCCGGGGAGGGCATGGCGCGCGCCCACTCCACACCAGGGCCGAGCGTGCGGCGCAGCGCGCGGAGAGGCACGCCCGCGGCCAGGCTCACGAATACGGCGCGGCGCGGCAGCGGCCTGGTGGCCGCGATCGCCGCGAGTAGGGGGAGCACATCCGCGGGGCGCACCGCGATCAGCAGGAGATCCGCATCCGCTACGGCGCGGCGCAGATCCGGCTGGGACTGGACAGCGTAGCCGCTGCGAAGCTGCCGTAGCTTTTTCGCGTGCCGGTCGCACACCACGATGCGGCCGCGAAAGCCCGCATGGCGCAGCCCGGCCACCACCGCGCCGGTGATGCGTCCGCCGCCCACAAAGACGGTCGCGTTCATCCCAGGGCCGCGCATGCGTCGTCCGCGACCACGATCAGGTGCTCGATGTCCGCCTGCTTGTGAGCTGTGGAGATGATCCAGTGCAGGCCGTTTGAAGGTGTCATGTAGATCCCTCGTTCCAGCAGCAGGTGGACGAAGTACGAATACTTTCGCGTGTCCGCGTGGGCACAATAGTCGCGGTAGTCGTGGATGGCCGGGAGATCCGTGAAATATATCTGAAACATGGGCCCGAATCCCTGCACGATGGCCTTTATGCCGCGCCGGCGGAAGACGTCGCGAAGCCCGGCAATCGCGGCGTCTCCCAGGCCGTGAATTTTCTTGAAGGCCGCGCCGCCGTTGGATTGGAGAAGCTCCAGATTCGTGGCCACGACCTTCATGATCAGCCGGTGGCCATTGAACGTGCCGTAGTGCAGCACCATGGCGTCGTTCCACACCAGCCGGTCGAGAATCGCGCGCGGCCCGGCCACCGCGCCGATCGGAAATCCCGCGCCCAGGGCTTTTCCAAACGTGGAGAGATCGGGCGCGATTCCGTAGTGCTGCTGGCCGCCGCCCGGAGAATAGCGGAAACCGGTGACCACCTCGTCGAAAATGAGCAGCGCGCCCGCCTCCTGCGTCAGCAGGCGGAGGCGCTCCAGATACCCTTCGCGCGGCGGAATGCAGCCCAGGTTGGCCATCACCGGTTCCGTGATCGCCGCGGCAATCTGCGGGCCGTGCTGGCGAAACACGCGCTCGAGCTGGGCGACGTCGTTCCACGGCGCCAGGATTACATCGGCAAACACGGCTTCCGGGATGCCCGTCGAGTCCGGGATGCGCGCGGGGTTCTCCGGCGGCCCGAGTTCGGCGGCGGAGTGGGCATGAGCGTTCAATAGATAGGGGTCGTACCAGCCGTGGTAGTGCCCCTCGAATTTCAGGAGTTTGCTGCGGCCGGTGTGGGCCCGCGCCAAGCGCAGCGCCAGCAGCGTGGCTTCCGTCCCGGTGTTGGTAAACCGCACGCGCTCAGCGGTCGGCACCATGCGGCAGAAGCGCTCCGCGGCTTCCACCTCCGCCACCGTGCAGGCGGCGAAGTGCGACCCATCCGACATGGCCTGGTTCACCGCTTCGGTGATGGCTGGATGCGCGTGCCCGTGGATCAGCGCGCCGAAGGCCATCATGTAGTCGGTGTACTCGTTCCAGTCCACGTCCCAGATGCGCGCGCCCACACCGCGTTCGATGAACACCGGTCCCAGCGAGAACACCGCGCGGCCCCGCGAAGGGGAATTCACGCCTTCCACCAGATGGTCCTGCGCGCGGGCGAACAACTCGCGCGATTTCGTCCTTCGCCGGGTTCTTTGCATTTCAGCCACTGCGCTTTACTCCCCTGCGGTGTTGCGGCGTGCAGCGCGGCGCCGGCTAGTCGGCCGCGCCTCCCCCATCTACCACCAGTGCCGCGCCGGTCATGAAAGAAGAGTCGTCGGACGCCAGAAACAGCACCGCCGCGGCGATTTCGTCCACCGTGCCGATGCGTCCCATGGGCCGGTTCGCGCAGCCTTCCAGATATTTCTGCCAGTCCATCCCGCGCAGCCGCGCATCTTCCGGAAGCATGGGCGTGTCCACGTCGCCCGGGCAGATGCAGTTCACGCGGATGCCCTGGCGGCCGTGGTCAATGGCCATCGCTTTGGCCAGCAGGATCAGCCCGCCCTTCGCCGCGCAGTAGGCAACCGCACGGTCGCCCCCCACGATGCCCCAGCCTGAGCTGTTGTGGATGATGCTCCCGCGGCCCCGGCGAATCATGTGAGGCAGCGCGTGCTTGGACATCAGGAATGCGCCCTTCAGGCTGGTGTCCACCTGCGCATCCCACTCTTCCTCTGTACACTCCGCAGCCGTGTTCGGGGAAAAGACGCCGGCGTTGTTGAACAGCACGTCCAGCCGTCCATAGGCTGCGATGGTCTCGTCCACGGCGCGACGGCAGTCCGCTTCCCGGCAAACGTCGGAGCGGCAAAACATCGCCTGGCCGCCCGCGCCGCAGATTTCCTCGACCACTGCGCGCCCGCGCTCCTCGTTCCTGCCGGTCAGCGCAACACTCGCGCCCTCCCGCGCAAACAGCAGCGCCGTGGCGCGGCCGATGCCGGAGGTCGCTCCGGTGATCAGCGCCACTCGATCCGCGAGCCGCATCCGTTTATCTCTCCCGTGCGGCGCTCACGCCAGCCCGCCGCCGTCTACCACCAGCGCAACCCCGGTGATGAACCGCGCCGCGTCGCTCGCCAGGAACAGGGCCGCGCCGGCGATTTCTTCCGGCCGGCCGATGCGCCTCAGGGGCCGGCGCGCCGCCTCGGCCAGAAATTCCGCTTCCGGCTGTCCCACCTGGCTCGCTTCCTGGCGCAGCATCGGCGTGTCCGTATCGCCGGGACAGATGCAGTTCACACGGATGCCCTGCGCGCCGTGATCGAGCGCCATCGCTTTCGTCAGCAGCACCACGGCGGCCTTCGACGCGCAGTATGCTGCGGCGCGCGGCCCCGCCGCCAGTCCCCATCCCGAGGCGATGTTCAGAATGCAGCCGCCGGCGGCGGCGAGATGCGGCATGGCCGCGCGCGACATCAGGAATACGGACTTCGCGTTTACATCCATCACCAGGTCCCAGTCCGCTTCGCTCAACTCCGTCACCGTCGCCCGGCGGATTACCCCGGCACAATTCACCAGAACGTCGAGCGCCTGGAACGCCGCGATGGTTTCCTCCACGGCGCGAGCGCAATCGGCCGCCCGGCTCACGTCCGCGCGCACAAACCGGGCGCGGGCGCCCTGCCGCGTGATCTCCGCGGCGCCGGATGAGCCTGCGGCCTCGTTCACGTCCGCCAGGCACACCGCGGCCCCTTCCTCCGCAAATCGCCGGGCAATCGCCCGGCCGATTCCGGAGCCGGCTCCGGTGACTAGCGCAACCTTTCCTTGCAAGCCGCGGCGCGTTGGGCTCTCGGTCATTCGTTCCTGCGTGCCGGAAATCGCGCCGCCCTACCGGCTGGCCAGATCGCCGGCCGTTTCCCCGCCGTCGATCACGAACACCTGGCCGGTCACGTACTGCGCGTCGTCGGAGGCCAGATAGGCGAACAGGCCGGCAATTTCTTCGGGCTTGGCGTGGCGTCGCAACGGGATTTTGCGGTTCACCTCTTCCAGCATCGCGTCCGTGTACTCCGCGCGCTGCATGGGTGTGAGGACGTATCCGGGGGCGACGGCGTTGACGCGAACGTGCGGGGCCAGCTCCAGGGCCATGGATTTGGTCAGCTCGATGACGCCCGCCTTCGTCGCGTTGTAATCCGCATAGAACGGGTGGCCGAACATCCCGTTGGTGGATGCGGTTTGCAGGATCACGCC
>DATEQM010000206.1:0-14589 GCA_035272605.1 Candidatus Acidiferrales bacterium | reverse complement strand
TCTAGAGGACTTGCTGGCCCTTTGGGAGCTGGCCAGGCAGGAGGATCGTTTTCACGAGCTCGCCCACCCCGCAGGCCGTCATTCCCGGAAATCGCTTGGACCAGGGGCCCTCGGGCACTTCGGGCTGAGAATCGAGCCATTTCGCGAGAAGTTCCAATTGAGACGCGGGAATCTTGCGCGACTGGATGCGGTCGAGCAGGTGCTGCAGGAGCGCCGGGGGGACATTCGTGCGGCGAACCTTGGGCACGGGGCGGCCTAAATTCCGTAGAAGCCACGCATAAGGCGTTCTTTGAGCCGCGCGGCATCCGCGGGATCCGAGGCCGAAGCTAGTTGGCGGGCCAGGAGGCCGAGTTCCTCCGGGCTGAGACGATTCCCCTTGCCCTCCAGCGCCGCCAGTTCGGCAGTCTCGAGGGCGACTTCCTCGCCCGAGGCTTTGCGAGCCACCACGCGGCTGCCTGTGAGAGCCTGGCGGACGAACCAGTGATAGACGGCCAGGGCGCTCTTGATCACGTCGGTTCGGCGGGAGCGCGTCAATTCGGCCATCTGGTCCACCAGGGCCATCTCGGCGGGAGTCAGGACGGGCTGAATTCTGGCCATACTCAGTTAGCCTCACTTTACAAGTAGATATTACTCTTTTCCGCTCACTGTGTCCAGTGGCGGATGCGGGAGAGCGCGGGCGCACACGCCAGCGCGCGGCGTGCGTACAAGCCAGCGGAAGATACGCCCAATCGAATATTCCAGGCACGGCCAGGGAAGCAAATTCGCGAGCCGCGGCCGTGTAACACGAAGAAGACGGGGCACGCAACAACGCCTCGTGCAGTCCGGCACCGTGTTACCATCGCCAGCGAGCCGGCCGGGTCGAGGACGCGCAGGGCAGCAGTCACAAAGTCCGGCCAGCGGCCGATAGCCAATAACGATGGTCGAGAAACGAAAATTCCGGCGTGTTCCCTTGGTGGCCATGGTGCGCGCGGAGGCCGCCGGCCAGCCCTACTCGGTGGAAGGACGAAACATCAGCGCTGGTGGGATGCTGGTGAAGACCGAAAAGACGCTCGAGGAGGGGATCACGCTGCGGCTGGAGTTCCAATTGCCCGGCGATACCAATCCCATCCACGCGACGGGAGTCGTCCAGCACACCAGTCCCGAGGCCTTCATGGGCATACGCTTTTTGGATTTGTCGGAGGCCGACCGCCGGCGAATCGAAGCGTATGTGGGCGCGGCACAGTGAGCAGCGGGCCCGCCGAGGGCTGAGGGAGAGAAAAACGGAATGGGAAGACCCCACGGCCAGTGCGGCACGGTTCATGACCACCCGCGGCGACAGATTGGGCCGTGATTGGTAGCCGCAAGCAGGCGCAGCGACGTGACTCAGGTATTTTTCGTGGCGGAATAATAGGCAGCGAGAGATTGAGGAACGATTCCGTGAAGCACGGGCAGTTCGACGCGAAAGGTCGCGCCGCCCTCGGGCCTGTTGAAGCAGGTGATGTCGCCGCCGTGCTCCTGCACGATTCCGTAGCAGATGGAAAGGCCCAGCCCCGTTCCCTTTCCGACCACCTTGGTGGTGTAGAACGGATCGAAGACGCGGCGCGGCTCGCGCAGGCCGGGGCCCGTGTCCGAGAACTCGACGACCACGCGATTGCGCTCCCGGAGCGTGCGGATGGCCAGAGTCCCGCCGCCAACCTCTTCCAGCGCGTCCACGGCGTTGTTGATGATGTGGAAGAAGACCTGGAGGAGCTGATTGGGATCGCCGCGCACGCCGGGAAGCACGGATTCGGGCGCGAATTCGACGCTCACGCGCTTGTCGCGAAGATCGAGCGAGCGCAAGCGCACGGCGCTGGCCAGAACCTGATTGACATCGAGCAGAACCTTCTCCGCCGGCACCTGGCGTGCGAAGCTGAGCAGGCTGGTGACCAGCGATTTGGTGCGCAGGGCCTGGGCGCGGATTTTCTCCACCAGGGTACGATACCGCGGGGCCAGCGCGCGGTCGGCCTCGAGCACGTCGGTGAATCCCAGGATGGCCGTAAGCGGATTGTTGATCTCGTGGGCCGCCCCGGCGGCGAGCTGGCCGAGCGAGGAAAGCTTTTCGGTCTGCACGAGTTGGTTCTGCAGGCGGCGCAGGTTTTCCAGCGATTCCTGTGAAGACCGCAGCAACTCCTGGCGCTCGCGATTCACCAGGTTCTGCCGCCAGAACACCAAAGCGTCGAACGGAACCATGGCGCCGAGGGTGAGCAGCAGGCGATACTCCCGAATGGCGAAGGGCGCGTCGCTCAGCACCTGGTTCCAGACGGCGAACAACGGAAGCGAGACGAGGGCGGCCATGGCCAGGCGCGCGGGCCATACGCTATTGCGAACGACCGCCGGTCCGGGCTCATTGGTATCGCCCGAGGCGCGATACGCCACCAGTCCCGCGGTGGCGAACATGGCGAAGGAGGCGACCAGCGGAACGTCGAAGAGGCTGCCGGTGTGATACTCGTTGCGCTCAATCGCCATGTTGATGAGCGTGGATCCCAGCAGGTACAGCGCGGCAGAACAGAACAGAACGCCGTAAATGCGCCGCCATGCCCCGCGCGCCGTCCAGCACAACGCGGCGAGCCCCGCCACCAGCACGGAGTTCTGCGCCAGGTAGAGGTAATTGAAGTTCTCCCCGTAGAAATCGAGTTTGTGCACCACGTACTGCCAGGGGATGACGAAAAACAGATACAGGAACGTCCACCAGACGAGAAGAAGGGCAAAGTCCACGACGCCGTAGCGGGTGCCGCGCGCGGCGCGGCGCACATGGGGCTGGAGAGCGAGCGCGGCAATCATCGGCACGGTGTGGAAGAAGAAAATCGGATCGCCCGGAAACGGGTTCGGGCTCGGCTGGTGGAGGAAAACCTCGTAGTGTGTCCACAGGATCTGGCCGCCCATCCACAGCGTGCAGCCCATGGCGAAGAGCAGCCAGAACCAGTTCTGGCGCCAGCGCGGGGAAGCCGCGCACAGCAGCAGGCCCGTATTCGCCAGCAGGGGAACGAAGCACTGGACGAGGTCGCCGAACGCGGTCAGCCGGTCGCCGGGCCGCATCAGCAGCGCGCCGGCAACGTAACCTCCGACGAGCAGGATCCAGCCGGCCGCGATCCACGCGGTGGCGGAAGAAACGGACAGGGCATTCCAGCGCAGGGGTGGCTGGGGTACACCCTTCGCGTCGGCCGTTTGGGCCGTGAATGTGAGGGACATGAATTCGCGCGCGGAAACACTCTAGCGGGCCGGCCCTCGGAGTGCACTGGTACGAAAGATACTGTCCTCGGAAGGGTTACCCTGTCCCACGGCGAGGCAGGCAAACGCCACGATGGAGCAGGAATCCGGCGCAGAACCGCGGGCGAGGGCCATGCCGCATGCCACGTTTGCTGCCTCCTGCCTGCCGGACCGGGCACGTGCAATCTCCGGCCCACGGTCCGGCGATCCTGGGCGCGGCGCTCGGGCTTCGAACAATCTGATGTAGACTCACCCGCGGATGGACGCCGCCGGCGCGCCGTGATGCGCAGCGAGTGGAAACGCATCAAGGCGAAAACACCTTGCAGCCCCACGAACCATTGCCGCTCAGCTCGCATGCCAAGCCCGTGGACTCGTTCCCGCAGGCTGCCGCGCTGGAGAAGGAACTGAAGCGAACCCTGCGCGGTGAAGTGAGGTTCGACGCCGGCAGCCGCGCCCTGTTTTCCTGCGACGCTTCCAACTACCGCCAGATTCCCATTGGCCTGGTGGTCCCTCGCGACGCGGAGGATGTGATCCGCGCGGTTGCGACGTGCCGCAAGTTCGGAGCGCCGGTGCTGCCGCGGGGCGCGGGGACGAGCCTGGCCGGCCAGTCCTGCAACGTGGCCGTGGTGCTGGACTTCACCAAATACATGAACCGGATTCTGGAGCTGGATCCCGCAGGCAAGTTCGCGCGCGTCGAACCAGGGGTGGTGCTGGACACGCTGCGCAACCGCGCCGAGGCCCACCAGCTGACCTTTGCTCCGGATCCCTCCACCCACAATCGCTGCACCATCGGAGGGATGATCGGCAACAATTCCTGCGGCACGCATTCCCTGCTGGGCGGCAAGACCGTGGACAACGTAGAGGAGCTGCGGATTCTGCTCTACGACGGCACGGAGATGACCGTCGGGGCCACCGGCGATCTCGAGCTCGAGATGCTGATTCGCAATGGAGGGCGCCGCGGCGAAATTTACGCGAAATTGAAAAGCATCCGCGACCTCTATGCCGAGCAAATCCGCGCGCGATTCCCGCGGATTCCCCGCCGCGTCTCCGGCTACAACCTGGACGAATTGCTGCCGGAGAACGGATTCCAGGTGGCGCGGGCGCTGGTGGGCACGGAAGGAACGTGCGCCGTGGTGCTCGAAGCGCGGGTGAAGCTGATCCACAGCCCGCCGCACCGCACGCTCGTCGGATTCGGCTACGAAGACGCATATCACGCCGCCGACCACGTCCCCGAAATTCTGGAGTTCCACCCCATCGGCCTCGAAGGCCTCGAAGGCAGCATGATTGACGCCCTGATCCGGAAGGGCACGCCCAACATGGAGCTGATGCCGGAAGGCCGCGGCTACCTGCTGGTGGAATTTGGCTCCGATGATCCCGACGAGTCGCAGAACGTGGCGCGGCAGCTCGTCGAGCGGCTGAAGCGCGTGAGCCGTCCGCCCACCGCGCGCATCTATACACCGGCAGAAGCGCGCGCCGTGTGGCAGATCCGCGAGGCCGGGCCGCGGGCCGCTGCCGCCGCGCCCGGCGCGCCGCCGCAGTGGGACGGCTGGGACGATTCCGCGGTGGCGCCGGAAAAGCTGGGCGCTTACCTGCGCGACCTGCGCAAGCTGCTCGACGAGTTTCAGTATGTCGGCCCCTTCTACGGCCACTTCGGCCACGGCTGCGTCCATTTACGCGTCAGCTTTGACCTGCAGAGCGAACACGGGCTCCGCAAATACACCGAATTCGTGGAGCGCGCCGCCGACCTGGTGGTCAGCTACGGCGGCTCGCTTTCCGGAGAGCATGGCGACGGCCAGTCGCGCGCCGCGCTGCTGCCCAGAATGTTCGGGCCCGAAATCATGAAGGCGTTTGTGGAATTCAAGTCCGCCTGGGACCCCGCGAACGGCATGAATCCCCACAAAGTAGTGGACGCCTACGATCCCGTGGAGAATCTGCGGCTGGGCGTGGATTTCAAGCCGGCCCAGCCCGCCACACATTTCACTTTTCCGGAAGACCACGGCTTGTTTGCCGAGGCTACGCAGCGCTGCATCGGCGTGGGCGCCTGCCGCAAGAGCGACGCCGGCACTATGTGCCCCAGCTACATGGTCACGCTGGAGGAAAAACACAGCACGCGCGGCCGGGCCCACATGCTGTTTGAAATGCTACAAGGCGAAGTGCTGCGCGACGGCTGGAAAGATTCGAGCATCAAGGACTCGCTCGAATTGTGCCTCTCCTGCAAGGCCTGCAAATCCGAGTGCCCCGCGAACGTGGATCTGGCCACCTACCGGGCGGAGTTCTTGTCGCATTACTACGAGGGACGCCGCCGGCCGCTCGCCGCGCACGCGTTCGGAAAGATGGACCGATGGTTGCAGCTCGCCGCGCCCGCGCCGTGGCTCGCCAATTTTTTGAGCCACGCTCCAGGGCCGGCTCATCTCCTGCGCTGGGCATTGCACCTGGCACCCGAGCGGGAGATCCCTCGGCTCGCTCCGGCCAGTTTCCGCCGCTGGGCGCAAAAGAATAAGGTTCCGTTGCTGGGAGATCGTGCACCGCGCGGATCAGGCGATGGAACGGGCGAGCGACGCGAGGTCATTCTGTGGGTGGATACGTTCAACAATTCCTTCCATCCGCAGACGCTCCAGGCGGCGCTGGACGTGCTCTCGCGGGCCGGTTTCCACGTGACCATTCCCGCGCGTCCGCTGTGCTGCGGCCGCCCGCTCTACGATTTCGGCATGCTCGACGAGGCCAGGCGATATCTGGAGCACGTCCTCGAAGCGCTCGCGGACCAGATTGACGTCGGCGTGCCGCTGGTGGTGCTGGAGCCGAGTTGCGCTTCCGTATTCCGCGACGAACTCGGCAATCTGCTCCCGCGCCACCCGCGCGCCGCGCGCCTGCGCAGCCAGACGCTCCTGCTCAGCGAGTTTCTGGAGCATCACGCGCCCGACTTCACGCCCCCGCGGCTCGCGCGCAAGGTCCTGGTGCAGGGCCACTGCCATCAGCAAGCCGTCATGAAGATGAAGGACGAAGAATCGCTGCTGCGCAAGATGGGCGCCGATTTGCAATCGCTCGATTCCGGCTGCTGCGGCCTGGCCGGCCCGTTCGGTTTTGACAGGGAGAAATACGCGGTCTCGCAGGCCATCGGCGAACGCATCCTGCTGCCCGCCGTGCGCCAAGCCGCGCCGGAGACGTTGATTGTTGCCGACGGATTCAGTTGCCGCGAACAGATTTACCAGGCCACCGGCCGCCGCGCCATCCATCTGGCCGAAGCCTTCGCGCTCGCCGTCGCGCAGCGGCAGCCCTGACGCAGCGCATCGGGAATGTAGCGGCGGGTTTATCCCGCCATCTGAAATGTGAAGTGGCGGAGGGGGGGGGATTCGAACCCCCGGGACCCTTTCGGGCCCAACGGTTTTCAAGACCGCCGGTTTCAACCACTCACCCACCCCTCCACCTATAATTGTAACCCGCGAATGAGCCCCACCGGACACACCTGCGCTTCGCTCTTGATTGTATCGCTCCGGTAATACACATTTTCGACTATCCGCGCTCGAACCTCGCGAGCAAAGTGTAGTAGTATCTGCGGCACCGCATTCGATCCTCAGGAGGAGAGTGCCCGCCGCGGGGCGGGCGAACTTGGGCATGGGCGGGGAAATCTTCTGGCGGGACGTAAAGTTCGGCCTGCGGGCCCTCGTGCGCAACCGGGCGTTCACCGTGGTGTCTCTCATCACGCTGGGGCTGGGCATCGGCGCGAACGCGGCCATCTTCAGCGTGGTGAATGCCGTGCTCCTCCGCCCGCTGCCCTTCCCCGACGCGGACCGGATCGTGATCGTCTGGAAAACGGAGGCGCGGCGCAACATCACCAAGGGCGTGGCCTCGCCCGCCGAGTATCTGGACTGGCGCGAACGCAACCATTCTTTCGCGGAGCTGGCCGGCTGGATGGCCGGCTATTACAACCTAGCCGGGACAGCCGGGCCGGAGCAGGTGCTGGGCGTGCGGGCCACCGCCAACCTGTTCGACGTCTTCCAAGTAAAGCCCATCGCGGGGCGCGGCTTCCGGCCGGACGAAGAGCAGCCCGGACACGATCAGGTGGTCATGCTGAGTTACCGCCTGTGGCAGGAACGCTACGGCGGGAGTTCCGAAGCGCTGGGCCGCACGCTCAACGTGAACGACAAACCGTTCACCATCGTCGGCGTGCTTCCGCCGGGCCTCAATCTGTCGGGAAAAGCCGGATTCCGATACGACGTCTGGATGCCGTTCGCGTTCGATCGCGGAAATCTGGACCGCGACCAGCACCTGCTGATCGTCTTCGGCCGGCTGAAGCGCGGCGTGAGCCTGGCGCAGGCCGATGCGGACCTGAAGGCCATCGTGCGCCAGCTCAAGCAGGAGTACCCCGCCATTGACCCCGAATCGGACGTGCGCGTCGCGGGGCTGCAGGAGGAGAGCACGCGTGCGCTGCGTCCCGCGCTGGAGATGCTGCTGGCGGCGGCCGGGTTGGTGCTGCTGATCGCCTGCGTGAATATCGCCAACCTGCTGCTCTCGCGGGCCAGTTCGCGCGCGCGAGAAATGGCGGTGCGCGCCTCGCTGGGTGCGCGGCGCGGGCGGCTGCTGCTGCAATTGCTCACGGAGAGCGTGTTGCTGGGCTTGATGGGCGGTATTTTCGGGCTGCTGCTGGCGTTCGGCGGACTGCGCCTGCTGCCGCTGCTGCTTCCGCCCGCGGGAAGCCGACTCGAGATTCCCTACGCGCAGATGATCCGGATCGATCCGCAAGTGCTGGTGTTCACGCTCGTGGTTTCCATCGCCGCCGGGATCGTGTTCGGACTCGCTCCCGCCTTCCAAATTTCGCAGACGCATCTAAGCGAGGCGCTCAAGGAGGGAGGGCGCGGCTCGGCCGGCGGGCGTCGCGGCAACGCGCTGAGAAACGTACTGGTAGTGATGGAAATCGGCGTCTCGCTTCTCCTGCTGGCCGGGGGAGGCCTGCTGGCGCGCAGCTTTCTCAACGTGCTCTCGGAAAACCTGGGATACGATCCGCAAAACCTGCTGACCGCGCAAATCAGCCTGCCCATCTACCGCTACCAGACTCCCGCGCAGTTCGCCGCGTTCTTCCGGCAAGTGGACGAGCAGGCCGCGAGCCTGCCGGGCGTGACCTCCGCCGGCATGATCAACTACCTGCCGCTGAGCGGATGGCGTGGCGCGGGATTTTCGAACTTCGAGATCGCCGGCGCCGCGCCGCGCGCCCGGGGCGAGGAGTTCACCGCGGAATGCCGCGTTATCGACGCCAATTACCCCGCCACGATGCACATTCCGCTCCTGAAGGGCCGGTCTCTCTCTCCGAGTGACACCGAACAGGGGCAGGGCGTGACGCTGGTGAATCAGGCGCTGGCACGGCAATTCTTCCCGGGCGAGGACCCCATCGGCAAGCAGATCCGCCTTCTACCCGAGGGCCGTGGCCCGCTGGCCCCCGTGCTACGCGATTCCTGGCTGACGATTGTGGGAGTGATCGGGGATACCGTGGAGGGCGAAATGGGGGAGGCGAAGGAGCCCATCTTTTTCCTGCCCTACCTGCAGAATCCCTCGCGCATCATGCGGTTGGTGATCCGCACGTCTGCGCCGCCGATGAGTCTGGCGGCCGCGGTGCGGCACGAAGTGGAAGTGGTGGACAAAGATCAGCCGGTGACCGACGTGAAGACCATGGACGACTACGTCTCGGCGGTGGCCTCGCAGCGGCGGCTGAATATGGCGCTGGTGGCCTTCTTTGCGGTTCTGGCCACGGTGCTGGCGGGCGCGGGAATCTACGGAGTGATGTCGTACTCGGTGACGCAGCAGGTCCATGACCTGGGCATTCGCATGGCGCTCGGCGCACAGCCGGAAGACGTGTTGCGGCTGGTGGTGGGCCAGGGCATGCGGCTGGCGCTCCTCGGAATCGCGGCCGGCCTGGCCGGAGGGATCTTTATCCTGCGGCGGATGCTCGCGCCGATGCTGTTCGGCCTGACCACGACGGACCCGGTAATCCTCGGCGGCACGGCTGTGTTCATCGCCGCGATCGCGCTGGCCGCGTGCTACCTGCCGGCGCGGCGTGCCACGCGCGTGGATCCGCTCACGGCGCTGCGGTACGAATGACGGCGGGAGACGTCGAACAACATCTATGCCGGGGGAGCGAACGACTGCGGCGATTTCCAGTCCGTGGGCGGAAACTCGATGCCCCAAAAGTGGGGCGCCGGGGAGACAAATTCAAGGCCGAGGCGCTGGCCCCGCTCGGAGGCGCCGCCGATATAGACCACGCGGCTTTCCTGATCCTCTTCGGTGGCGGGACTGCGCAGGGTAACCAGGGAGCCCATCTCCATTTCCGCATCCAGATACAGCAGGGCGCCGTGCGCGTTGATCACGATGGTCTCCGCCTGCTTGGTGAAGCGGTGGCCGCGGGTGTCGCGCCCCGCGGCGCGCACGTGCATGCGCGCAAAAACGCGCGAGCTGCGTCTTTTGTTCTCCTGTTCCTGCGTGGCCATACGTCCGTATCCTGCCCCAAGCGCGGAGCCGCGTCAATCGCCAGGGCGACACATTTTGAGCCGGCGCGCATTTGCGCTAGCTCCGGCGGCAACACGAGCGGCCCTGCCCGCGCTGGACTTTGCGCCACGGCGCGGTGGTCCACGGTTTCCGGAGCTCCTCCCGCGGTTGCAACGGAGGGACCAGCGCGGGCGCCCAAACAGAGTCGCGGGGCCAAATTTCCATTGTAGGGCGCTAGGGCCTGCTGCGGCGGTCCACCGGCACCGGGCGGACGCCGCTCCAGGTCCGGAAGGCGCCGTGCCTTCGCCGGCGGGTGGGCACACCGGAGCCCATTGCCGCTTGCCGCCACGCAAGGACGGTGCGTAGAATTGAGCCCTCGCCCGCCCAGGGCCCCCTTTACCAGGAGCAGATCCCGGATGAACTCTATCGACTACATCGAGTCGCGACGCGATGCCAATCTTGCGGAACTCGTCGAGTTCCTGAGGATTCCGAGCATCAGCACGAAATCGGAGCACAAGGCGGACGTGGAGCGCGCCGCTCGGTGGGTGGTGGAGAAGCTGCGCGGCCAGTTTGAGAAGGTGGAACTGATCCCGACCAAGGGCCACCCCCTGGTTTACGCGCAAAGCGCCCAGGTGCCGGGAAAGCCCACGGTGCTTTTCTATGGGCATTACGACGTCCAACCCTCCGAGCCGGACAATCTATGGACTACGCCCGCATTTGAACCCACCGTCCGCGGAGGAAACCTGTACGCGCGCGGCACGGCCGACGACAAGGGCCAGGTGCACATCCATCTGGCCGCCTTTGAAGCCCTGAAGAAGACGGAGGGGCGCCTGCCGCTCAACGTGAAGGTAATTATCGAAGGCGAGGAAGAAGTGGGCGGCGAGTCGCTGTACACCTACGTGAAACAGAACGGCGAGCGATTGAAGGCGGACGTGCTGGTGGTCTCCGATACCAGCATGCTGGCCCCGGGCGTCCCCTCGGTCACCTACGGGCTGCGCGGGCTCAACTATTACCAGATCGAGCTGACCGGCGCGGCGCAGGACCTGCATTCCGGCGTGTTCGGTGGGGCGGTGCCGAACCCGCTGACGATCCTGAGCGAGCTGTTTGCGAAGCTCCACGACAAGAATTTCAGGGTCACGGTTCCGGGGTTCTACGACGACGTGGCCACCCTCTCGAGGGCCGAGCGCAAGGCGCTCAATTCCCTGCCCTGGAAGCTGAGCGAGTTCAAGAAAAACGTCGGCGCCCCGGCCCTAGCGGGCGAGAAGGGCTTCTCCGTGGTCGAGCAGTTGTGGTGCCGGCCCACGCTCGAACTGAACGGGATGTGGGGCGGCTACATGGGCGAGGGGGCCAAGACGGTGATCCCGGCGAAGGCCTGGGCCAAATTCTCCACCCGGCTCGTGCCCGACCAGAACCCCGCGAAAATCGCCAGGCAAGTGGAAAAGCATACCCACGGGCTGCTGCCCAAGACGGTGACCTGCGAATTCAAAGTGCTCAGCATGGGCAAGCCCTGGGTGGCCACCTACACGCATCCCTACTTTGGCGCAGCGCACCGTGCCCTGGAGAAGGGCTTCGGGAAGAAAGCGGTGTTCATCCGCGAGGGCGGCTCCATCCCGTTTGTCACCGATATGTCCGATACCTTCAAGATTCCGTGCATCCTGATGGGCTTCGGCCTGCCGGATGAAAACGCGCACGCGCCGGACGAGCACATGTCGCTGGAGAACTATTTCGGCGGGATCAAGGCCGCGGCGTATTTCTACGAGGAACTCGCCCGGGCGTAAGAAGGGCCGTACGGCCCTGTCTCCGGAGCCAGTGGGGTTGCAAAGGCGCGCCCCTGCGGCCCCAAAAGATATTTCACTTGCGTTACGCGAAGGCGGCGGCTATAGTGCGCCGTGCTCGATTGCAGGGGTTGCGCGCATCGGGCAAGCCGGAAGCACCCCAATTTGATTTTCAAAGAGGAGAGTAGAATTCCATGGCAGCAAAGCCAATGAGCAAGAGTCAAGTCGTGTCCGCGATGGCGGAAAAGTGCGAGCTGAAGAAGAAGCAGGCAGTAGGCTTCTTCGAAGCGCTGGCCGCCCTCGCCGCCAAGGAGTGCAAGGGCAGCGCCGGAAAATTCGTCATCCCCGGCATCGGCCGCTGCGTCAAGCGCCACCGGGCCGCGCGCATGGGCCGCAACCCGCAGACGGGCGAGGCCATCAAGATCAAGGCCAAGACGGTGGTCAAGATCTTCGCCGTGAAGGCCTTCAAGGACGCCGTACTCGGAGCGAAGTAGCCCTCCTGGTTCGGGGTCTCGAGGATCAACCCCCCGGAGCCCTCTGCTCCCTTTCGCGGAGTGGGTGGGTCGCCGGGGGTTTTGTCTTTCTGGAGGTTGGAGACTGGAAGTTTGAGGTTGGAAGAAACCTCCCGCCAGCTCGCGCGGTCGCTCGGTAAGATCAGAACTGGGAGTGCCGGAACTCAGACGCCGGGCGAACCCGCGCCCAGAGCTGCTGTTCCCGGCTTCAGCATGCGGTCGTAAATTTCCAGACCAAGGGCTGTCGCGACCCCGATTCCGCAAACGGCCCACCAGACCCTCTCGGGACGGTGCTGCCCCTCCGCAAAATGACGCAGCAAGGTGCCGCCGATCGCCCCTCCTGCGAGCGAGCCTATGCCGATCGGCAAAAACGCGAATCCCATGTAAGTGCCCTGCTGACCCGCCGGCGCGAGCCTCGAAATATATTCGTAATAGCGCGGCGACTGAATCATCTCGCCGAGCGCCACAAAAACGAGTGATAGCACGGCAGTCCATATCGCCGGATGGGCCGCCAGGATCAGCCACGCCAGCGCGGAAATCAGCGTACCCAGTGTGATGGCGCGAAACGTCGGTATCTTCCCTGTGAGATAGCTCACCAGAACCTGGAAGCAAATCACCGTGCCCGCGTCCGTCACCAGGATTAATTCCACGTCGGCTTTGGGATCGATAGCGCTATGGATGTACAGGGGCAAGACAATGAACTCCTGCCAAAAAACAACCCAGTAGCCTGAAAAAATCAGAAGGAAGAGCATGAATC
Organism: Candidatus Acidiferrales bacterium; assembly: GCA_035272605.1. GTDB lineage: Bacteria > Acidobacteriota > Terriglobia > Acidiferrales > UBA7541 > JOPF136. The sequence continues at coordinate 1,846 of DATEQM010000206.1, read as the reverse complement.
GCGGATTCGAGACGACGGTAGAAAAGTTCTTCAGCGTCTCCGCCAGGCTGGCGGTCCGCGCTTCGCCGGAGCGCTGTGGCTCCTTAAAGAAGATGAGCACGGCAATGAACATCAAGAACACGCTGAGGGCTGAAATCCGGAACACATTTTCAACTCCCACCTTCCGGTGCGTAACCGAAGCGATGTAAGGGCCCGCCGCCCCGCCTATGTTGACCAGCGTGTAGTAAATCGAATAGCCGATGGAACGGACATTTTCCGCGGAAGCGCGAGCCGTCGTACCCACGACGCAGGGCTTCACCAGCGATATGCCGAGGGCGGGCAACATCAGAATGAAAAGCACCAGCCACCACAGAGGCACCGAATCCCGCAACGGCGACATCCAGGGCGCGCCGATCGAGCCGAGCAGGAAGTAGGCACACGTGAGCACGAGGTAGGCCAGCGAAAGTGCGCGGCGAAATCCCAAACGGTCTGCAAGGGCTCCGCCCACAATTGCCAGAAACCATACCAGGCCGCCAAAGAATCCCGTCAGGCTTCCGGTTTGCTCAACCGAGAATTGCAGCGTCTCATGCAGATAGTTGGCGAGTGACGAAAACGCGCCATAATAAGCCAGCCGCTCGAAGAGCTCACTCACGTTGGCCAGCCAGAACGCCGGTTCAAATCCCGTGCGAATCTCCTCGAGCCTCTGTCGAATACTCAATTCGCTGCTCCCCAACGTGCGGCCCGCGAAAAAACAGTGGCCGCGATTGTATCGGAAGCCAACCGCTCTGGACAGAATTCTCGCAGCATGGCAGTTCCTGTCCGGGCGGTTTGGGATGCTCCCCGCGACTGTGTTAGCATCCCGCCTCGGGCCAGCGAGAGGCATGTCCATCCCAAAAATGCAGGCACTCCGGAAGCCGCGCCCGGAGCCGGGCGCGCAGATCGAGAGCGTGGACGTTCCGGCGGCGCGCCCCGGAGAAGTTCTGGTGCGCGTTCGCGCCGCCTCCATTTGCGGCACCGACCTGCACATCTACCACTGGGACGCCTGGTCGGCCTCGCGGCTGCGCCCGCCACTCACGTTCGGCCATGAATTCTGCGGCGTGGTGGAAACTGTGGGCGATGGCGTGACGCGCTTTGCTCCGGGCGACCGTGTGACCGCGGAGATGCACGTGGCCTGCGGACATTGCCGCCCCTGCCGCGCGGGCCAGCCGCACGTTTGCCAGAACGTGCGCATCCTGGGAATCGACCAGGACGGCTGCTTCGCCGAGTTCGTGCGCATCCCTGCGGGCAACCTCTGGAGGCTCGACGCCGACATCCCGGAACATTACGCCGCCATCATGGATCCGCTCGGGAACGCCGTTCACTCCGTTTTGGCGGGCCCGATTGCGGGATGCACCGTCGCCGTCACGGGCTGCGGCCCCATCGGTCTGATGAGCATCGCGGTGGCCAAAGCCTGCGGCTGCTCCACCCTGTACGCGACGGAGATCTCGCCCCACCGTGAAAAACTGGCTCGCCAGATGGGCGCCGACCTTGTCCTGGACCCGAGAGAGACCGACACCGCCGCGCGCGTGCTCGCGGAGACCAGCGGCGCGGGCGTGGACGTGCTCCTGGAAATGAGCGGAAACCCCGCGGCAATTCGCGCGGGCCTCCACATGCTCCGGCCGGGCGGGCGCGCCTCGCTGCTGGGAATCCCTGCCGAGCCGGTCACGCTCGACCTGCTCAACGATGTCATTTTCAAGGGCGCCACGGTGCACGGCATCTATGGCCGGCGAATGTTTGAGACCTGGCTGCAAATGAGCGCCCTGCTCCGTGACCACCGGTTGAATCTGGAGCCGCTGTTCAAGGAACGCCTGCGGCTCGGAGAGTACGC
>DATEQM010000205.1:0-3439 GCA_035272605.1 Candidatus Acidiferrales bacterium | reverse complement strand
CGCCGCCGTCAAGGGTCAAGCCCGCTGACGCGGCTCCCGATGGTGATTTCGCTACTCTGAATTGGCCCACTTCGCGCTTTTGATTTGGCCCACCCTGTAGATCACGGACGGCCTAACCTGTCAGCGGTACCGACGGGGGGCCGATGGACAGGAGACGCAAAGTGGAACTCTTCGAGGAGATTCGGCGGGAGTATCGGTTTGGGGTGGGCTCGATCCAGGGAGTGGCGAAGAAGTTGAATACCCATCGCCGGATGGTGCGGCAAGCGCTTTCGAGCGCGATACCGCCGGAGCGCAAGCCACCGGCCAGGAGCAGTCCGAAGCTGGGCCCGGTGCGCGAGTTCATTGACGGGATTTTGCAGAGCGATCAACAGGCGCCGCGCAAGCAGCGGCACACGGCGCACCGCATCTGGGTGCGCATTGGCCAGCAGCATCCCGAGGCGCGCGTGGCGGAAGCCACGGTGCGGCGGTATGTGCAGCGCCGCAACGAAGAGCTGGGGCTGGCGGCGCGCGAGACGTTTGTGCCGCAGAGTTACGACTGGGGCGGCGAGGCGCAGGTGGATTGGTACCAGGCCGCGGTGGATTTCGAGGAGGGCCGCCAGACCGCCCAGGTGTTCACCATGCGCAGCATGGCGGGGGGCGGGGCCTTTCACACCGCCTACTTTCACGCCACGCAGCAGGCCTTTCTGGAAGCCCATGAGCGGGCCTTTCACTACTTCGGCGGGGTGTTCCGGCTGCTGCGTTACGACAACCTGAAGAGCGCGGTAAAGAAGATTTTGCGTGGGTACCAGCGGGAGGAGACCGACCGGCTGATCGCGTTTCGCTCGCACTGGGGATTCCAGACGGAGTTCTGCAACCCGGCGCGCGGGAACGAGAAAGGCGGCGTGGAAGGCGAGGTCAGCTACTTCCGGCGGAACCACAAGGTGCCGGTGCCGAAGGTGAAAGACCTCGCGGAGTTGAACGAATATTTGCGCGCCTGCTGCCAGCAGGACGAGCAGCGGCGGATTCACGGGAAGCCGCACACGGTGGGCGAAGCCATGCGCCTCGAGCGCGAGCACCTGCTGCCGCTGGCCAGTGAAGGCTTCGAGCTGGCGGAAACCAGTTTCCCGGTGGTTGATGGCCAGGGCTGCGTGAAGGTGCGCACCAACCGCTACTCGGTTCCGCTGCGAGCGGGAAGCAGGACGCAAGCACGGCTGCTGCCCGCCTACGTGGAAGTGTGGCACGAGGGGCGCTCGGCGGCGCGTCACGAGCGCAGCTTCGGCCGCTATCAGGCGGTGCTGGACCTGGAGCATTACTTGGACGTGTTGGAGCGAAAGCCCGGGGCGCTGGCCGGCTCGACCCCGCTGGCCCAGTGGCGGGAGCGCGGTCGCTGGCCGGAGAGCTTCGACCGCTTGTGGCAGAGCCTGCGCGAGCGGCACGGGAAGCACGAGGGCACACGGGAGATGATCGAACTGCTGCGTTTGGCCCCCGCGCACGGATGGGAAGCGTTGCGGAAAGCGGTGGAGCAAGCGCTCGATCTCCGCTCGACGGACGCGGCAGCGGTGCGGCATCTGCTGATGGCCGGCGAACTGAGACATCCAGAGCAGCCGGCCCCGGAGATCGGTTCGCTGGAACGCTACGAGCGGCCGCTGCCGGTGCTGACGGAGTACGACGGGTTGCTCGAGGCGGTGAGGCCATGAGCCAGCCGGCGCAAGCTCTGGAGCACGCTTCGGTGCGGCAGTACTGCAAGGCGGTGAAGGTTCCGGTGATCGGCGCGAACTTCGTGCGTCTGGCCGAGCAGGCGGTGAAGGAGAACCACAGCCACATCGGCTATCTGGAAGCACTGCTGGCCATGGAGAGCGAGGAACGCGACCAGCACGCCATCGCCCACCGCCTGCACGAGGCCCGGCTGCCGCGGATGAAGACGCTGGAGGAGTTCGAGTTCGCGCGGGCGCCGCAGATTCCGGCGGCGAAGATTCACGAACTGGCCGAGGGTGGGTACATCACGCGGGCCGAGCCGGTGGTGCTGATCGGAGAGTGTGGCACGGGGAAGACGCATCTGGCCACGGGACTGTGCGTGGCCGCGTGCCGGCAGAAACGCCGGGTGCGCTTCACCACCGCGGCGAACCTGGTGAATGAGCTGGTAGAAGCCGGCCAGCACCACGGAGTGCGGCGGGTGCTGGCGCGGTGGATGCGCTACGACGTGATCGCGCTGGATGAAGTGGGGTATGTGCCGCTGGCGGAGATCGGGGCGGAGTTCCTGTTCCAGGTGATCGCCGAGCGGGCCGAACGGGCCACGCTGATCGTGACCACCAACCTGCCGTTTTCGGAGTGGACGCAGGTGTTCCCGAACCCGCGGCTTTGCAAGGCGTTGCTGGACCGCATCACAGACCGGGCGCATATCATCGAGACTGGAACAGAATCGTACCGTTTTCGGCGGACCGTGGAGGGACGGCAGAAGAAGAAAGCCTCGTAGGAACAGTTGGGCTTCTCTAGGGTGTGGGCAGAGGAAGGGGCTCAAACGCCGCCCCTTCCCCTGCAACCCCATCCCGGCTTCGAACCCAGAGCGGGGAAAGGAAGGATTCATGACCTGGGGTGGGCCAAATGAAAGTATCAAAGGTGGGCCAAATCAGGTTGTCAAACGCAAGGGGACTTCTGGCGAGTCAGCCGGATTTCACATGTCCGATTACCGCTGCCGGTACTAGAGCATCGCACGGTTGCTCACGTCCGCCGTGCCTGCCCCACCATTTCCATCAAAACGTTTCTGGCTTCCGCCGGAGTACTCACCTCCCGCAAGAATGCGATGCGGGCGCCACGCGTGCCGTCCTCGGTTCTCAAGCGCACGTGAAAGCCGAGACGGTCGACCGAAGTCATCGCCGCTTCCTGAGATTCGATTCCGGCAAATGCCCGGGCAAGCAGGACGAGAGCATCCCCGTGATCGGCATTCATGTGCCGAGTGATGTCGGTTGCAGTGTCAGCCAGCGGGTCGGGTTGTCCGCTGTAATATTCCGGGGCGGAAACCCAGCCCATCACCCCGAAGCCGCCCACGTAATACACGTCCACCACGCCCATCCGGTAAAAGGAAAAGTCGTCAAAGTCCACCCAGTATTTGCTGTTGGCATGGCGCGCCAGGTAGAGTTTCCGGGCTCCGGCCACCTCCGGCGCGGGTATCGGCAGAATATTTCCGAGCAACGTGACCCTGGACGCTCCCAAGGGATCGCCGATGGCATCGGGCTGGGCCACCAACAGGCTGGAACGCGGGTCCGCCTGCAGATTTTGGGTGTGCATGGCCATGGTGCTGATCAGGAAGACGGGATTCGCGTGGTCGTCCAATCCATAGGGCATCACGGATCCGAAGGGGAACCCCTGCTGTTTGCGTGAGTGTGTCGAGAGACTCCCAACCCGACCCACATGCACCAAGGTACGCGCTCGTTCGGCAAACGTGGGCTCAGCGACCGCAGGT
>DATEQM010000204.1:0-3387 GCA_035272605.1 Candidatus Acidiferrales bacterium | reverse complement strand
TCACACGGGTCAATCGGTTTCCCCGGCGGGCGTACGGGTGCTGGCGATTTTCTCCACCGCGGCTTGCAGGCTTTTTTCGTCTTCGACGTTGACGCACAGGACAGAACGGTCAATCTGGCGCAGCAGGCCGCTTAGGACTTTCCCGGGGCCGACCTCGACGAACACTTCCACGCCGAGCGCGAGAAGCGTGCGAATGGATTCCTCCCAGCGGACGGGCAGCGAGACCTGGCGGAGGAGCGCATCGCGGGCCTCTTCGCCCTTTTCGATGGCTTCGGCGCCGACGTTGGTGACCAGCGGGATGCGCAGCGGCCCGAAGCGTGTATTCCGCAGCACTTCCTCCAGGCGCTGCTGCGCCGGCAGCATCAGTTCGCAATGGAAGGGAGCGGAAACGGGCAGAATCACGGCGCGCTTTGCACCGCTCTGCGAAGCGAATTCCACGGCGCGCTTGACCGCGGTGGCGTGGCCGGAAATGACGGTTTGCTCGGGAGAGTTCAGGTTGGCGGGAGCCACGACTTCTCCTTGGGCGGCGCGGCGGCAGGCCTCGTCCACCTGCGCGGGGGAGAGGCCGAGGATGGCGGCCATGGCTCCGACGCCGGTGGGAACCGCCTCCTGCATGAGCTTGCCGCGCTGGTGGACCAGGCGCACGGCATCGGAAAAGTCCAGGCTCCCGGCGGCGACCAGCGCGGAATACTCGCCCAGGCTGTGCCCGGCAACGTAGGCAGGAGTCACGCCCCGCGCGGCGAGGGCGCGCAGCGCGGCAATGGAGACTGTGACGACGGCGGGCTGGGTGACCTCGGTGCGCTTGAGATCCTCTTCCGTGCCTTCAAAGCAAATCTTGGAAAGGGAAAAACCGAGGGCGCGGTCGGCATCCTCGAAGGCGGAACGGCTGGCGGGAAACTTGTCGTGGAGGTCGCGGCCCATCCCGGGGTACTGGGAGGCCTGGCCGGGGAACAGAAATGCGCAGATGACCATGGAGCGCTCCCGGCCTCAGTGCGCGGCGGTCTGGCGCAGGGCAGCCACGTTGCCTGCGAGTTCCGCCTCGATTTTTTCGTTGACGCGTGCGCGGGCGAGCTCCGCGGCCACGCGGATGGCATTCTTGATGGCGTTGGGATTGGACCGGCCGTGGCCGATCACGGTGACGCCGCGGACGCCCAGCAGGGGCGCTCCGCCGTATTCGGAGTAATCCAGAGTTTCCTTGAAGCCCTTAAAGGCGGGGCGGGAGAGCAGGGCGCCCATCTTGGCGCGCAGGTCCTTGCTCAGGGCGTCGCGCAGGGAGCGGATGAAGTATTCCACCAGGCCTTCGCTGATTTTCAGGGCCACGTTGCCGATGAAGCCGTCGCAGACGATCACGTCCACTTCGCCGGCAAACACGTCGCGTCCCTCGACATTGCCGACGAAGTTGAGGGGCATCTTCTTGAGGCGATTGTAAGCCTCGCGGGTCAGCTCGTTGCCCTTCATTTCTTCCTCGCCGATGGAAAGCAGGGCCACGCGCGGGCGGCGGGTGCCGAAAATCACGCGGTAATAAATCTCGCCCATCACGGCGAACTGCTCGAGATGCACGGCCTTGGAATCCACGTTGGCGCCGACGTCGAGCATCACCGAGACTTTTCCCTTGGAGGTGGGAAAGGGGGCGGCCAGGGCCGGGCGGTCCACCGCGCTGAGGGTGCCGAGGGTAAAGTGAGCCACGGCCATCACCGCGCCCGTGTTTCCCGCGCTGACCCAGGCGTCGGCCTGGCCATCGCGGACGAGCTTGGCCGCGACGTGCACGGAGCTGCCTTTCTTTTTCTTGTAGGCCTGCAGCGGGGAATCGCGCATGGTGATGACTTCCGGCGCGTGGACGATGTCGATGTCCAGAGCCGGGGCGGATTGCGCGGCGAGCTCGTCGCGCACGGCCTGCTGCTGGCCGACCAGGAGGACACGGACGCCCAACTCGCGGGCGGCCAGAATCGCACCCGCCACTTCCGCGCGGGGCGCGTGGTCCCCTCCCATGGCGTCCAGTGCGATGGTGGTCATCTGGCGGCTCGGGGAACGGGAAAGCTAGCTGGAAGGTACGGCGGCTCAGGCCGTGGTGTCAACGACTTCGCGGCCCTTGTAGTAGCCGCAGCGCGGGCAAACCTGGTGCGGCATCTTCCGCTCGTGGCAGTTGGGGCACTCGGCGAGGGAAAAGGCCGTCAGGTGATGGTGAGACCGGCGCGAATTCTTGCGCATTTTCGAGTGCCGGCGTTTCGGATTGGGCATACAAACTCCTGCTCCAGTTCATTCGGGAAAGACCCAGTTTACCTGTTCCGGGCGGCGAACGCTATTGCTTCTTGCACAAGGCCAGTTTGACGCGGGCGAGCTGGGAGAGCCGTGGATCGGCCGAATGGGTCTGGCAGTGGCAATCCTCGTGGTTCAGGTTGGCGCCGCATTGCGGGCACAGGCCCCGGCAATCGCTCCGGCAGATGGCCTTCATGGGGATGGCCAGGTTCACCTGCTCGGCCAGGGCATCGGCGAGGAAGAAGCCGGCGCCTTCGAAGAAAGCCACTTCCGCCTCTTCTTCGTCCAGTTGGACTTGCTCTTCGGTGCGGATCGTGTCCATGGGACGGTAGAAGAGATCGAAATCGCGGCTGATCTCCTCGGTTACGGGGTCGAGGCAGCGGGCGCACACCAGCTCGACGCGCGTGTGCAGCTCGCCACAGAGGCGAATTTGCCCGTCCACGAGTTCGGCGGTGGCACGCACCTCAAGGACGTCCGTTTGACGGAAGTCTTCCGAGTGGTAATCAATCGTGCCGGGTGGATAGAACTTTTGGATGCGGAGCTTCCTGACCGCCAATTCCTTGACGTCGAGGAACATCGATGGAGCCCGTCCTTCTCTCGCCTGCCGTCACAGCGAAGGGCCATTATAGGCGCATGCGGGAATGAGTCAAACCAAACGCCAGGGTAGGCAGCGAAAGGGATACGCAGCGAAATCCCGTCGGAAGAGAGGACCCCGGGGACGGAGGAGGGGCCGCGGGCACATGCCGCGTTTACGCCCGAAGGCCGACTTCCCCTTCTCGTTCCGGTGAGACCAAGAAAGTGCCCGGTGCCCACGCCGGGCACTTAAAATTATCACCTATTCCATGATCCAATATTAACTTGACAGGGCATTACCACAGGCCTAGACTCCCCCCACTGACCCCTGTAGGAGGTTGCCCATGCGGTTTTTGTTTCCTGCGCGGTTCGGCCCTCTTCTTCTCTTCTCTTCTCTTCGTTGATTTTCTTGTCCGTGCTCGCACCGCAGCTTGCCCTCGCGCAGTCGTCTCCCACCACCCGAAGGCCTCCGCCCCCGGGACTGCCTCCCCCGCCCGCCGACCAGGAGCAATTCCTCCCCTACTGGACGGGGGAGACGGGCTGGGATAGCGAGATCCA
>DATEQM010000203.1:0-4635 GCA_035272605.1 Candidatus Acidiferrales bacterium | reverse complement strand
GTTGCACCGTCAAGCTGTACAAAAATATAACGGTTTGGGGCCGGCGTCAACCCCGGCTCGGGGGCATTGCTGTGGGAATTATTGCGTCTGTGGATTTCAGCTCGAGGTCTCGGCAGCCAGCGCTTTGCGTAATTCCTGTTTCCGGCCCATGAGTTCGCGCAGCTCCTCCGCAGCGGGCCCGGCCTCGATGCGTCGCTGCAAGTCGGCGAGTTCGGTTTCCAGGTGCACGCGCCGCAGAGCCACCAGGCAGCTCGAGGCTTCGTCCCAGGTGGGCTCGGCGGCAGATTCAAACAGGATGTCGTAGAGCAGGCGGCGCTCAGGTGCCTCGAGTGCTTCCGCCAGCACGACCGGATCGGGCCGGTCGCCCGCGGCGCAGGCTTCAATCAGCGCATTGAACAGCTTTTCCGTTCCCAGGCCGCGATGCACGCCCGCCTCGCGCAGCTCCTCGGCAAGGCGCTGGCGGAAGCCTTCGCCTTCGGCCAGTAACTGGATCAGACGGCGCTCCGCGGGCTTTGCCGCGTGCGGCGCCAGCTCGGGGCGCATTTTCACTTCGCTGCGGCGCTCGGCGGCGGCGCGGCGCAGCGTCTCGCGCAGCATGGGCTCGTCAATCTTGAGCCGCTGCGCCACGCGCGAGGCCCATTCCGAGCGCAGCAGGCGGTCCGGCAGCTTTTGCAGGTACGGCAGCAGGAAATTGACGGCGCGAAGTTTGCCCTCCGCCGTGTTCAGGTCCATTCCGGCCGTGGAGCACGCGCGCTCGATCAGGTGATCGAGAAAGGCGGGCGCCTCCCCCAGCAACTTCTGATACGCCTCCGCGCCGTGTTCGCGGATGAATTTGTCCGGGTCCGCGCCTCCGGGCAGGCGGAGCACGCGGGCGTCGAAGCCCTGCTCGAGCAGGAGCGTGAGCGAGCGCTCGGTGGCGGCCTGGCCGGCGGTGTCGGGGTCGTAGTTCATCACCACGCGGCGCGTGAAGCGGCCCAGCAGGCGGAGTTGCATTTCCGTGAGACTGGTGCCGCAGCTGGCCACCACGTTGGTCACTCCGGCGCGCGCCACGGCAATCGCGTCCATGTAGCCTTCCACCATCACCGCGAATTCGCGCTGGCGGATGGTTTCTTTGGCGCGGTCGAAGTGGTAGAGCACGGCGCTCTTCGTGTAGATGGGCGTTTCCGGCGAGTTCATATACTTCGGCGGCTCGTCGCTCAGGGCGCGCCCGCCGAAGGCCACCACGCGGCCCGCTTCGTTGGCAATCGGGAACATGACGCGGCGGCGGAAGCGGTCGTAGAGCCTGCCCGATGGGTCGCGCGAGACGAGGCCGGAAGCCTCGAGCAGCTTCTCCGCATATTTGCCGCGGGCGTGGCGCAACAGGACGTCGCCGCCCGACGGCGCGTAACCCAGCCCGAAGCGTTCCAGGGCGGCGCGGTCGAGGCCGCGGTCTTCCAAATGCCCGAGGGCCACGCCGCCTTCTGGGCTGCCCCGGAGCTGGCGCTGGAAAAACTCCGCGGCGTCGCGGTGCAGTTCGAGGAGTTGATTCCGCTGGCTCGTCTCGCGGCGTTCGGCGGGAGTGCGCGGCCGGCGCTGGGGCACGGCGATGCCGCACTTCTCCGCGACGGCGCGCACGGCGTCGAGGAATTCGAGTTTTTCGAATTCCATGAGGAATTTGAAAACGTCGCCACCCACGCCGCAGCCGAAGCAGTGGTAGATCTGCTTGACCGGGTGCACGGCAAACGACGGCGATTTCTCGTTGTGGAACGGGCACAGCCCCATGAAGTTCTGGCCGGCCTTCTTCAGGCGCACGTATTCGCCGATCACGCGGACGATGTCCGCCTGCTGCTTGACGCGATCCGCGAATGAGCCGGCTTCAGTCACAAAAAACGAAAATCGAAAAACGAAAAACGTGGAGACGATGTCTCAGTGTTTGTTTGCCTGCTTTTGCCTCTGCCGAGTCGCCCGGATGTATCCGTTCAGAACCAGAATAACGCGCTTGGCAAGTTCTTCCGTCTGCTGCCAATCTGACTTGGAGATGTGGCCTGCGTCGAGGGCCGTGGTCAGATGGTGGCGGACTTCATACGCGGAGCCTCGCGCGTGCCGGCAAAACTGCATGTTCTCTTGATAGGAATAGCGGCCATATCCTTCGGCGAGATTCGCAGTGACCGAGATGGCTGCCCGGCGAAGTTGTGCGGCTAGAACGTGTTTTTCCTCCGCGGGAAATTTTCGCGTGAGTTCGTAGGCCTTCCTGCGGAGTTCACCGCCGAGCTTCCAAGCGACCAGATCCGTGAAGTCGCGAATCGAAGAGCTCGGCGGGATCGGAGCTCCCCCGATTTTCGTTTTTCGGTTTTCGATTTTCGTTTCGGCCATGGCCGGAGCTGCCGACTGTTTAGCATTGCCTCGAGGCTATTTCAACTGGGCGACAGTGACGGCATCACCGCCGTGTTCCGGGTCTTCCGCAGAGACGCGCTCGACGTGGGGGTGCGTCGAGAGAAACTCCGCCAGACCGCGGCGCAGGGCGCCGGTGCCGTGACCGTGGATGATGCGCACGCGGGGCTTTCCGGCGAGCGCGGCTTCGTCCAGGAATTTGTCCACGCGCTCGGTGGCTTCCTCCACTGTGCAGCCGATGACGTTGATCTCTTCCGGCGCGTCTGCCTGCGCGGAATGAGTGCGGACTCGGATCCCGGGGCGCGGTGCTGCGGTAGCCTTGGAGGACGGCGCGCCGCCTGACGTCTGGGCGACCACGGCCAGAATGTCTTCGCGCTTCACTTTCATCCGCAGAGGTCCCGCCTCCACCTGAGCGCCGCGGTCATCAATCTGCCGCAGGATGACTGGCTGGGGCAGGCCGCGAACGCGCACGCGCGCGCCGGGCACGAGCAGATCCACGGCGACGGGTTGCGGGCCGTCCCCGGCGATGCCCAAGTCCTGCTGCGAATCCGCCAGGTGCGAGGCCACAGCGCTGTCGGCGTCCTCTCGCGCCTCGCTGCGTACCTTCAGGCTCTGCTTGCGCGACGCTTTTTCCACCTGCGTGCGGAGTTCGCGGTCGCGGATGCCTTCGAGCACGCGCGCCATCTGGGCCTCGTAACGCTTGACCGCTCCCTCGAGTTGCGCCTCAAGTTCGGTGATGCGCTTGCGCTGGCGCTCCGTCCACTCCGTGCGCAGCGTTTTTCGTTCGGCTTCGAGCTGTTCGATTTCCGCAATGGCGCGGCGCTTCATCTCGTCGAGTTCCTCGCGGCTCTGGTGGAGGTAGGCGATCAAAGCGCCGGCCTCGCGGGATTCCGGCGTGAGTTCGCGCTCGGCGCGCTGCAGCGCGCGTTCCGGCAAGCCCAGACGCCGCGCGATGGCGAGGCCGCTGGAAACGCCCGGCACGCCCAGCAGCAGCCGGTAGGTGGGCCGCAGATTTTTCCCGTCGAATTCGACGGCGGCGTTGACCACGCCCGGAGTCGTGGAGGCGTAGGCCTTCAGCCGGTCGTGATGCGTGGTGGCGAGCGTGAGGCAGCCGCGCGCGCGGAATTCCTCGAGCAGCGCAATGGCCAGCGCCGAGCCTTCCTCGGGCGCCGTGCCCGTGCCCATCTCGTCGGCGAGCACCAGCGAGCGCGGAGTGGCCGCCTCGAGCATCCCGCGCAGGTTCAGCATATGCGCGGAAAACGTGGAGAGGTCCGCGGCGATGGATTGCTCGTCGCCGATGTCGGCCAGCACGCGATCAATCAGCGGTAATTCAGCGCGCTCCGCGGCCACGGGGATGCCGCACTGAGCCGAGAGCACGGCCAGGCCGACGGTTTTCAGCGCCACGGTTTTTCCGCCGGTATTCGGACCGCTGATCAGCAGCACGGTCTTCGCGCCGCCCAGCTCGAGCGAGATCGGCACAATCGCATGACCCTCGGCAGACTGCCGCAGGCGCGCTTCCAGCACCGGATGCCGCGCGGATTCGAGCGACATTCGCGACTCCTCCGAAAATGCCGGCAGGGTGCAGTTGAATTCCCGCGAGTAGCGCGCGCGGGCGAAAACGGAATCGAGCTGGGCAATGGTCGCGGCCGCGGCTTCGAGTTGCGGGAAAGCCTGGCGCAGCCGGTCGGTCAGCTCCGCCAGGATGCGCGCGATCTCCGCCGCCTCGTCCTCGGCGAGCTGCACGAGCTGGTTGTTGGCTTCGAGCGTCTCCAGCGGCTCGATGAACACGGTCTGCCCCGTGCCGCTGGCGCCGTGCATCACGCCGGGAACGCCGCGGCGGTCGGCCGCGCGCACGGGAATCACGTAGCGATCGTTGCGCAGCGTGACGTAATCCTCGCCGGGCTCCTCGCCCCGCGCGCGCAGGATGCGACGGAGCTGCTCGTGAATTTTCTCCCGCGCTCTCCCCTGGGCCGAGCGGATGCGGCGCAACTCCGGCGAGGCGTCGTCGCTCAATTCGCCGTTCGGAAGAATGGCGCGGCGCACGGCGGTGGCGAGCCAGCCCAGGTCGGGAAGGGCCGCGGCGCGCCCGGTCAGACGTGGAAACTTTTCGCCCTCGTTCCGCAGCGTGGCCTTCAAATCGGCGGCGGTGTCCGCAAGCGAGGCAGAATCGAGCAGCTCGGCGGGCGTGAGCACGTTGACGCGCACTGCCAGCCGCGCGAGCCACGGCCCGGGGTCCGCCAGCGAGCCGAACCCCAGCTCGCGTCC